>NZ_JBPXMR010000029.1:0-18193 GCF_053470425.1 Azospirillum terrae | reverse complement strand
GTTCTGGCCGCCGCGTGAAGTTGTCGTCCCTAAAGCCATTCCACCGAGGGCTGTTTTGCACCAAAAATGCGGAAGAACCCGTAATTGACGCTGGCCGGACTTCGAAATTGTCGTTGCACACTCGTGCGGGGCTTCGTCGTTTTGAACGGTATTTTGAACGGTATAGACGGGCGAAGCGCTTGGAAGCGTGGCGATGCGCCCTGAAGCGCAAGGACCGTCAGCCCGTGCGGGCGGCTCGTCACCGGCTGTCCTTCTCCCGTGCCCGCCGCCAATCCGCCGCTGCCTCGACACTGATTCGGGTTCTGTTGCAGCGTTTGCGCCGGGGCGGGGATAGGGTAAAACCCAGCCCTTTTCGGCGGCTGGGGTGAGACGGCGATGCGCAGCGGGAAGAGCCCGTTCAAGGGCCGGCAGTTCACGGCGGAGGTGATCCTGTGGGCGGTGCGCTGGTACCTGCAGTTTCCAATCAGCTACCGCGACCTGGAACTGATGCTGGCCGACCGCGGTGTGGCGGTCGATCACACGACCCTTTTCCGCTGGATCCAGGCCTACGCGCCGGAACTGGACAAGCGGCTGCGCCCGCATCTGCGCCTGACCACCGGCTCCTGGCGGGTGGATGAAACCTATGTGAAGGTGAAGGGGCGGTGGATGTACCTGTACAGCGCCGTCGATGCCCGCGGGCAGACGATCGACTTCCGGCTCAGCGCCAAGCGCGACGCCGCGGCCGCCCGGCGCTTCTTCCGCAAGGCGCTGAAGCAGGCCCATACCGTCACCCCGCGCACCCTCACGGTGGATAAGAATGCCGCCTACCCGAGCGCGGCCAAGACGATGAAGAAGAACGGCGAACTATGGCGCTTGGCCAAGCTGCGCCAAGTGAAGTATCTCAACAACATCGTTGAACAGGATCACCGCCGCATCAAGCGGCTGGTCCGGCCGGGGCTCGGGTTCAAGAGCTTCCACACGGCGCGCCGGACGATCGCCGGCTACGAGATCCTGGCGATGGTGCGCAAGGGGCAGGTTGCCGCCATCCCCGCCAACGACATGCCCACCCAGGCGGCCTTCATCGCCAGTCTGTTCGGGATTGCCGCCTGACGGTGGTGGCGTCGCGACTTTCCGCGTCTACCCTCAAACTTTGCAACAGAACCCAGAATGCCGGCAACAGCCGGCGCAAGAGCCGCATCGAAAAAGACCAAGCCGAAGACAGGGACAAGGCCCCGATCTTGGGACAGCCCCGGCGCCATTGCAAGGACTCCGCGGGGGCGAGCGGCCGATGTGAACAGCCGTACACATCGGACTTGGGCGGTATTGCATTCGCCCCGACTCCCTGTGCCTTTAGGCAAAATCCAATGGACCGGACCCGGCGCGGGCGGCGGCCTGGGCGGTGAATAGAGGCTGGTGTGGCGATGTTCAGGATCGGCGGAACTGGTAGCGAGGCCGGCAAGTCGGTTGCCGTCGACGGCAGCGGGAACACCTACGTCACCGGCTATTTCATGGGCACGGCGGATTTCGACCCCGGCGCCGGCACCGCCAACCTGACCAGCAGCCCCGGCACCTATGATGTGTTCGTCGCCAAGTACGACAGCAGCGGCAACTACGTCTGGGCCAAGAAGGCGGGCGGCGCCAGCAACGACTTCGCTACCGACATTGCGGTGGACGGTTCGGGCAACACTTACGTCACCGGAAATTTCCAGGGCACGGTGGATTTCGACCCCGGCGCGGGCGTCGCCAACCTGACCAGCGCCAGTGGCGTCTCCTCCGATGCGTTCATCGTGAAGTACGACGGCAGCGGCAACTATGTCTGGGCCAGGAACCTGGGCGGGGCGTCCAGCGATTATGGCGTCGACGTTGCGGTGGACGGCTCGGGCAACAGCTACGTCACCGGGTATTTCCAGGGCACCGCGGACTTCGACCCCGGCACCGGCACCGCGAACCTGACCAGCATCGGCGGCAACGACGTGTTCGTCGCCAAGTATAACGGCAGTGGCGACTATGTCTGGGCCCAGAACCTGGGCGGCACGTCCGGCGACCAGGGCAGCGGCGTTGTGGTGGATGCGTCGGGCAACACCTACGTCACCGGAAATTTCCAGGGCACGGTGGATTTCGACCCCGGCACGGGCGTCGCCAATCTGACCAGCGGCAACGGCACCATCGATGCGTTCGTCGCCAAGTACGATGGCAGCGGCAACTATGTCTGGGCTCTGGACCTGGGAGGGAACGGCTACGAGTACGGCAACCGTGTGGCGGTGGACGGCTCGGGCAACAGCTACGTCACCGGGTACTTTTACGGCACGTCGGACTTCGACCCCGGCACCGGCAGCGCCAACCTGACCAGCAGCGGCGGCAGCAACGACGCGTTCATCGCCAAGTACGACAGCACCGGCGGCTATCTGTGGGCGCACAGCCTGGGAAGCGGGGGCATCGACAACGGATACGGCGTTGCGGTGGACAGCTCGGGCAACAGCTACGTCACCGGAAGCTTCTCGGGCACGGTGGACTTCGACCCCGGCACCGGCAGCGCCAACCTGACCAGCAACGGCTACAACGACGACGCGTTCATCGCCAAGTACGACAGCACCGGCGGCTACCTCTGGGCTCACAAGTTCGGCGGCACGTCCGCCGACGCCGGCCTGGGGGTGACGGTCGACGGCTCGGGCAACAGCTACGTCATCGGGACGTTCCAGGGCACGGCCATCCTCGACTCTACCGCTACGGCCAGCCTGACCAGCGCCGGCAACGGCGATGTGTTCGTGCTGTCGCTGTCGTCCGATGGAAGCCTGATCTCGGTTGGACCGGTGACGCCGACCGGGCTGGGGCTGGCCACCGCGTCGAACAGCGGCTCGACCTCCGACACGATCACCAAGGTCACCACGCCGAACATCACCGGCACGGCCGCCGCCGCGGCCACGATCGTGCTGTACGACAGCAACGGCACCACCGCGCTGGGCACGGCCATCGCCGACGGTTCGGGCAAGTGGACGGTCACCAGCGCCTCGCTGAGCGACGGCGCCCACACCCTGACGGCCATGGCGGTCAGCAACAGCGCCACGTCCACGGCCTCGTCCGCGCTGACGGTGACCATCGACACCGCGGTGAGCGCGCCCACCGGGCTGGACCTGACGGACGCGTCGGACGACGGCGCCTCGGCCACCGACAACGTCACCAGCGTCACCAGCCCCGTGTTCACCGGCACGGTGGGCGAGGCCGCGACCGTGGTGCTGTACGACGGCGTCACCGCCGTGGGCACCGCCAGCCCGTCCGGCGCCGGGGCGTGGACGATCACGTCCTCCTCGCTGGGCAGCGGCGCCCGCACCATGAGCGCGGTGGCGGTCGATACGGCCGGCAACACCTCGACCGCGTCGGGTCAGCTGGTGCTCTCCATCGGCGCCGCGACGTCGAAGAACGTCTATCTGTCCGGTATCGGCAGCAGCAGTTCCGACGCAGGGCGCTCCATCGCGGTGGACGGCAGCGGCAACAGCTACGTCACCGGCTATTTCCAGGGCACGGTGGATTTCGATCCCGGCGCCGGGACCGCGAACCTGACCAGCGCCGGCAGCGACTACGACGTGTTCGTCGCCAAGTACGACAGCACCGGCGGCTATCTCTGGGCCAAGACTTCGGGCGGCACCCTGACCGATCAGGGCGCCGGCATCGTGGTGGATGGCTCGGGCAACAGCTACGTCACCGGGTACTTCCAGGGCACGGTGGACTTCGACCCCGGCATCGGCACCGCCAACCTGACCAGCGGCAGCGGCAGCAACGACCTGTTCATCGCCAAGTACGACGGCACCGGCGGCTATGTCTGGGCGCGGAGCGTGGGCAGCGATTCCGCGGAGCGGGCCTACGACGTGGCGGTGGACGGTTCCGGCAACGTCTCCGTCACCGGTTACTTCTACGGTACGGTGGACTTCGATCCCGGCACCGGCATCGTCAACCGGACCAGCGCCGGCGGCAGCGATCTGTTCGTCGCGCGGTACGACGGCACCGGCGGCTATCTCTGGGCCAACACGCTGGGCGGCAGCACGTCCACCGACCAGGGCAACGCCGTGGCGGTGGACGGCAGCGGCAACACCTACGTCACCGGCTGTTTCCTCGGTACGGTGGACTTCGATCCCGGCGCCGGCGTCAACAACCTGACGAGCGCCTCCAGCAGTGACGTGTTCGTCGCCAAGTACGACAGCACCGGCGGCTACGTCTGGGCCAGGAGCCTGGGCGGCCAGTATTCCGACCAAGCCAACGGCGTGGCGGTGGACAGCTCCGGCAACACCTACGTCACGGGCTATTTTACCGGCACGGTGGACTTCGACCCCGGCACCGGCGTCACCAACCTGACCAGCGTCTCCGGCGGGCAGGACGTCTTCATCGCCAAGTACGACAGCACCGGCGGCTATCTCTGGGCCAGGAGCCTGGGCGATGCGTCCGCCGACCAGGGCAACGATTTGGCGGTGGACAGCTCGGGCAACAGCTACGTCACCGGCTATTTCTCGGGCACGGTGGATTTCGACCCCGGCGCCGGCGTCGCCAACCTGACCAGCGCCGGCAGCGACGACGTGTTCGTCGCTAAGTACGACAGCACCGGCGGCTATGTCTGGGCCCACCGCCTGAGCAACGCCTCCACCAGCCAGCGTTCCAGCATCGCGGTGGACGGTTCGGGCACCGCTTACGTCACCGGAGCGTTCCAAGGCACGGCCGTCCTGGACTCCGGCGCCGGCACGGCCAGCCTGACCAGCGCCGGAGGCAGCGACCTGTTCGTGCTGCGGCTGTCGTCCAGCGGCGCCCTGCTCTCCGTCTTCACCTCGCCTTCGGCGCCGGGCGGGCTGGGGCTGGAGAGCGGGTCGAACAGCGGCTCGACCTCCGACACGATCACCAAGATCACCTCGCCGGGCATTTCCGGCACGGCCGGCGCAGCGGCCGGCGTCGTGCTCTACGACAGCAACGGCACCACCGCGCTGGGCACCGCCACCGCGGACGTTCTGGGCCGCTGGACGATCACCAGCGCCTCGCTGAGCGACGGCGCCCACACCCTGACGGCGAAGGCCGTCAACGGCACCGCCACCTCCTCCGCCTCGTCCTCGCTGACGGTGACCATCGACGCGGCGGCGAGCGCGCCCACGGGGCTGGTGCTCTCCAGCGGTTCCGACACCGGGACCACCGGCGACAACCTGACCCGCACCACCAGCCCGGCGTTCACCGGCACGGTGGGAGAGGCCGGGACGGTCGTGCTGTACGACGGCGGCACCGCGGTGGGCACGGCCAGCGCGGCGGGGGCCGGGGCGTGGACCATCACGTCCTCGTCGCTGAGCGACGGGGCGCACACGCTGACCGCGCAGATCAGCGACACGGCCGGCAACACGTCGACGGCATCGGGCGCGTTGACCGTGACCATCGACACCGTCGTGCCGACCCTGGTGTCCCGCTCGCCCACGAACGGCGGCACGGGCGTGGCGGTGGGGAGCAATCTGGTCCTGACCTTCTCGGAAACCGTGCTGGGCAGCGGCTCGGTCGACATCCGGCGGGTCAGCGGCGGCCAGTTGGCGGAATCGGTGGCGTTCGGCGGCGGGAGCACCGTGTCGAACAGCCAGGTCACCGTCGATCCGACCGCGAACCTCGACAGTTCGACCGCGTACTATGTGGAGATCGCCTCCGGCGTCATCACCGACGCCGCCGGCAACAGCTACGCCGGCCTGAGCGGCAGCAGCGCCTACACCTTCACCACCGCGGCGGCAACGACGACGACTTCCACGGACAGCGGCGGCGATTCCGGTTCGTCGGGTTCGTCCACGACCACCACGCAGACGTTGGACGGCATCACCGTCGAGGAAGTCAAGCAGACCCGATCGGACGGCACGGTCACGCAGACCTTGACCGTGCCCGTCGTGTCCAGCACGCGCCGGGACGAAGACGCCACCACCACGAACGCCGACATTCCCCTGGTGAAGGCGTCGGGAACCGGCGAAGTGCTGCTCGAAGCCCACCTGCCGGTCGGCGTGGGATTGCAGATCGAGGCCGTCACCTCGACCCAGACCACCGGCACGGCGGGGCTGCTTCAGGCCATCCAGGGCCGCACTGAGGGCAAGCCCGACGACATGAACGCCATGACCGGCGTCGGCGGCGGGTTCCTGGGCGCGCTGCCCCGGAACGCGACGCTGACGGTGCGCACGATCACGCCCTTCGTGGCGGACACCAGCGCACGGCCCGACCTGCCGATCATCATCACCGGCCAGACGAGCGCTCCGTCGGTCGGGGGCAACGCAAGCACGAGCCTCCAGCAGGAAGCCGTGGTCATCGACGGGCGCAACCTGCCGAGAGGGACCTCCGTCGAACTCCGCAACGTGGAGTTTGCCGCCGTGATCGGCGCCGTCCGGGTGACCGGCGGCGACGGCTCGCAGGTGGTGGTGGGCGACAGCGAGGACCAGTACATCGTGCTGGGCGCCGACGACGACACGCTGCGCGGCGGTGGCGGCAACGACTATGTCGGGTCCGAAGCAGGCAACGACGTGCTGTACGGCGACGACGGCAACGACACGGTGCGCGGCGGCGGAGACGACGACACCTGCACCGGCGGCGAGGGCAACGACGTGCTGCTCGGCAACACCGGGGCGGACGTGCTGCTCGGGAACCGGGGGGCCGACACGCTGTTCGGCGGGCGCGGCGACGACCGCCTGTTCGGGGGGCGGGACTCCGACACGCTGTACGGCAACGACGACGCCGACTTCCTGGAAGGAGACGATGGAGACGACCTGTTGCTGGGCAATTCCGGGAACGACGTGCTGCTCGGCAACAGCGGGGCCGACACCCTGTTCGGCGGCCTGGGCAGCGACACGCTGTTTAACGGCCGGGGCGATGACCTCGCCTACGGCGACGACGGGGATGACCGCCTGTTCGGAGACATCGGCAACGACACGCTGAGCGGCGGTGCCGGCGCGGATACCTTCGTATTCCGGCTTGGCGACGGCATGGACGTCATCCGCGATTTCAGTGCCGCGGAAGGCGACCGTATCGGTCTGGCGGACGGGTTGGCGTCGTACACGGTGAGTGCAAACGACGCCGGGGACGCTGTGATCGCCTTCAGCGAACAGGACCGCGTGACGCTCACGGGTGTGCGTGCGAGCGACGTAAACAGCGGGTGGTTCGTGACGGTCACCGGGCGCTGACCCGGTGACATCCTTATGCAATCATGAGGGGAATAACGTAGTAACGCATCGCGCCGGTGCCTGTGGACGTCACCGCCGCGCAGGTCATGCCCAGCAAAAGTCTCAAAGCCAGACAGTCATCGCACCTCGTCCGCACGCACGGTCTCATGCTATCTGACGGTTTATCATGCCGTTCCATCGAACCAATGCCGGATTCCGCACGCGATGCACCACAGGACAGCGCGCGATTCCCGCTCGGTGCATCGCCGGGAGGCCACATCGGTGAGAACGGGACACGCCGCGCCGCCGGCCGGGCCGGACGCCGCCGGCTGGCATCGGGCGGTGGAGCACTGGCGGACCGGGGCGCACGCGCACGCCGCCCGTGAGCTGACCCGGCTTCTCGCCATTGCCCCGGCCAACGCCGACGCGCTCGGCCTGCTCGGCCTCGCCCGGCTGGGAAGCGGCCTGCGGTCACCCGCCCGCCAGCTTTTGCAGCGCGCTCTCCGCCTCGACCCGACCGACGCGGCCAATTGGGCGAACCTCGCCACCCTGCTGAAGGCCGAGGATCCCCAGGCCGCCCGGCGCAGCTTCCAACGCGCGCTGGCCTGCGACCCGGCGCTGGCCGAGGCGATGTTCGGCTGCGCCAACCTGTTTCGCTCCCAGGGGGACGTGGAGGGTGGTACGGCCCTGTATGCGCGGGCCGTCGCCTGCCGGCCGGACTTTGCCGAGGCGCACGAGGCCCACGCCCACGCCCTGCTGCTGCTCGGCCGGTTCAAGGAGGGATGGGCGGAGTACGAGTGGCGCTGGCAGGTGCCGAGCTTCCCGACCGAGCGCCACCGATTCCACCAGCCCTTTTGGACCGGGCAGCCGCTCGAAGGCCGGACGATCCTGGTCCACAGCGAGCAGGGGCTCGGAGATACGCTCCAGTTCGCCCGCTATCTGCCGCTGCTGGCGGAACGCGGTGCGACCGTCGTCTTCCAGCTCTTGGGCAGCCATCGGCCGTTGCTGCGGCTGATGGGCAGCCTGTCCGGGGTGGAGCGCGTCACGGTGCGCGGCGACAGCCAGCCGGACTTCGACCTGCATGTCCCCTTGCTCAGCCTGCCGCACCGGCTGGGCGGTGATCCGCAGCAGCTTCCGCCCTGCGTTCCCTACCTCGAACCGCCGGCCGGCGCGGCGGCCCGGTGGCGGGAGCGTCTGGCCGGGGCGCGGGGGCTGCGCGTCGGGCTGGTGTGGGCAGGGCGGCCGGAACACGCCAACGACGCGGCCCGCTCGCTCGCGCTGGAGGCGCTGGCCCCGCTGCTGGCGACACCCGGCGTGTCGTGGTTCAGTCTGCAAAAGGGACCGGCGGCGGAGGCCCTGGCGGCGCTCCCGCCGGGAACGGTCACCGATCTGGCGCCGGACCTGGATGACTTCGCCGACACTGCGGCGGCGATGCAGGCGCTCGATCTGGTGATCAGCGCCGACACGTCCCCCGCCCATCTCGCCGGTGCTCTCGGCGTTCCGGTCTGGGTGCTGCTGCCCCATTCCCCCGATTGGCGCTGGCAGCTCGGCCGGGAGGACAGCCCCTGGTACCCGACCATGCGCCTGTTCCGTCAGCCGCGGACCGGCGCATGGGAGCCGGTGATCTCCGCCGCCGCCGCGGCGCTGGGACGGCTTTCCCAAGAAGAGCGCAAGCCCCAAACCGGACCGCATTCTGCCAAACAGGCCTTCGACCGCGGCTTCGAGCACCAGTCCGCAAACCGCCTCGCCGAGGCGGAACGGTGTTACGAGCACGCCCTTGCGCTCGATCCCGCCCATGGTGAGGCCCTCCACCTGCTGGGCGTCCTGCGCCGTCAGGAGGGACACCCTGAGCGGGGCCTGCCCCTGCTCCGGTACGCCCTGCGGCTGCATCCGGACGTTCCGGTGGTCTGGCTCAACCTCGCGGGGACGCTGCGCGCGCTCGGGCGGTCGCCCGCCGGGGCCTACCGGCGCGCCCTGGCGCTCGGGCCGGGGGACGCCGAGGTGTACAACATGCTCGGCAACATCCTTTGGGCGGAAGGGAGCTTCGCCGCGGCCGAGGGTGTCTATCGCCGCGCCCTGACGCTGGCTCCCGACCATCCCGAGGCGCTGACCAACCTTGGCAACGTCTTCAATTGCCAGGGCTGGATGGACGCGGCGACCGAATGCTATGCGTCCGTGCTGGCCCGCGCGCCCCGCCACGTCAACGCACGCTTCGGCATGGCGCTGGCACGGCTGAAGGCCGGCGATCTGAAACGGGGCTGGGATTTTTACGAAGCGCGCTGGGAGACCGGGCAGATCCCGCCACTGACCTGTCCGCAGCCGCTCTGGCAGGGCGAGGATCTGACCGGCCGCACCATCCTGCTGCACGCCGAACAGGGGCACGGCGACACCTTGCAGTTCGTGCGCTACGCGCCTCTGGTGGCGCAGCGCGGCGGGCGCGTGCTGCTGCTGGTGCAGCCGGCGCTCAAGCGGCTGGCCGCCGGTCTGCCCGGCGTGGCCGGGGTGTACGCACCGGGTGACGCCATCCCGCCCTTCGACGTGCATTGCCCGCTGATGAGCCTGCCTCGGCTGTTCGGCACCACGCTGGATAGCATCCCGGCCGGCGTTCCCTATCTGCACGCCGATCCCGCCGCCGTCGCGCGTTGGGCCGGGCGCCTGCCGCCGGCGCAGGGGAAACTCCGCGTCGGGCTGGTGTGGGCGGGCGATCCACGACCGCACATGGCGGGCGCCAACGCCATCGATCGCCGCCGCAGCCTGAGCCTCGACCAGCTGGCGCCGCTGTTCGCGGTGGAGGGCGTCACCTTCGTCAGCTTGCAGTTCGGCGAGCGGCGGGCCGAGCTGACCAATGCCCCCGGTCCCATCCACGATCCCATGGGGGAGGTGAGCGATTTCGCCGACACCGCGGCGCTGGTCGCCACGCTGGATCTGGTCATCACCGTCGACACCTCGATGTGTCACCTTGTCGGGGCGCTGGGCAAGCCGGTGTGGGTGCTGTCGCGCTTCGACGGGTGCTGGCGCTGGCTGACGGAGCGCGACGACAGCCCGTGGTACCCGACCTTGCGCCTGTTCCGGCAAGGCGCGCCGGGCGCATGGGGGCCGGTCATCGACGCCGTCGCCTCGACGCTGCGCCGGCAGGTGGCGCCTCCCGTCGAGACGCTGTTCGAGCAGGCCTTCGAGCGGCTGAACGCCCGTCAGGCCACGCAGTCTGCGACGCTGCTGCGCCGGGTGTTGGCGGTCGATCCGCGGCACGCCGACGCCCTTCACCTGCTCGGCGTGGCCGCGCTCCAGGTGGGGCAGCGCACAGTGGCGGAAGCGTGGATCGGCCGGGCGCTGCGGCTCTGCCCGGACCGTTCGGTGTACTGGTACAACATGGCCGTGGTTCAGCGCGACCTCGGCCGCTTCGATACGGCGTTGGCCTGCCATCAGACGGTGGCGGTGATCGAACCGGGACGGGCGGAGGTGTTGAACCTGCTGGGCGGCGCCCAGTGGACCGCCGGCCGGTTCGCCGCCGCCGAGGCTTCCTGCCGCCGGGCGCTCGTGCTGGCGCCCGGAAACGCTGATGCCCGCGCCAACCTCGCCGCGACCCACTTTGCCCAGGGGCGTCTGGCCCAGGCGGTGACAACCTTCCGCACCGCCCTGGCGGTCTGGCCCAGCCACGTGAGCGCCCGCTACGGCCTTTCCCTGGCCTATCTGAAGGCGGGCGATCTCAAGCGGGGATGGGACCTGTTCGAGACGCGCTGGGAAACCGGGCAGCAGTCGCGACATCCTTTCCGCGGGCCGCAGTGGCAGGGCGAGGATCTGGACGGCCGCACCATCCTGCTTCATTTCGAGCAGGGGCTTGGCGACACCTTGCAGTTCGTGCGCTACGCGCCTCTGGTGGCGCAGCGCGGCGGGCGCGTGCTGCTGCTGGTGCAGCCGGCGCTCAAGCGGCTGGCCGCCGGTCTGCCCGGCGTGGCTGGCGTCTACGCACCGGGTGACGCCATCCCGCCCTTCGACGTGCATTGCCCGCTGATGAGCCTGCCGCGGCTCTTCGGCACCACGCTGGGCAGCATCCCGGCTGGCGTTCCCTATCTGCACGCCGATCCCGCCGCCGTCGCGCGCTGGGCCGGGCGCCTGCCGCCAGCCGATGGTCGCCTGCGCGTCGGGCTGGTGTGGGCGGGGGATGCGCGGCCGCATCAGCCGTTGGCGCACGCCACCGACCGCCGCCGCAGCCTGAGCGTCGACCAGCTGGCGCCGCTGTTCGCGGTGGAGGGCGTCACCTTCGTCAGCCTGCAGTTCGGCGAGCGGCGGGCCGAGCTGACCAATGCCCCCGGTCCGATCCACGATCCCATGGGGGAGGTGAGCGACTTCGCCGACACCGCGGCGCTGGTCGCCACGCTGGATCTGGTCATCACCGTCGACACCTCGATGTGCCATCTGGTCGGGGCGCTGGGCAAGCCGGTGTGGGTGCTGTCGCGCTTCGACGGGTGCTGGCGCTGGCTGACGAAGCGCGACGACAGCCCGTGGTACCCGACCATGCGCCTGTTCCGGCAAGGCGCGCCGGGCGCATGGGGGCCGGTCATCGACGCCGCCGCCTCGACGCTGCGCCGGCAGGTGGCGCCTCCCGTCGAGGCGCTGTTCGAGCAGGCCTTCGAGCGGCTGAACGCCCGTCAGGCCACGCAGTCTGCGACGCTGCTGCGCCGGGTGTTGGCGGTCGATCCGCGGCATGCCGATGCCCTTCACCTGCTCGGCGTGGCTGGGCTCCAGGTGGGGCAGCGCACAGTGGCGGAAGCGTGGATCGGCCGGGCGCTGCGGCTTTGCCCGGACCGTTCGGTGTACTGGTGCAACATGGCTCTGGTTCAGCGCGACTTCGGCCGCTTCGACGCGGCGCTGGCTTGCCAGCAGGCGGCGGCGGTGATCGAACCGGGACGGGCGGAGGTGTTGAACCTGCTGGACGGCGCCCAGTGGACCGCCAGCCGGTTCGCCGCCGCCGAACTCTCCCGCCGCCGGGCGCTCGTGCTGGCGCCGGGGAACGCGACCGCTCACGTGGACCGGGCGCGGCTGACGCAGGCGGTGGCGACCTTCCGCACCGCCCTGGCGGCACGGCCCAGCCATGCGGGCGCAAGCTACGACCTGGATCAAATCTACCTTGAGGCGGAGGATCTCGATCAGCCGTGGATCCCGGCCGAGGACCGCTGGGAGCCGGTGAGGCAGCTTCTGCGCGGGCCGCTCTGGCAGGGCGAGGATCTGGCCGGCCGCACCATCCTGCTTCATTTCGAGCAGGGTCTTGGCGACACCGTGCAGTTCGTGCGCTACGCGCCTCTGGTGGCGCAGCGCGGCGGGCGCGTGCTGCTGCTGGTGCAGCCGGCGCTCAAGCGGCTGGTTGCCGGTCTGCCCGGCGTGGCCGGGGTGTACGCACCGGGTGACGCCATCCCGCCCTTCGACGTGCATTGCCCGCTGATGAGCCTGCCTCGGCTGTTCGGCACCACGCTGGATAGCATCCCGGCCGGCGTTCCCTATCTGCACGCCGATCCCGCCGCCGTCGCGCGTTGGGCCGGGCGCCTGCCGCCGGCGCACGGGCGGCTACGGGTCGGGCTCGCATGGTCGGGGGGCGCACGCCATCACCAGCCGATGGCGCACGCCATCGACCATCACCAGCGCTTGCGCCCGGCTCACATAGCGCCGCTGCTCGCGGTGGAGGGCGCCATGTTCGTCAGCTTGCAGTTCGGCGGGCGGCGAGGGGAATTGGCCGGTATCGCCGGCTCCATCCACGATCCGATGGATCCGGTGACGGATTTCGCCGCCGCCGCCGCGCTGGTCGCCACGCTGGATCTGGTCATCACCGCCGCCGCCGCGATCGCCCACCTGGCGGGAGGCTTGGGCAAGCCGGTGTGGATGCTGCCGCGCTTCGACGCCAGTTCGCGCTGGCTGGCGGACCGGGAGGACAGTCCCTGGTATCCCACCCTGCGCCTGTTCTTCCAGGATGAGCCGGATTCCTGGGCTCCGGTCGTCCGGCGGGTGGCGGCATCGTTGCGTGCGCTGGCTCCCGGTCAGGGCGCTGCCGGGGAGAAGGACGGTGTGGATGCCGCCCTGGCGCGTGGTATCGCCCATCACAAGGCCGGGAACCTGTCCGCTGCCGCCGAAGCGTACCGCACCGTTCTGGAGACAGCGCCCCGGTCCGAGGATGCGCTGCACCTGCTGGGGCTGGTCGCCCTTGCTCGGGAGCAGCTTGACGACGCCGGGCGGCTGTTCGCCGAGGCGTTGCGCGTCAACGCCGCTTCGGCCATCGTCCACAACTCGCAGGCCGAGCTTCGGCGGGCTCGCGGTGACGCCGACGGGGCGGTAGCCGATTGCCGCCGGGCTCTGGCGCTTCATCCCGCCTATGCCGAAGCCCTCCTGAATTCGGCCAATCTGCAGCGTCTGCGCGGGCGTCCGGCGGACAGTTGCCGGCTTGCCGGGTGGGCCATCCGCCTGCTGCCGGGGCACGCGGCCCCGCGGCTCGCCGGCGCGCATGCCCTGTTCGACCAGGGGCATCTGGCCGCTGCGGCCGACGCTTACCGCCGCGTCCTGGCGCTCGAACCGGACCATGCGGAGGCCCACGACCATTTGGGTCGGACGCTGCGTGGCCTCGGCGCCCTGGCCGATGGCGCCGCGGCCTTCCGCCGCGCCGTGCGCCTGCGCCCCGACAACGCGGAACTCTGGCGGGGGCTGGGCGACCTCGCCCTGAAGCGCCAGCGAAACGAGGAGGCCGCCGCGTTCCACCGGAGGGCGCTGGCGCTTCAGCCCGATTTCGCGGAGGTGTTCAACAACCTCGGCAGCGGCTCGGTCGGCCGCCGCCGCTTTGGGGAGGCGAAGACCTCCTACCGCCGGGCCATCGCGTTGCAGCCCGGTTACCCCGATCCCTGGAACAATCTGGCGAGCGCGCTGTGGGAGATCGGGGAGGCGCAGGAGGCCATCGGCCACTATGAGCGGGCCGTGGCGCTCAAGCCCGACCACCCGGACGGCTACGCCAACCTCGGCTATGTCCGGCGTGCCGAGGCCCGCGGCGCCGAAGACTACGCGGTCGCCGAGACCGCCTGCCGCCGTGCGCTGGCGCTGCACTCCGGCCATGCCGCCGCCCGCAACAACCTGGGCATCGTCCAACTCGACACCTGCCGCCTGGGCGAGGCGCAGGCGACGTTCCGGCGGGTGCTGGAGCATGCCCCCGAGAACGCCGACGCCCGCTTCAACCTGTCGCTCGCCCTGCTGAAGGACGGGCGGTGGGACGAGGGGTGGCCCGAATACGAATGGCGCTGGCGCACCGGGCAACTGCCCTCGCCCAGGCTGACCTGCCCGCAATGGAAGGGTGAGCCCCTTTCGGGGCGGACCGTGCTGCTGCACGCCGAGCAGGGGCACGGTGACACGTTGCAGTTCGTGCGGTATGCCCCGCTGGTCGCCGCGCGCGGCGGGCGGGTGATCCTGGCCGTGCAGGCGGCGCTGAAGCGTCTGGTCGCGGGCATGCCCGGCGTGGATGCGGTGTACGAGCTGAACGAGCCGATCCCCGCCGGTTTCGACCTGCATTGCCCATTGCTCAGCCTGCCGTTTGCGCTGGGAACGACGGTGGACACGGTGCCTGGAGAGGTTCCCTACCTGAAGGCCGACCCGGCCGCGGTGGCGGCTTGGCGCGCGCGCCTCAGTGGGGAGCGGCGGCTCAAGGTCGGGCTGGTCTGGTCTGGCGACCCGCGGCGCCACACGCCACGCGCCAACGCCACCGACCGCCGCCGCAGCCTGACGCTGGAGGCGTTCGCCCCCCTGGCCGCAGCGCGGGACCGGGTGACCTTCTACAGCCTCCAGAAGGGCGAGCCGGCCGAACAGCTCAAGGCGCTGCCGCTCGGGCTGGAGCTTGTCGACGTCATGGACGAGGTGGGCGACTTCGCCGACACCGCGGCGCTGATCGAAGCGCTGGATCTGGTGATCTCCGTGGACACGTCGGTGTGCCACCTTGCCGGTGCGCTGGGCAAGCCGGTGTGGGTGCTGTCGCGCTTCGACGGGTGCTGGCGCTGGTTGACGGGCCGCGAGGACACGCCCTGGTATCCGACGATGCGGCTGTTCGGGCAAACCCGCCCCGGCGCGTGGGGGCCGGTCGTCGAGCGGGTCGCCGAAGAATTGGCAGCCCTTGCCCGTGGAGACGCCCGCGGAGACCAGGCGCGCGCGCTTTCGCCGCGGGCTCCGCGCATCGGGCGGTCGCGCGTCAAGCTGCGGGACTCCGGCGTCGATGTAGACCGTCTGTCGGTGTTGCTGATGTGCCGGGATTCGGAGCGTTACCTGCGCCATCTTCTGCCGGCCCTCGGCGCGCTGGAGGCGAGCTACGACTGCGCGTTCGACTACGTGTTCCTGGAGAACGGGTCCAGGGACGATACGAACCATCGGCTGCGCGCGTTCCTGGGCGGCCGGGAGGGGCGGCTGGTCACACCCGCCGACACGCCGGCGCTGGACGCGCTGCCTCGGATGGAGCGGCTGGCGCGGCTGCGCAACCAGATGATCGGCGCCGTCCGCCCGGTCGGCGGCGACTATGCGCTCCTGCTCGACGCGGACATCTATTTCGACGAGCGGGTGCTGGCCGACCTCTTCGCGCTGGCGCCGACGCGGAACAACGTCGCGATGCTGTGCGCCCACGGGCTGGACGTGGTCCCGGCGAACGGACGCTGGGCGACGGAGAACCACTATTACGACACCGCCGCCTTCGTGACCCAGAGCGGCCGCCTGCACTGGCCGCATTGCATCTTCGAGGACTGCGCGCGCTGCGCCGGGCGGGTCGAAGCCGGTGCGCGGATCGCGCGGCCGCCGCTGCTGAGCGTGCAGAGCGCGTTCGGCGGCTTGGCGCTCGTGAAGGGAAGCGCGCTCCGCGATCCGCGCGTGCGGTGGCGGACCAGCGTGCAGCATGGCCTGGAGTTGTGCGAGCACATCCATTTCTGCGACACGCTGCGGCGCACGACCGGTGCCGGCATCGCCGTCGCCTGCGAGGTGCCCGTGTACCGCGACGGCACCTCCCAGGGGCTGGGGTGAGGCCATGAGGATCGATTTCCAGCAAGATCCTTCTGGTGGACGGAATGACGGGAACGGCCGATTGCCGCGGGAGAGTCTGACGATGGCGGAGACGATGGATTCCGGGCCTCGAACGGACGCCCTTGCGGTGTCCGCATTCCTGAATGCGGCGACCGCCCTGATCGCACGGGAGAAGCAGGCCGGCCGCTTTCCGTCCATCTGGTCGTCCTGCAAACCCATCGTCCTCAAACTCGCCAGGATCGCGCGGGGGATGATGGAGGATCGCTCCGGCAGCGCTCTGGACCTGCTGCTGGCGACGGCCGGGACGTGCGACGACTGGCTTTTCAAAGCGGCGGCGTGCCACGTCGCGCTGGAGGAGGGGCGGCGGGATCTGGCGCTTCCGCTCGCGGAGGCCGCCACGCTCGACATGCACATCGATCTGTACGCCCAGGAACTCTGGCTGCGCAGCCGGGACGAGGAGGCGTCCGATTCCAGTCTGGCGGCCATCGACGAGGATCTGCGGGGGCGCTTCTGCGACCGGCCTTTCAAATGGATGGAGTTCACCGCCGACACGACCAAGGTCTGCTGCGGCTCCTGGCTGCCGGTCGCCATCGGCTCGGCGCCTTCGAAACCGGAGGAGGTGTGGAACGGGGCCGTCGCGCAGGAACTTCGGCGGTCCATCCTGGACGGCAGTTTCCGGTATTGCAGCCGGGTGCACTGCCCCTGGATCGCCAAGAAATCCCTGCCCCGCCGGGAGGAGGTGGACCTTGACCAATACGCGCTGGTCATGCCGCCGCCCACCGCTCTCAACCTGTGTTATGACCCGTCCTGCAACCTGTCGTGTCCGTCCTGCCGCACGCGGATCTTCGCGGCCGGGAAACCGCAGCAGGAATCCTTCGGCGCGTATTACGAGACAGCCGTGGCGCCACTCATCCCTACGGCGGAGACGGTCAACATCACCGGTTCGGGCGATCCGTTCTCAAGCCGCCATTACCGCCAGCTCCTCAAGCACCTCAGCGCCATGGACGGCCTCCGGATCGACATTCAGACCAACGGCGTCCTCTTCGACGACCGCGCCTGGGATGACCTGTCGCTGAACGGAAAGGTCCGGCGGATCTGGGTGTCCTTGGACGCGGCCAAGGCGGAGACCTACAAGAAGGTGCGCCGGGATGGTGATTTCGAACGTGCCAAACGAAACATCCGCGCCATCGTGCAAAACCGGCAGGCACGCGGGATTGAGTTCATCGGGCTGGATTTCGTTGTTCAGGAAGACAACGTAAATGAGATGCTGGACTTTGTGTGTCTTGGTGTCGAGCTTGGTGTGGATTCGGTTCGTTTCAACATGATCCGCAATTGGTGGACTTTTTCCGGCAGTGAGTTTGCTGATAAGTTCGTTGGATCGAAAAGTCACCCAAACTACACTCAGTTCCTTGCCGCTCTCGCTGCCCCGATGTTTCTCCATCCAATCGTGGATACTGGGAACCTTTCCTGTTTTGGGCCTTGCTCATCGACGATCGCAGGGGAGCGTGACCGGAATGTTTTGCACACGTGATCGAAGCTTGGCGTTGAGTCCTCCACACGGCGGCGGTCGTTCTTGCCGCGACTCCGAAGAAGCGCCCCTTTCGGTTCACGGGGGCGTGGAAGCCGATCTGCCCCACACCTCCTCGGCAGGCGCGCCTGAAATTTGAACCTGCGGCATGCCGCATCAACGGCTGGAGGGTAGGGGAACCGCTACCTCCCAGTTCTCAGTTTCATCACTTATAGGACGCCATCCGGATCAACGACTTAGCCCCGCCCTCGTGCGGGGCTTTGTCGTTTTGAGCGGTATCTTGAACGTTATAGACGGGCGAAGCGCTCGGAAGCGTGGCGATGCGTCCTGAAGCGCAAGGACCGTCAGGTCGTGCGGTTGGGCTATCGGCGGCTGTCCTTCTCTCGTGCCCGACACGGCTGTCCGGTTAAGTTTTGTGGACGAGGCGCAGGGCATTGATTCTACTCGTGTCCAGACGTTGGCGCGTCTCCCGGACACGAAAACGGAGTCAACACCGTGCGTCACCACAATAGCG
>NZ_JBPXMR010000028.1:0-21448 GCF_053470425.1 Azospirillum terrae | reverse complement strand
GGCACGGAGTAGTAATGGCCGTCGGCGATCACGTGGTAATCGGCGCCGACGGTCCGGCCAAGGTCCCATTGTCCCACGACGTAGGGATCGCTGGGCAGAGGCCGCAGCAACGCCCGTTCCTGGGCTCCAAGTAGCAGCGGAACAGAAAGTCCGATTCATACCGGCGAGCGGAAACACTGACTCATACCGCCGAGCCTAAGCATTGACACATGGGAGCCACGGATAGCTGGTGAGGGAGCGGAGGCGGTCCGGCGTTGCGGTGAGGGCGTTCCAGGCATCACAGCAGGCTTGGACGACGGCGTCGTAGTCGTCCAGGATCCGGTGGGAGAGAAAGCGCTCCCGCAGGTATAGCCAGACGCGCTCCACGGGGTTCAGTTCGGGACTGTAAGGCGGCAATGGCACCAGCGTGACGTTGTTCGGCACGGCCAGCGCCCGGGAGCCGTGCCATCCCGCTTGGTCGAGCACCAGCACGGCTTGGACGTCCGGCTCCAGGTTCCGGGAGAAGCCGTCCAGGAACAGGCTCATGGCGGCCGTCGAGACGCTCGGCATCACCAGTGCGAAGTCGGCGCCGCTGGCTGGGCAGACCGCAGCGTAGAGATAGGCCGAGGTGAAGCGCTTGTCGCACAGCCCGAGCGGACGCTGCCCGCGCACCCACCAGCGATGCGCGGTGCGGCCCTTCTGACCGATGCGCGCTTCATCCTGGAACCAGAGCTGGAGGCGGCGTCCAGGGTGCGCCGCGGCGGCGGCCTTCAGCGCTTCGCGCAGCCCCTTGTATGGGGCTTTCGAAGTCAACGGTTTTCGTCCTCCAACTGTCCCTGGCGGGTCGGTGTGTCCGAGGCGGAGCTCTCGCGTACGGTGGCCGCCAGCCGAAGCCGGGAAGCCACGCAACCTTGTATTCGGTCGGCTCGTCGTGAACCGGGACCATGATGCATCATGCGCATCGCTTGCGAGGCTCCGAAGCGGGTGGGTCCATTCTTTTTTTCGGATTGCGGCCCAAAGGGGGCTAACGGCGCACCATCCACCTCGGAGTACCGGCCGCCGACAGGACGCCGGCCGGACCTTGTCTTGGGACGAACGCTGTCAGGCTGGGTTCAACACGAACCCTTCCGGCAACTCGCCCAGCGTGGCGTAGCGCGTGAGCGCGATCAGCAGCTTGCGCGCTAGGGCCACAAGGAAGGTCTTCCGTCCGACGCCGCGGGCGCCAGCGGTCCGCGCGTCGTACCAACGCACCAATGCGCTGTCCCGTTGAAACTGAAGCAGCCGCCACGCGAGCTGGATCATGCCTCGGCGCACCCGGGCGACGCCCGCCTTGCCAATACCTTTCTGCCGCCGCTTGCCCCCGCTCTCATCCGGCGTCCCGGTGAGCCCGGCCAGACGCGCCACCGCACGCCGGTCGCGCAGCCCGCGGGTCAGAACCTCATGCACCAGCATGTCGGCGGTTTCGATCCCTACGCCGCGGACCCTGGCGAGCAGCAGGACCATGGCGTTCGCTCCTTCCGGGGCGCGCTGCACGGCCTCTTCGCGAGCCTGTTCGATGGCTGTGATCTGACGTCGAAGCAGATCGAGCCGTTCGAGATCGCGCTCCATCTCCGCGCGGGCGTGCGCCGGAATGGGCTCGCCCTCCGGCGTCCTCAGCTCGGCCAGCCGAGCCGCCGCCTTGCGAAGCTTGGGGTTGAAGCCGCGAATGCCCAGGCGCACCAGGTTCGCCTTGAGCCGATTGATCACCCGGGTCCGCTCACCGACCAAATGGTCGCGCTCACGGCCGGGACGCCGCGCATCCTCCTCGGCCGCCGTGGGGACGGCGACGATGCGGCAGTGATCCGGCTCGCCGCGCAACCAGCCGAGCAGGCCGCGCAGCAGCATCGCGGTGTCCAGCCGGTCAGTCTTGGCCCGCCGGGCCTCACGCGAGACCGCGACACTGCTCGGGTGGATCGGGTACGCCTCGATGCCGCGCGCCGTCAGCCAGCGTGCCAGCCACAGGCCATCGCGCCCCGCCTCGAACCCGACCACGATCCGACTCACCGGCTTGCCGCTCGCGGCAGCCTCGTCCCGCCAACGCTCCAATTGCGCCAACAGGCGGATCTCGTCGACGGGCAGCTTCTGTAACGGCCGGCGGGCGACGCCGGGGAGGAGGGCGGCCACCAACCAGGACGCGCCGCTCATCTCGATGACCGCCACCAGCGTGCTATCGTGGTCCAGGGCGACGAGCGGCTTGGACAGGTCGTACGGCTTGACCATGGGGCATCTCCATCATTGTTGGCGCAACGATGGTGCTCCACCCTCGTCGCCCGCCCCATAGCTTCTTTTTTGGAAGGCGGCCTGGGCCTTGGCGTCGGACTGCGGGTGGCGGGGCCGCGTCTTCTGCTTCGACAGGTTCAGCCGCCGCACGATGCGCGACAGGCTGGCCGGGTGCAGCGTCTTGCCGAAGCGCTCGGCGATCACCTCGCACAGGACCGGCAGGGTCCACTCGACGCAGCCGTGCCGCTTCGGATCGGGACCGGCGAGGATCATGGCCGTGAGCGCCGCCTGCTCGCCCTCGCTCAGCCATTCCGGCCGGCCGGGCAGCGGACGATCATAAAAGCCACGCCTTCGGCGTTGTAGCGCACCACCGCATCGCGCAGGGCTTGGCGGTCCATGCCGGCCAGCCGCGCCGCCTCCGCCCGGCTCACCCCGTCCAGGGCATGGGCGATGGCGAACATCCGCGCCGCAACCCGCCCTTTGCTCTCGCGCCGCGCCAGGGCGCGCAACTCACTGGCGCTCAGGTCTTCCCGGATCGGCAACGCCGCTGGCATTCGCTCCTCCCCGTCGTGGACGGAGAATCGAATCACGGATCGCCAGCCTTGGGAATCCCCTCAGTGAGTCAGTGTTTCCGCTCGCCGGTATAACAGACCCTAAAACTACAGTGGGGATCTATCTGTTTGGGTACGGCGCTTCCAGTGGCATTGGCGTGCGCGTTGCTGGTGGCGTCGTCGCCAGACGGACCAGGCGATAACGGCGGAGGGGTCGGGCGGGGGCAGGCCGATCAAGAAGGCAAGCAGGCTACGGATTTCCGGTACGGTGAGGGGCAGCAACTCGGCCGTCAGGTCGACGCGGTCCTCGCCCCCCGATGGCCGCCGCTCGCACGACGGTGAGAAAGGCCAAGGCCAGCGTGATGTGACGGTGCCATGCGGTCCAGGTGCGCACCTCGTACTGATCGAGCCCGACCTCGCCCTTGGCGGCTTCGAAACAGGTTTCCACGGTCCAGCGCGTGCCCGCAACCGTCACCAGTGTGACCAGTGGCGTGCCGTCCGGCGCGAAGGTCAGATAGTAGGTTAGCTTGTCCGGCTCGCTGAGAATTTGTTCGTAGCAGGCGCGTCCTGGCCTGTGCTGGACGGGATGCTACTTTAAGCTGAACAGGGGCATTGCGCCGAAGTTGCGGTCTGATAGGTCTGCTGCGATCATCACGACCGTATGGATCAGTATTCTATGGGCACCGCTGTTCATCCCGAAAGCACCATGCCAGCGTCCTGAAACGCGGTCTCGGATGTCGATGCCTTCGTCGATGAGGTGCTGGCCGAGTTGACGGCGATGGCGGCCGACAGCACGCGTCCGACCCGCCCCGGACCCAAGGCACTGCTCACCGGAGTGGCCCTGCGCAAGGCAATCATGGGCATCTGGTGCGTGTGCTTTTGCGGCATGCAGTGGCGCGCCATCGGCCAACTCTCGGGCATCCCGTTCGGCACGTTGTATACGCTGTTCGCCCGCTGGACCCGGGTCGGGCTGTGGCGCCGTTTGCTCGACCGGTTGCGCCGGACGTGGCGGCTGGCCTGCGGGGATGCGCCAGACCCGAGCACGGTCGTGATCGACAGCCGCACCTGTCCCTCGGCTCCGAGTTGCTTCGCCCGCAGCGTCGACGGCGGCAAGAAGATCCACGGCATCAAGATCCACCTCGGCGTGGACAAGTATGGCCTCGCGCTGGCGGTCGACGCCTCGCCAGCCAACGAGCACGACACCAAGGGCATCCTCCCCCATCCTCCCCGTGCTGCGCCAACTCGCCGGCGGCGGCTTCCAGGGGTCGGCGATCAGCGACCTCGGCTACCGTGGCGAACGCCTCGCCAACGCCGGTAACGCGCTCGGGATCACCATCAAGCCGATTGCCCGCGGCCGCGACGGCGTGTTCATCCCCACCGAGATCGCGTGGGTCGTGGAACGCTCCTTCAACTGGATCAGCCGCTACCGGCGACTGAACACCGTCGTCGAGCGGACAAAGGAGCACTTCGTCGCTTTCGTCGAAATCGCCTTCATCTCGATCCTCGCCAGACGCTTGAAGCGGCTCGACACCCAGACCGCCAGCGCATGACGTCCACGAACAGGTTCTCAGTGTTTCGCAGTCTCGCGCGAGGCCGCGGCCGCCGCAACGTGGGGCGCTGACGTCGGATACCCCTTACTCAAGCAAGGCCGTCATCGTGCCGGCGCTCCTGTTCGACAGAAAGAGAGAGCGGATTCTGACGTTCGCAGAGCAGATTTATTGCTTCCTGGCCGCGCCAAAGTATTGGGAGAGCGATAGCGCCCCATGGCGCTTCCCGGTGGATCGCCACGCCGCGCGCCCTCCTCAGAAAGACGAGATCCTCGCGGCCTTGCAGGAAGCCTTGGAGATGGCGGAGCAGGACATTCCACGATCCGCCATGCAGGACCAGTTTTCCGAACTGGAACCCAACGGTTGCCTGTCCTTCGTCAAAAGCCGGGTCAGCCAGCACTTCCTCGAGAAGTTCCGTCCGCTCGTGTAATTACCGCATCAGCCCCATAACGTCGGACGCCGGACGCCCCGCCCGCAACAGCGCCGTCAGCGTCTGAAACGCCGGTGCGGCGTGAGACAGGAAGCCGCGGTAGGACGGGCAGAGATAGTTCCGCTCCTGCCCCGTCTCCCCCGGCCCCGGCGCGGCGCCTGCGAAGCGGTGCTTGGGACAACCACCGTTGCAGGCGAACAGCAGCGGGCATGCCCGGCAGTCCGCCGGCAGCGTGGCGCGCTTGGCCTCGCCGAAGCGGATCTGCTCCTCCCGGTCCACCAGCGCCGTCAGATCGTCGTCGGCGATGTTGCCGAGCCGGTGCTCGGGATAGACGTAGTGGTCGCAGGCGTAGACGTCGCCGTTGCTCTCCACCGCCGGGTTGCAGCCGCAGGTCGGAGCGAAGATGCACAGGCTGGCCGGCATTCCCATCCACAAGCCCAGATGCACCTCGAACTCGCGGACGAACACCTTGCCCACGTCGCGGCGCAGCCATTCGTCGAACACATCGCGCAGGAAGATTCCGAAGCCGTGGGCCGGCACGCTTTCCGGCGCCATCGCCACGATACCGGAGGTCCCCGGCGCGGCAAGCGCTCCGTCCCGGCCGCGACGCTCGACCAGCGGGATGAACTGCATGTGGCGCACGCCCTGCCGGCGCAGGAAGCGGTAGACGTCACGACCGTTCCGCCAGTTATGCCGGTGCACGACGGTCAGCGTGTTGAACTCGACCCCGTGTTGCAGAAGCAGGTCCAGCCCGCGCTGAACCTGCGCCGCGCTCCCCCGACCGCGCGAGTCGCGCCGATAGGCGTCGTGGTGCGCCGGCGCCCCGTCGATGCTCAGCCCGACCAGAACGTCGCGCTCCTTCAGGAAGCGCGCCCAGGCTGCGTCCAGCAGCGTGCCGTTGGTCATCATGGTGTTGACGATGCGCCGGCCCGGCGGGCGGAGACGGTCCTGCACCGCCATGGCCTCGACGAAGAAATCGAGGCCGAGCAGGGTCGGTTCGCCGCCCTGCCAGGAGAAGGTGATGTCGCCCTCGGGCTGGCCGTCGATCACCGCCTGGACCAGACGCTCCAGCACCGCAGAGGTCATCCGGCCGCCGTGGCGTGGCTCGACGCGCCGCTCCGTGTCCAGGTAAAAGCAGTACCCGCAACGCAGGTTGCAGGACGCGCCGATTGGCTTGATGAGCGGGAACAGGGACATCGGCGATGGCATAGCCGATCACGCCCGGCAACGGAAGCCCTCGCCCGTATCGCGGATCGGCCGGCTTCCGGCAGGCCTCACGTTCGGCTCACCACATTCGGGCCACGACATTCGGATGGTTGATCTTTCGCCGTACATTTGCGAACACATGCCGACGTAACCCACCACGGCCAGCGGCAGCGAACCATGCAAATCGAACGTCTTGCGATCCCCGAAGTGCTTGTCCTCCGCCCGAAAAAGCACGGCGACCACCGGGGTTTCTTTTCGGAGACGTTCCGCAAGAGCGTGTTCCAGGACTTGGGGCTCGACGTCGACTTCGTGCAGGACAACCACTCGTTCTCGGCGGACAAGGGCACCGTTCGCGGCCTGCATTTCCAGACCGGCGAATTCGCCCAGCACAAGCTGGTGCGCGTCGTGCGCGGTTCGATCCTGGACGTCGCGGTGGACATCCGGCGCGGCTCGCCCACCTACGGGCGCTGGGCCTCGGCGGTGATCAGCGCCACGGAGTGGAACCAGATCCTGGTGCCGATCGGATTCGCCCACGGCCTCTGCACCCTGGAGCCGGACACCGAGGTGGTCTACAAGGTCAGCAGCTATTACTCCCCCAAGCACGACCACGGCTTGCTGTGGAACGACCCGGCGCTCGGCATCGACTGGCCGGTGTCGCAGGACGAGGCGGTGCTGTCCGGCAAGGACCTCAAGCACCCGACGCTGGAGCAGCTGCCGCACTGGTTCACCTATCCGGGCTGATGCCCTGCAAATGGGACAGGCAAATCGGCGAGGATGATGCTATAAGTCCCGCCCGATACCCTGCTGTTTGTCGTAACTTGGATCGTCGAGGCATCGTGAAAGTCCTGATCACTGGCGGATGCGGCTTCATCGGATCGGCGGTGATCCGCTATCTGATGTCGGAAACCCAAGCGTCGGTGGTGAACGTCGACAAGCTGACGTACGCTGCCGTTCCCGGAGCCCTGGCCGCCGTCGAGAGCAACCCGCGCTACGCGTTCGAGCATGTCGACATCTGCGACAACGCCGAGGTGCGCCGGGTCTTCGCCGAGCACCGCCCGGACGCGGTGATGCATCTGGCCGCCGAGAGCCACGTCGACCGCTCCATCGACCGCCCGTCGGACTTTATCCAGACCAACATCGTCGGCACGGCGACGCTGCTGCAGAACGCGCTGGCGTACTGGCAGAGCCTGGAGGGCGCCGCCCGCGAGGGCTTCCGCTTCCACCACGTGTCCACCGACGAGGTGTTCGGCTCGCTGGGCGAAGCCGGCCTGTTCACCGAGGAGTCCGCCTACCAGCCGAACTCCCCCTACTCCGCGTCCAAGGCGTCGTCGGACCATCTGGTCCGCGCCTGGCACCACACCTTCGGGCTGCCGACGGTCACCAGCAACTGCTCGAACAACTACGGGCTGTTCCAGTTTCCCGAGAAGCTGATCCCGCTGATGATCACCAACGCCATGCAGGGCAAGCCGCTGCCCGTCTATGGCCGAGGCGACAACATCCGCGACTGGCTGTTCGTCGACGACCATGCCCGCGCCTTGTGGACGGTGCTGACCAAGGGCCGCCTGGGCGAGACCTACAACATCGGCGGCCACAACGAGGTGCGGAACATCGAGGTCGTGCACGCGATCTGCGACATCGTCGACGAGATCATGTCCGGCAAGACCGGCCCGCGCCGCGAGCTGATCACCTATGTGACCGACCGTCCGGGCCACGACCAGCGCTATGCCATCGACGCCTCGAAGATCCAGCGCGAGCTGGGCTGGACCCCGCAGGAGACCTTCGCGACCGGCCTGCGCAAGACGGTGCTCTGGTACGTCGAGAACCGCGCGTGGTGGCAGGCCATCTTCGACACCACCTACTCCGGCAACCGGCTCGGGCTCACGCCGACCGCACAGCACGTCCGCGAAGCGACCGCCTGAAGGCATGGCGATGAAACTGCTCGTATTCGGCAGCACCGGACAGGTGGGCACCGAGTTGCTGCGCGCGGCCGGCGATGACCTCGCCGTCATCGGCCGCAGCCGTGCCGAGGCCGACCTGGGTGACCGCGCGGCGTTGCGCCGCGCGGTGTTCGACACCGACTGCGACGTGGTGGTCAACGCCGGTGCCTACACGGCGGTGGATCAGGCCGAATCGGAGGCCGAGGCGGCCTTCGCCGCCAACCGCGACGGCCCCGGCTGGATCGCCGAGGCGTGCGCCGAGGTGGGCCGGCCGCTCATCCACTACTCCACCGACTACGTCTTCGACGGCAGCAAGACCGGCGCCTACACCGAGGACGACCCGGTCTGCCCCTTGAGCGTCTACGGCGCCAGCAAGGAGGCCGGCGAGAGCGCCATCCGCCGTCATCTGGGGCGGCACGTCGTCCTGCGCACCTCTTGGGTGTTCAGCGCGCACGGCCGGAACTTCCTCAAGACCATGCTGCGCCTGGGCGCCGAGCGCACCGAGCTGAACGTCGTCGCCGACCAGATCGGCTGCCCCACCGCGGCGTCCGACATCGCCGCGGCCACGATCGCCCTCGCCCGGCGCATCGCCTCGGGAGAAGACGCGGTGTGGGGCACCTACCACTTCGCCGGCACCCCGCGGACGACCTGGCACGGTTTCGCCGAGGCCATCTTCGCCGCCCGCCAGACGGTGACCGGCGCGCCGCCGCCGGTGCTGCACCCCATTACCTCCGACCAGTACCCGACGCCGGTCAAGCGTCCGGCCAACTCGGAACTCGATTGCTCGCGCCTGCGCGCGCGATTCGGTGTCGGTCCCGCCGACTGGCGCCTGTCGCTCGCGTCCGCCGTCCAGGAACTTCTCAGCTCACGGAAGACATCATGAAGGGCATCATTCTGGCCGGCGGGTCGGGCACTCGCCTGTACCCGGTCACGCACGTCGTCAGCAAGCAGCTGCTGCCCATCTACGACAAGCCGATGATCTACTACCCGCTGTCCGTCCTGGTGATGGCCGGCATCCAGGACATCCTGGTGATCACGACCCCGCAGGACTCGGCGCTCTTCCAGGAGTTGCTGAAGGACGGCTCGCAGTGGGGCCTCAACATCCAGTACGCCGTGCAGCCGAAGCCCGAAGGGCTGGCGCAGGCGTTCCTCATCGGCCGCGAGTTCATCGGGTCGGACAGCTGCTGCCTGATCCTGGGCGACAACATCTTCTACGGGCACGGGCTGGATGCGCTGCTGAAGCGCGCCGCCGGGCTGACCGAGGGCGCCGTCGTGTTCGGCTACCCGGTGAGCGACCCGGAGCGCTACGGCGTGGTGGAGTTCGACGCGGACGGCCGCGCCATCAGCATCGAGGAGAAGCCGGAGAAGCCGCGCTCCAACTGCGCGGTGACCGGCCTGTACTTCTACGACAACCGGGTGGTGGACATCGCCGCCTCGGTCAAGCCGTCGCACCGCGGCGAGCTGGAGATCACCGACGTGAATCGGCGCTATCTGGAAGAAGGCCAGATGCAGGTGCAGCGGCTGGGCCGCGGCTACGCGTGGCTGGACACCGGCACGCACGACAGCCTGATCTCGGCCTCGCAGTTCGTGCAGACGGTCGAGCAGCGCCAGGGCCTCAAGGTCGCCTGCATCGAGGAGATCGCCTTTCGCGCCGGCTTCATCGACTCCGAGACGTTGGAGCGTCTGGCCCAGCCGCTGATGAAGAACGACTACGGCAAGTACCTGCTCAAAGTGGCGCGCAAGGAAGTCTGACAGGCCCGGCACGCGGACACGCCGCAATGATCAGGATCGCCCACCTCATCACCGGTTTGCAGACCGGCGGCGCGGAACGCATGCTCGCCCGTGTGGTCTGCCGCATGGACCCGAGCCGCTTCTCCAACACCGTCATCTCCATGACGGGCGCCGACACGGTGGGGGCGGAGCTGATCGCCAGCGGCATCCCCACCCTGTCGCTGGGGATGCGGCGCGGCACCGCCGACCCGCTCGGCCTGATGCGGCTGATCGACATCCTGCAGAAGATCCGCCCGCACATTCTGCAAACGTGGCTGTACCACGCCGACCTGATGGGGACCATCGCCGGGCGGCTGACGGCGACGCCGAAGGTCGTCTGGAACATCCGCTGTTCCGATATGGACATGCTCAACTACAGCCGGCTGTCACGGCGCATTCCGGGGCTGCTGGCGAAGCTGTCGCGCTATCCCGCGACGGTGGTGGTCAATTCCGCCGTTGGACAGGCGACGCATCAGAAATACGGCTACCAGCCGCGGTCGTGGAACCTGATTCCCAACGGCTTCGACACCGAGCGCTTCCGGCCGGACCCGGACGCGCGCGGCTGGCTGCGCCAGCACCTGGGCATGACCGGGGACGAGCTGATCATCGCCCTGCCGGCCCGCTTCGACCCCATGAAGGACCACATGACCTTCCTGGCGGCGGCGGCCAACCTCGCCGCCAAGGACGACCGCATCCGCTTCCTGCTCATCGGGCGCGGCCTGTCCGAGGACAACCCGCAGATCAGCCGGCGCGTCGCCGCCTGCGGCCTGGGGGACCGGGTGCGGCTGATGGGCGAGCGGTCGGACATGCCGCGCATGCTGGCCGGCGCCGACATCGTCACGCTGTCCTCGGCGTTCGGCGAGGGGTTCCCGAACATCCTCGGCGAGGCCATGGCGTGCGGGACGCCCTGCGTCAGCACCGACGTCGGCGACGCCGCCGCGATCATCGGCGACACCGGCCTCACCGTGCCGTCGCGCGACCCCACGGCGCTGTCGCTGGGCTGGCAGCGGCTCATCGACACCGGAGCGGAGACGCGCGCCACCCTCGGCCAACAGGGGCGCGAGCGAATCTTGAGCCGCTACGCGCTGCCGGTGATCATCGATCAGTACGCAGAGCTGTATACGGGGCTGGCGGCGCCCCTGGCGCGCTGACGGCCCGGCCGCCGACGGCGCGGTGCAGTTCGTCAATCAGGCGCGGCGCGACGCTGGCCAGATTGTACTCCCGCTCCACCTTGGCGCGGCCGGCGGCACCCAAGGCGCGGCGCAACGCCGGATCGGTACGCAGCCGCTCGATGGCCTGATACCACTCGTCCGGGGTCTCGGCCAGGAAGCCGTTGACGCCATGCTCGACGATGTCGCGGTTGACCCCGGTCGGCGAGGCCACCACCGGCAGCCCGCAGGCCATGTACTGGATCAGCTTGTAGCCGCACTTCCCGCGCTCCCACGGGCTGTTGGCGAGCGGCATGATGCCGATGTCGAAGGTGGCGATGCTGGCGACCTCGGTGTCCTCGCTCCAGTCCAGGCGCAGCGCCGGCAGCGCCGGCGGATCATCCGGCCGCGTCCCTACCAGCGTCAGCCGGACGTCGTCCCCGCCCGCGGCCATAACGCGCGCGAGCGGCTCCTCCACCAACTGGAGGTAGCGCGAGGTGACCGGGGAACCGATCCAGCCGATGGTGAAGGCGCCGCCCTCCTGCGGCTCGGGCACGGGGTAGCGGCTCACATCGACCACGGTCGGCAGCAGCAGGATGCGCTGGGAGTCGGCGTGCAGCGCGCGCGACAGCAGGTACGAGTTGCCGACCGTCACCAAGGCGGCGTTGTGCATCAGCGCGTCCAGCTTCTTGCCGAGGAGACCGCGGACGAGACGGTTGCGGTGCAGGTCATAGACGTGGAACCACGCGTCGTCGAAGTCGATGACATAAGGCACGCCGCGCAACAGCAGCCCCTCGAGCCCATAGGGCAGCCAGGGCAGCACCTCCTTCTCGACCCACACCAGATCATAGTCGCGCACCCGCATCGACGCGCGGATGCGGGTCAGGTAGGCGGCGGCGATGATCGCCAGCGGCCGCTGCCGGCTGCGGTAGATCGTCGACAAGTAATCGTCGGGAAGCAGCGGCGCAATATCGACGTCGATTCCCTCCGCCGCGAGGAAAGGCAGGAATTGGTAATGGCGCAGCCGACTGCTGGATCCGATCTGGCTGTATCTGGACAACAGGAGAATACGCATAGTTCCATTCCCATGCCGCGGTCGGCGGTACGCCGGCCGCAGTCGCTCGAAGTCTGCACATTAGTAAGCCATGCCGGCAACCGCAAGCCGCACCGCGAAATGGCTGGGCTTCATGAACCGGCGTTGCCGACGCGCCGCATCACCGCCGCGGTCACCACACCGGCCAGCAGCCGCGCCGCCGTCAGCCGGAACGTGGCGCCGCGCCGGGCTGGGCGGAGCATGGCGCACAGCAGGCGCCACGCCGCCCGCCGGCCCGGCGGCACGAAGGTCGCTGCGGCCAGGGCGATGTCCGGCGCCGGTGCGGCGCGGCGGCGCAAGACCTCGGCGAAGGCCGCCCGGCAGCGCACTTCCCCCTCGCCCGTGCCGACGAGCAGCCCCAGCGGCCCCGCCGCACGGCGGCGCAATGGCTGCCGGAGCGCCGCCAGCGCGATGAGCGGTGCCAGCAGCAGCGCGGCGACGATCCGCGTGCCGGTGCGCAGCCCCATCCGGCGGTAGCCGATGGCGTTCGCCCCATGCTGGACGTAATCGACGAGCGGTTCCGGCACATACACCAGCGGACCGGCGGCGGCGCCGCAGGTGGCGATCCAGTGATCGTGATAGGCTGGCCGTCCGGCGGCCGGGAACGGCAGGACCAGCGTCAGCAACGACGCCCGGAACAGGCAGGTGCAGCCGGTGACCGCGTTGGCCATGAGCAGGGAATCGACGCTGTCGTACCGCGTCGTCGGCTCCGTCCGGGCCATGAGGACGCCGCCCGCCCCGTCGATCACCCGCATGGCCGAGAAGGCCAGGGTCGCACCGGTGCGCACGGATTCCACCAGCGCCGCCAGCTTGCCCTCATGCCAGGAATCGTCCTGGTCCGCCAGCGCCACGAAGGCGGCCTCGGCCGGTACCCGCAGCAGGGCGCGCTCGAAGTTCCGGTAGAAGCCCAGGTTGGCAGGGTTGCGCTCGACGCGGAAACGAGTGTCACCGGCGGTGGTGGCGAGGATCATCTCCCAGTGCGCGGGGGCCGAGCCATCGTCTTGCACAAGGCAGATCCAGGCACCGTGCGTCTGCGCGCGCAACGAGTCGATCTGCTGGCGGAACAGCGCCGGGTCGGGGTTGTAGGTCGCCATAACCACGGCCACCAGGGCGCCATCCGCCGCATAGGCCGGCAGGAGCGGTCCGATTGGAACCGGGCCGAGCGCCGTCTCCTCGCGCAGGCCATCGTCCCACTCCAGCACCAGGACCGGCACCAGGCGCTCCCCCTCCCCGGCCGCGGGGAGTACCGCCAGCCCCCAGAACCCGCAGCACAACTCGACCGGCAGGAGCCCCTCTGCCCGTTGCGCCGCCTCGGCGTCCAGGCGGGGGCCGGCAACCTGCACGGCGGCGAAGCGGGCGGCTCCGATGGTGACCACCGCACCGCGCAGCCGATGGCCGGGCCGATGCGCCCATCCCGAGAAGACCCAGACGGTCTCCCGGCACGCCGGGAGGCCGACCGGGAGCGTGGGGTCGATGTAAAGAAGACTGGAGGGCATCGCGTCCATGCGAAGTCAGAAAGGCGGCAGGGCGGCCCACCGCCATACCGACGGCTGCCACACCAACGGCTGCCACGCCGGCAGCCGGCCGGCCGCGCGGGTGCGGAGGCGGCTCAGGAATACACGATCCAGCCGCCCGCCACCTGGCTCGCGGTGTAGCCGCTCAGGACCACGTTGGTGCCGCTCGACAAGTGGAGCACGGCGCCGCCGCTCTCGTCGGTCATGGTGAACGCGGTGCCGGGCGACAGTTGGAGACGGTCGCCCGCGGCGTAGTTGAAATCGGCCACGGTGTCGGTGCCGCCAGCGGCGCCGAAGACGAAGGTGTCCGCTCCATCGCCGCCGTACAGCAGATCATTGCCCGGATCACCGTACAAGGTGTCGTTGCCGGCGTCGCCGTACAGGGTATCGTCGTCGCGCCCGCCGAACAGCATGTCGTTGCCGGCTCCGCCGAAGATGGTGTCGTTGCCGGCGTTGCCAAGGAGAATGTCCGCCCCCTGATTGCCGAACACCTGATCCGTGCCGTCGTTGCCGTAGGCCGTGTCGTTGTCGTCGCCGCCGACCAGCATGTCGTTGTCGAGGCCGCCGTACAGCGCGTCGAGGCCGGCGCCCCCGTACAGCGTGTCGTCGCCGCGGTTGCCAAGCAGAACGTCCTCGTTGCTGCCTCCATACAGCAGGTCGCGCCCGTTGCCGCCCGTCAGCGTGTCGTTGCCGTTGTTGCCGGTCAGCGTGTTGTCCTCGGCGTTGCCGACGATGGCGTCCGAACCGGAGCCGCCCTTGGCGTTTTCGATGGTGGCACCGTAGGCGATGGAAATGTTGCTCTGCGCCGCCGCGCCGTTGTTCTTCACGCCGACGGAGCTGAAAGCCCCGGCGTTCAGGTTGATGGAGGCGGCAAGTAGCTGATTCGACGCATCGAAGGTGTCGACGCCCCCGGCATCCCAGATGCACCGGTACTCTTCCGAAGCGCTGCTGAACTGATAGGTGTCGTTGCCGGAGCGCGTGCTGGTGTTCGCCCCGTACAAATACTGGATCGCCGCGATGTCGTAGAGCATCGGCCCGGATGGAAAGATGGTCGCCGTCGGCGGGTCGGTATACGCCATAACGGTGTACTGGTTGTTATCCATCGCCGTCGGCAGCGTTGTGCCGTCTTCGAAGGGATGCTTGAGGCCAAGCGCGTGCCCCAACTCGTGCACCAGCGTGAACTGGCCGAAGTTGCCGGACCGCGGGTCCAGGTTGCTGTAAACGTAGGGGTTCAGCCAGACGTCACCGCCGATGGGGCCGGGGCTGTAGGGATAATAGGCGTGGGCGGAGGCGTTGCTGTTTTGTGCGGCGCTGAAGGCGACGCGGATGTCCCCCACCACGCTGCTGTTGTCGGCCACCTGCACGAAGCTGACGTTCGCCACCTCGGCCCAGGACTGGAGCGCAATGACGAACGCGCTCTGCTGCGCCACGTTGAGCGTTCCGTACGACCCGCTCCACGGCTCACCGCCGCTGCTCGACGATCCGTAGCCGCCGAGGCCGGAGGATGCGGTCGACCACACGCTGCCGCTGCCGGGGAAGCTGTAGGTCAGGGTTATGCCGGTGCCGAGGCTGCCGCCCCACTTATCCCCTTCCACCAGGGCATTGATGTAGGTCACCGATGACAGGCTGACGCTGGAGGTCTGCTCGCTGGTCGTTGGTGTGGCCACAGCCCTGCGCTCCCGAAAGATGCTCTTCTTTTCTGGCCCTACCGGATCAGGGCTGCGTCTGGCCGTTCGGAAGAGGTAACCGGACGGCAAAAGACGGCAGACCTATCCTTTCGGAGTAGGCGGACGTTAACAAGCGGAAGCGCAGGATACAACTTGCAATTCACCCGCCGCGGGGGGCCGGCGGCGATATCACGGGCCAGTGGGGAACAGCGTTTCCAGCAGCCGCCCGGGTGCTTTTCCAGCAATAGCTTTAATACATCGCCTCGATGGGCGATACAGTATGCACCCCGCAATCGCATCGGACCCGATGAAGCCCGCCCCCCAATCCGCCACCTCCGAGGCTATCACGCTGGAACAGGCGGACGCGCTGTTCGCCGAAGCCCGCCACCTGTACGATTCAGGCAACAGCTTCGACGCCGCTCGGATCTGCAATGGGATCGTTGACCAGCACCCGGCCCATTGGCCCAGCGCGCAGCTTTTGGGCGCGCTCGCCTACCGGCAAGGCAATCACCAGGCAGCCACCATGCTGTTCCGCCACGCTCTGCGGCAGAAGCCGGACAGTGCGACGTTGCGCGGCAACCTCGCCGTGGCGCTCCGTGCCCGGGGTGACATCGATGTGGCGTTGCGCATCCAGCGCAGCGCGGTGGAGGCCGATCCCACCGTGGCCGACATCCACTTCAACCACGCCAACGCTCTTCAGCACGCGCACCGCTTCGACGAGGCCATCACCGCCTACCGGCATTGCCTGATCCTCGCCCCCGGCCATGTGGAGGCGCACTGGAATCTGGCGATGGCCTACCTGCGCACCGGCCGCTTCGCCCAGGGCTGGCCCGAGTACGAATGGCGCTGGCGTCGCCCCGGTGCGCCGCCGGCCGACCGCGGTGCAGCGCCCTGGACTGGAGAGGCGTTCGCCGGAAAGACGCTGCTCGTCTTTATCGAGCAGGGGCTTGGCGACACCATCCAGTTCGCCCGCTATCTGCCGGCCGTTGCCGAGCGCGGCGGCGACGTGGTCTTCGAGTGCCAGCCGGACACGCTCGCCCTGATGGCCGGGCTGGGCCCGCGCATCCGCGCCGTAGGACATGGGGAGCCGCTGCCACCTTTCGACCTGCAGGTCTCGCTGATGAGCCTACCCGGTATTTTCGGCACCACACCAGACAGCATCCCGTCCCACGTACCGTACCTGCACTCCTCTCCCAGCCCGATGGAGTTGCCCGGCCCCGGCGCCCTGAACTTGGGTATCGTGTGGGGCAGCTCACCCACCAACCCGGCGCGCAACTGCCCGCTGGACCTGCTGCTGCCACTGGCCGAAATCCCCGGCGTCCGCCTCTTCAGCCTGCAAAAGGGGGAGCATGCCAAGGACTTGGCGACCACTCCCACGGCCAAGGCGATGACGGATCTATCCGGGGCGTTGAATGACTTCTCCGCCACGGCGCGCGCCATCATGGCACTCGACCTTATCGTCACCGTCGACACGTCGGTCGCGCATCTGGCGGGAGCGCTGGCCCGCCCGACCTGGATCCTGCTGCCGCACCTGGCCGACTGGCGCTGGCTACTTGAGCGCGAGGACAGTCCCTGGTATCCGACGGTACGCCTGTTCCGCCAGCCGGCACCGGGCGACTGGGCGACCGTGACGGCACGACTGCACGATGCGCTACACCTTCTGGTGACCGGCACAGCTCACACCGACAGGAGATGAGTTTCGTGAACCGCGACGCCCTGACGAGCCTGCTGGAGCGCGCGCGCGCCCTCTACCGCGCCGACCGGCTCGACGAGGCGGAAGCGCTCGTCCGCTCAGCCCGTGTGCGTTTCGAGACTTCCCCGGCGGTGCACACGCTGCTCGGCAACATCGTGCTGACGCGCGGGCGAACGGAGGAAGCGCGGCAGCACTTCCAGCGTGCCGTGGCGCTGCTGCCCAGCCATGCGGAAATGATGCACAACCTGGGCACCGTGCTGAAGCGCCTGGGCCGCCTGGACAAGGCCGGAGACGGCTTCGCCCGCGCCGCCGCCGCCAAGCCGGAGCTGGCCGACGCCCACCGCTCCGCGGCCGAGGTGCAGCAGGCCTTCGGCCGGACCGATGCGGCGATCGCCCGGCTGAAGCGGGTGGTCGCCCTCATGCCGGAGGATCCGCGCACGTATTTGTCGCTTGGCCTCCTGCTCAAAGCCCGCGACGAGCGTGGCGGGTCCGTCCCCGCCTTCCGGCGGGCGAGTCTGCTCGATCCCGGCAACACAGTGGCACGGTTGGGGCTGTGCATGGCGAACCTCCCCGTGCTCTACGACCGCACCGAGGAGTTGCCCGCCGCCCGCGCATCCTACCGGCAGGAGCTGCTGGCGCTGGCACAGGACATCCGGCTGGACACGCCGGCCGCCATCGCCGCCGCGGCCGATTCCTTCGGCAGCTTTCAGCCCTACTACCTCGCCTACCAGGAGATGCCGGACCGCGACCTCCAGGAGATCTACGGAGGCTTGGCCTGCCGCGTCATGGCCGCCCGCTACCCGCAATGGGCGACGCGCCCGCCCATGCCGCCGGTCGAGCCGGGACGGCCCCTGCGCATCGGCATCGTGTCGGGTTTCTTCCGCTGGCACACGATCTGGAAGCTGTTCATTCGCGGCTGGATGGAGGGGCTGGACCGCAGCCGCTTCGAACTGCACGGCTACTACACCGGCAGCGTGCGCGACGCCTGCACCGCCGCGGCTAAGCGCGGCTTCGACCGCTTCACCGAGCATTCCGGCGACTTCGAGGCCATGTGCCGACGCCTGCGCGAGGATCGCCTGCACGCCGTGATCTTCCCGGAAATCGGCATGGATTCGATGGCGGCACGTCTGGCGATGCTCCGCCATGCGCCCTTGCAGTGCGTGTCCTGGGGGCACCCGGACACCACGGGCATGCCGACCATCGACGCCTTCCTCACCAGCGACCTGATGGAGCCGGCGGGGGCGGAGGCCCATTACAGCGAGGAGCTGGTGCACATGCCCAACCTGGGCATCCGCTACGCCGAGCTGCCGGTGGCGCCGGAGCCGCTCGATCTGGTGGCCTGCGGGGTGCGGCCGGAGGCGACGGTGTACCTGTGTTGCCAGTACCTGTCCAAGTACCTGCCGCAGCATGACGACATCTTCGCCCGCATCGCCGCCGAGGTGCCCGACAGCCAGTTCCTGTTCATCAACCCGCGCTCGGACGGGCTCACCGCGCGGCTGCGCCGCCGCCTGGATGCCGCCTTCGCCGCGCGCGGCCTGGACGCGGCGCGGCATGTGGTCATCCTGCCCTACCTCAGCCCCGGCCAGTACGCCCAGTTGAACCACCGGGCGCACATCTATCTGGACAGCATCGGCTGGTCCGGCGGCAACACCACCATGGAGGCGGTCGCCGCCGGCCTGCCGGTGGTCACCCTGCCCGGCGCGCTGATGCGTGGCCGGCACAGCGCGGCGATCCTGCAAGCGCTGGGCGTCACCGACACCATCGCGGCCGGCGAGGACGCCTTCGTCGCCATCGCCGCACGGCTCGCCCACGACGTGGCATGGCGCCGCGGGCTCTCGTCGCGCATCCGCGAGGCGCAGCCGCGCCTGCACGACGACACGAGCCCCGTCCGCGCGCTTGAGGCGTTTCTGGAAGGGCGCGTCGCGGCACTCGCCGCCGCGGGGTGAGCGCGTTCCAACATTGTTGCATCGGCCGCCCCGGAGCGGCATTACTCCCCAAGCCCGGTACTCGTCCGGCTTTGCACGCGCCGACCCTCGCGAAGAAGTCCATGCCATACATCTCCGTCATCGTTCCCGCCTTCAACGCTGCCGACACGTTGCGGGCATGCGTCGAGAGCGTCGCGGTCGCGGCGCTCCATCCCAGCCGGCCAGACGAGCGGGTCGGCTACGAGGTGGTGGTGGCCGACGACGGTTCGACGGACGACACGGTCGCGGTCGCCGAGGCGCTTGTCGCCGAGCACCCGGTCGTGCTGGCACGCACGGGAAGCAACGGCGGCGCGGGGATCGCCCGCAACGTCGGTGCGCAGAAAGCGGCGGGCGGACTGCTCAGCTTTCTCGACGCCGACGACGTGATGCTGCCCAGCGCGCTTCATGTGTACCGGGCGGCGTTCGAGCAGAAGCCGGAGATCGACTACGTTGCGGCCCGACTGCGCTTTTCCCGCCCGGTTGACCCCAGTTGGGTCCCGATCATCTCGAACGCGTCCTGTCAGCCGCTGGCGATCCGCAGGGCGGCGCACGAGCGCATCGGCGGCTTCCCGCCGGCCCGCAACTTCGAGGACGTGTTCTACCGCCGCCTCGCGGCGGCGACGCTCACGGGGTGGCACGTGCTGAACGAGACGGTGCTGCATTGCTGGCACCCCGGCAATTCTTTCGACCGGCAGCTTGCCAAGTTCTCGCAGCCATCGGCATCATACGCGGCGGTCGACGACGACCTGCCGCCAAACTGGCTGGACACGCTTTTCGCCGAACGCTTGGCGGCATTGACCGTTGCCGCTGCCGACACGCAAGGAACCGGCCATGTGGTCTGACGTTTCGCCGACCCGAGAAAGCTTGACCATCAACCGCCGCAGCCTGTTGACCGGTGCGGCGGCGGCATCGTTGGGCGCGATGCTGCCGCGGATGGGCGGGGCGGCGACGCCGCCAAACGTGCTGTTCATCGCCGTGGACGACCTGAACGACTGGATCGAGCCGCTGGGCGGCCACCCCAACGTCATCACCCCCGCGTTCAACCGGCTGGCCGGCATGGGCGTGAACTTTCGCCAAGCCTACTGCCCGGCGCCGGTGTGCGGTGCCTCGCGCGTCGCCGTGCTGACCGGGATCCCCTCCGCCAGATCGGGCATCTACGACAACGAGCCACCGCTGCGCGCCAAGCTGCCCGATGCGGTGACGATCCCGCAGGCCTTCCGCAACGCCGGCTATCGCGTGGTCGGCGGCGGCAAGGTGTTTCATGGCGCCTTCGCCTATCCGCCGTTCTCCAAGCCGGCCGACCGGGCGCCGTGGCTCGACCTGACGCCGGGGGCCGCCACCTGGGACGAGTATCTCACCTTCCCGCCCGAGCCCATGCCACCAAACCGGCCGGGCGCCGGGGTCGATCTGAAGGCCGGGGGGCAGTTCGACTGGGGCGTCCCGGTGGCGGACGAGGAGGAGTACCCCGACATCCGCCTGGCGCGGTTCGCTGCCGACCAACTGCGCCAGCCGCAGGATCACCCGCTGTTCCTGGCGGTCGGCCTGTACCGGCCCCATCTGGCATGGTACCTGCCGCAGCGCTTCTTCGACCTCTACCCGCGCGACCGCGTGCGGTTGCCCGAGATCCTGCCGGATGACCTCGCCGACATTCCGCCGGCCGGCCGCGCCTTCACCTCGCCCGACCTGCACAAGCTGATCACCGGGAACGACCTGTGGCCCGACGCGGTGCGGGCGTACCTCGCCAGCATCAGCTTCTCGGATTATGCGCTCGGCCTTGTGCTCGACGCGTTGAGGGACGGGCCGCACGCCTCCAACACCGTGGTCGTGCTGTGGAGCGACAATGGTTGGCACCTCGGTCAGAAGATGCAGTGGCGGAAGTTCACGCTGTGGGAGGAGGCGACGCACGTGCCATTCTTCATAGCCGGCCCCGGCATCGCCGGCAACCGCGTCTGCGACCACCCCGTCAACCTCCTCGACGTCTACCGCACGCTGGGCGACCTTTGCGGCGTGGCGGTTCCGCCGGAGGCGCAGGGGCATTCACTGACGCCGCTGCTGGCCGACCCGAAGGCGGCATGGCAGCATCCGTCGGTGATGACGTGGCTTGAGGGCAACCATTCCGTGCGCCTGAGAAACTGGCGCTACACCCGCTACCGTGACGGAAGCGAGGAATTGTACGATCACACCCAGGACCCGCACGAGTGGACCAATCTGGCGGACCGACCGGAACACGCCACCGTCAAGGCGGAACTCCTCGCCCACATGCCGGGAGCGTGAATCGTCTCGCAGTGTGGAAGTTGGTTTTCGGCTACCCGGCGAACAACCCTTGGGGTGGGCCGGGACACTGCGGCGTCGGCTCATCCGCCGGCTCATCGCGTGAGCGGCGCACGCCACCTTGCCCCGGGGGCATCGTGTGCTCCTGCGCTTGGCGCGCTCAAAACCGGAAGGCGCTGCGCGGGCATGGAAGGCGGTGGTCGACAGCCGTTCGGTGCGCGCCAAGCGCGGCGGCGCGCTGGAGGCCTTTCTGCATGAGAGGATCACGGCCCTGGCTGCCCAGCCGCCGGGCCCTGTCGTTAGCGTCCACGGAGGTGGTGGAAATTCGCTGCTGATCGTTAGTGGGAAAAGGTCTACCCACGGCAGCGCTTGAGGTGGCCATCGGGTCGGCGGGCTAGAGTGGAGTTGCGACACTTCAT
>NZ_JBPXMR010000027.1:0-21532 GCF_053470425.1 Azospirillum terrae | reverse complement strand
CTTCCTGTTCCTTCAGGATGCCGATGATCTGTTCCTCGCTGAACCGGCTGCGCTTCATAGGTCCGTCTCCGTAGATGGCGGACTCTACCCAAATTTGGAGGAGTTTTCCGGTCGCAGGTCAGAGGAACTGGCCCGCGCCAACCCACAGATCATGCTGCTGCGCAACGAGAACAACCAAGGCCCGAGCCAATGCCGTAACCCTGGTGCCACGCATACCGATGCCGAGCTGCTGTTCTTCCTAGACGGCGATGATGCGTTCTGCGAACCGCACGTGCATCTCTGCCTGGCGCTGATGGAGAAGTTCCCAAACACTGGCATGGTCAAGACCGGTATCGTCCTGGCCAATCCCATCGATTCGTATTGGTATGCCTCGCTGGTGCAGTCGCTGCCCATGAACATCTGTATTCGAGCGGCGTGTCACTCGTTCATCGGCGGCTTCGACGAGCGCCTGCGGGTCACCGAGGATGCAGCCTACTGCCACATGATCGAAACGTTCTTCTCCTCGGTTTACGTCGACACGCCGACTGTCCGTTATAACCGTTATCCCGGCAACGCCCTTGATCGGCAGTACGCGAAGTTTGCCAAGCCGCCGGGGCAAGGCCCGCATATCCCCGCGGTGCCGCCAAACCTCAAGGACGAGTTGCCACCCTCCGTGCCAATGAAGGTGAGACACCAGCCCCCCTGAAGTTTAGGCTTGAGGGCGCAGGAGAATCATCACGTGGTCATGCCCAACAAGAGTTCCTCGCGGACGGACGTCGTGGGGGGCGCCGGCACAGAGGAAGGCCGGAGGCCGACGGTTGTGCTGGCGCCCGCCACGACGTCGCCGGAACTGTGGCTCGGCCGAAGCGGCGGACGTTCACCGCCGCGCAAAAGCTGCGGATCCTGGCCGAGACGGATCGGGCGGCGGACACCGGCGGGATCGCCGCCATTCTGCGGCGCGAGGGCCTGTACTCGTCGGCCCTGACCGACTGGCGCCGGCAACGCGACGCGGGGGCCTTTGAGGCGTTGAAGCCGCTGAAGCGGGGGCCGAAGACGCCCGTCGTCCATCCGTTGGCAGCGGAACTGGCCAAGGCCAACCGCGAAAACGCCCGCCTCAGACAGCGCCTCGAACAGGCCGAAGCGATCATCGGGATCCAAAAAAAAGTTGCATCCCTTCTGAGGATTCCCCTGGCGACGCCTGACAGCGACGGCGAGCCGTGATGGACGCGGTGGTCGCCATGGCCCCCGGCGCGGGCCTTACCGCCGCTGCCTGCGCGGCCGTGGGCGTGGCGCGCGCCAGCGTCCATCGCCATCGCGCGCGGCTGGCGGGACGGTCTGCGCCGCCGCGCCCCCGGCCGCACCCGCCCCGCGCGCTCGCCGCCCACGAGCGGCAGCGGATTCTCACCCTGGTCCGCGACCCGCGCTTCGTCGATCTCGCCCCGGCGGAAATCTACGCCACCCTGCTGGACGAGGGCGTCTATCTGTGTTCCATCCGCACCCTGTATCGCATCCTCGCCGAGCATGACGAGGTGCGGGAACGCCGCGATCAACTTCGGCACCCGGTCTACCAGAAGCCGGAGTTGCTGGCCGAAGTCCCCAATCAGGTCTGGTCCTGGGACATCACGAAGCTGATGGGGCCGACCAAGTGGTCTTACTTCTACCTGTACGTCATCCTCGACCTCTTCAGCCGCCGGGTCGTCGGCTGGTGCGTCGCCGATGCCGAGAGCGCCGCCCTGTTCAAGGCGCTGTTCGAGGACACCCTGGCCAAACACGCCGTGGCGCCGGGCCAACTGACCCTGCACGCCGACCGCGGCGGGCCGATGAAGGCCAAGGCGACGGCCTTCCTGCTGGCCGACCTCGGCGTCACCAAGTCGCACAGCCGCCCCCACACCTCGAACGATAACCCCTTCTCGGAAGCCCACTTCAAGACCCTGAAATACCAGCCGGACTTCCCCAAACGCTTCGGCTGCCGGGAGGACGCCACGGCCTTCTGCCGGGACTTCTTCACTTGGTACAACCAGGACCATCACCATGCCGGGATCGGCTTGATGACCCCCGACCAAGTCCATTACGGACAAGCCGACGCTGTCCATGCCGCCCGTCAAGCCACCCTGGACCGGGCCTACCACCTCCACCCGGAGCGCTTCGTCCGCAAAGCCCCCGAACCGCCCGCAAAACCCGCCGCGACCTGGATCAATCCGCCGCAAAAGCCGCAAAACATCCAAGTCTAAATCACACAACGAGCTGTCTCATTAGCGTTGACACGTTCCGCCACGCATGATCGCGGACCAGAAGCGACTCAAGGCGGAGCTTGCCGGGCGCTGGATCGCTGAACACAAGCCAAGGACGGGCGTCATCAACAAGTCGCGCGTCCGCATCAGCATGCCGCCGGAGGAGGTGATGCCTTCTGCGCCAGCGGCACGCGCATCGCCGTAGAGATCCTGTCGCTCAAGGTCACGTCGTAGGCCCCCCGAACTCCGTCTGCGTCGCCTGATGGACAAAGGGCGCGGGCGCCTTCTGCGCCTCCGCGCAACACGGCACGTGGGGCGAGCTCATAACGCAACACTCATGGCACAACTCTGGCGCCAGGGAAACTCCACCGTTGCGTTACGCCGTCGAAAGCTTCCGGCGCAGGTCACTTGACGGCGGGGCGTCGAGGTGGAATAGGGAACGCTCGGCGGCGTGGCCGCTGCCTTGGAAGAATCGTTGGGGTGTCAGTTGGGCAAAGTCGCGTTGATAACCGGGGTCACCGGACAGGACGGTGCGTTGCTCGCCGAGATGCTGCTGTCGAAGGGTTATACCGTTCACGGCGTCAAGCGGCGCTCGTCCTCATTCAATTCTGCAAGGATTGACCATCTCTACCACGACCTGCATGAACCGGACGTCCGCTTCAAGCTGCATTATGGCGACCTGACTGACGCAACCAACCTGATCCGCGTGGTTGAGGAGGCGCAGCCGGACGAGATTTATAACCTCGCGGCGCAGAGCCACGTTCAGGTCAGCTTCGAAACGCCGGAGTACACGGCCAACGCCGACGGCATTGGCACGTTGCGCCTGCTGGAGGCCATGCGCATCCTGAAGATGGGCGAACGTGTCCGCTTCTATCAGGCCTCCACGTCCGAGCTGTACGGCAAGGTGCAGGAGACGCCGCAGAAGGAGACCACGCCCTTCTACCCGCGTTCCCCGTACGCCGCGGCGAAGCTGTACGCCTACTGGATCACGGTGAATTACCGCGAGGCGTACGGGATGCATGCCTCGAACGGAATCCTGTTCAACCACGAGAGCCCGATCCGCGGCGAGACCTTCGTCACCCGCAAGATCACCCGCGCGGTGGCCGCGATTCAGCTCGGCCGGCAGGAGAAGCTGTACCTCGGCAATCTGGACGCCAAGCGAGACTGGGGCCACGCCCGCGACTTCGTGGAAGGCATGTGGCTGATGCTCCAGCAGCCGGAGGCGGACGACTACGTGCTCGCCACCGGCGAGACGCACACCGTGCGCGAGTTTGTCGAGCTTGCCTTTGCCCACGTCGGCCGCACCGTTGCTTGGACCGGGTCGGGTGTCGAGGAGAAGGGCGTCGATGCCGCGACCGGCAAGGTGCTGGTGGAGATCGACCCGCGCTATTTCCGCCCGACCGAGGTGGAACTGCTGCTCGGCGACCCCAGCAAGGCCCGCGAGAAGCTGGGATGGACGCACAAGACCAGCTTTCGCGAACTGGTGCGCGATATGATGGACAGTGATCTGCGCGCGATCGCCGGGGAGGAGAAGCGCTATGGCCGGGATTCCTGACGGGTTTTTCCCGCTGGCGGGACGCCGTGTCTGGGTCGCCGGGCACCGAGGGATGGTGGGCTCCGCCATCGTGCGCCGGCTGGCCCGCGCCGAGTGCGAGGTGGTCACCGTCGCCCGCGCCGAGGTCGACCTGTGTCGCCAAGCCGAAGTCGAGGCATGGATGGGGGGGCAGAAGCTCGACGCCGTCTTCCTCGCCGCGGCCACGGTGGGCGGTATCCTCGCCAACTCCACCCGCCCGGCCGAATTCATCTACGACAACCTCGCCATCGAGACCAACGTGATCCACGGTGCGTGGAAGACGGAGGTGAAAAAGCTCCTGTTCCTTGGCTCTTCGTGCATCTATCCGCGGCTGGCGGCGCAGCCTATCACCGAGGATGCGCTGCTGACCGGGCCGCTGGAGCCGACCAACGAGTGGTACGCCATCGCCAAGATCGCCGGCATCAAGATGTGCCAGGCGTTCCGCGCGCAGTACGGCTGCGACTTCATCTCGGCCATGCCGACGAATCTCTACGGGCCGGGCGACAATTTCGACCTTCGGAACAGCCATGTCCTGCCAGCCATGATCCGCAAGTTCCACCAGGCCAAGGTCGGAGGCCGGCCGGACGTTGAGATCTGGGGCACGGGCACGCCTCGGCGTGAGTTCCTGCACGTGGATGACTTGGCGGAAGCGTCCGTCTTCCTGATGGAGTGCTACTCGGGTGATGTTCCGCACAATGTGGGCACGGGCACGGACGTGACAATCCGTGAATTGGCCGAAACGGTGGCATCGGTCGTCGGCTTTCAGGGTGCCCTGACGTTCGATACCTCCAAACCCGACGGCTCCCCCCGCAAGTTGCTCGACACGAGCCGGATTACCAAGCTCGGATGGACACCGCGGATTGACCTCCGCGAAGGCATTCAGGATGCCTATCACTGGTTCCTAGACCACGCCGCGCAGAACCTGTCAGCTTGAAGCGTCGGGTGTAGTTTCATGAATGCCGGTGCTGGCTGCCGTGGCCGCGACGCAGGCCCGCTCCTGCCCGGCAGGACTGACATTGTTCGACCCGATGGACGAGGTTGCCGATTTCGGCGACACCGCGGCGCTGATCGAGCAACTCGACCTTGTCATCGCGGTGGACACGTCGGTGGCTCATCTGGCGCGCGCTGGGGAAGCCGGTGTTGATTCTGTCTCGCTTAGACGGATGCTGGCGCTGGCTCCTGGAGCGCGACGACAGCCCGTGGTACCCAAACTATGCGCCTTTTCCGTCAATTGAGCCCTGGAGCCTGGGAGCCAGTCGTGGAACGCGTGTCCGTTTCTTTGGCGCAGTGGGATTCGGCGTGTGGGCGCTGAGTCCATCACAGTGTCGATGACGCCATTGCCCCTTACTGAGACCCTCCATGAGGCCGGCGCCCATTACCGCTGCGGCCGGCTTCCCGAGGCGGCGGCGGCGTACCGCCGGGTCTTACGCGACCATCCCGACCACCTACTCGCTACGGTGAACTTGGGAATTGTGCTGCGGCTGCTCGGGCAGTTCACGGACGCTCTCGCGTGCTGCCGCCGCGCGCTGGTCATCGAGCCCGCCCGGTTCGAAGCCCTGTCCAGCATGGGCCTCACCGCCCATTGGATGAGGGCTGCGGAACCCGCGGCATCCGCCCTCACGCGGGCGGTCCGCGTCGATCCGACCGTCCCTACCGGGCAAAGCCGACTCGGCGCAGTCCTACTCGATCTTGGCCGTGTCGCCGAGGCGCGTGCTGCGTTCGAGAACGCCATCGCGCTTCACCCGACCAACGGCGGGAATTATTCCCTGCGGGCCAACGCCTTGCACTCCGTGGGTGCCGGTGTCGCTGCGTTGGCCAGCTACCGCCGGCACGTCCTGGTCGATCTCCACTCCGCTTCGGCGCTGAACAACCTGGGTGGAGCGTTGCAGAGTGCTGGCGATTTTGTCGCGGCAGAGGCGTGCTTCCGCTCGGCCTTGCAGGTCATGCCCGGCTATGTCCAAGCGCACAGCAATCTGCTGATGGCCATGAACTATGACGCGGCCCGCAGCGAGGAGGACCTGTTCCAAGAGCATCGCGGCTACGACAGCCGCATGTCTCGGCTGTACCCGGCGGCGCGCGCGCGACACGCTAATGACGCCGACCCCGACCGCCGCCTACGAATCGGGTACGTGTCTGCCGATTTTGGCCGGCATCCGACCGGATATTTCCTGCTTCCGGTTCTAACCACGCACGACGCGCGGGCGGTCGAGGTGTACGCCTACTCGAGCCGCGCGGTGGAGGACGATCTGACGGCCCGGCTGCGCGAGCGTGCTACGGTCTGGCGCGACGTCGCCGGGATCGACGACGCGACCTTGACTGAGCAGATCCGTGCCGATGGCATCGACGTGCTGGTAGACCTGTCCGGCCACACAGCCGGGAACCGACTGCCGGTGTTCCACATGGAGCCCGCGCCAGTACAGGTGAGTTGGCTCGGTTATTTCAACACCACAGGCCTGACCGCCATCCAGGCGGTCCTGATGGACGCTGTGACCGTCCCGCCGGGTGCGGAACGCTGGTTCACGGAAGAGGTGGTCCGCCTTCCGGGGGGGCGCTTCTGCTACGCGCCGCCGGATTACGCGCCTCCCATCGCTGAGCCGCCGCTGCTCCGCTGTGGTCATCCGACGTTCGGCAGCTTTAACAACATCGCGAAGCTGAGCGGGCCGACGGTTGGCCTGTGGGCCGCTCTGCTCGACCGCGTTCCCGACGCCCGGCTCGTCCTCAAGTGGAAGACCCTAGCCGATCCGGAGATGCGCGACAGGGTGTTGGTGGCGTTCGCGCAGGCTGGTGCCGACGTCGGGCGGATCGAGTTGCGCTCCGCCTCCCCGCACCCGGCCATGCTGGCCGAGTACGGCGACATTGACATCGCGCTCGATCCCTCGCCGTTCGGCGGCGGTTTGACGAGTTACGAGGCTATGTGGATGGGCGTGCCAGTGGTCACCCAGCCGGGCCTCCGGCCTGTGTCCCGGCAGACCGCGGCGCTGCTGGCCGCGCTCAATCTTCCAGAGCTGGTCTGCGCGTCGCCGGAGCAGTTCATCGACACCGCCGCGCGCCTTGCGGGCGACGCGGAGCGGCTGAGGTCCCTGCGGTTCGGGATGCGTGAGTGCATGCGGTCGTCCACGGTGTGCGATGGGGCGGCCTTCACCCGGAATCTGGAGGCGGTGTACCGTGACCTGTGGCGGCGCTGGTGTGCCGCGGCGGCATGATCGGTCGCGCCTATGGGGCGCAGCCCTTCCGCCCGGCGCCCGGTCGCCGCCTTAGAGACGCCAGAGCGTGATGCCCTCGGGGGTCGTCTCCCGCGGCAGGGCAGCGCGGATGTCGAACACGAGGCCGGCCCCGCCTTTGAGCAACTGCTGCGGCAGCGCCCAGCCGGCGTCCCGGTACTCCTTGTGCTGCACGGCAACGACGACGGCGTCGGCCGGCGGCAGCGCGGAGAGCGGTTGCAGCTCGATGCCGTATTCGTGCCGTGCCAGTTCGGGATCGGCAAGGGAGTCGTGCACGCCGACACCGATCCCGAAGCTGCGCAGTTCGCGGACCACGTCCAGAACGCGGGTGTTTCGGATGTCCGGGATGTCTTCCTTGAAGGTCAGGCCAAGCACGGTGACCTGTGGATGGCACACGCCGCTGGAGAACAGATGCTTGGCGACGGTGGTCGCGATGTGCACGCCCATGGCGTCGTTGATGCGGCGGCCAGCCAGGATGACCTCGGGGTGGAAGCCCACCTGCTCCGCACGGTAGGTGAGGTAGTATGGGTCCACGCCGATGCAGTGCCCGCCGACCAGCCCCGGCGTGAAGCGAAGAAAGTTCCACTTTGTTCCGGCCGCGGCCAGCACGTCGTGGGTGTCGATGCCGAGTCGCTGGCAGATCAGCGACAGTTCGTTCATCAGCGCGATGTTCAGGTCGCGCTGTGTGTTCTCCAGAGCCTTCGCGGCCTCCGCCACGGCGATGCACGGCGCGCGGTGAACCCCGGCCTGCACCACGCTGGCGTAGACGGCCTCGACGACCTCCAACGTCTGCGGGTCGGAGCCGGCCACCACCTTCACAATGGTCTCGAATCGGTGCTCCTTGTCACCGGGATTGATGCGCTCGGGCGAGTAACCCACGGCGAAGTCGCGGCCGAAACTCAACCCCGACACCTGCTCCAGGAGAGGGACGCACACGATCTCCGTGGCGCCGGGGTAGACGGTCGATTCGTACACGACAATGTCGCCGCGTTTCAGGTGTTGCCCGACCATCCGGGTCGCCGACAGAAGCGGCGCAAGGTCCGGCTGGTTGGCGTCGGTGATCGGGGTCGGCACTGTAATGATGTGGAAGTTGGCCTTGGCTAGCTGTGCCGAATCGACGGTGAAATGCAAAGGCCCCGCGAGGTCGCCCGGGCCGACTTCGCCCGTGCGGTCGATGCCCTTCTTCAGCTCGGCGATGCGGTCGGCGTCGATGTCGAACGCCACAACCGATTCGCCGAGGCGGGAAAACGCGACGGCAACCGGCAGGCCGACGTAGCCGAGGCCGATCACCGAGATCCGACGGGCGTGTGTCATTGCGATGGGGTTCTCCGCTCAAGATGTGGCGGATATCCGCCGCTGGCGCCTGCCGATCATGCTGCCGGCGGGGGCTGGATTCATCCGCCGGGGCCTTAACCGGTCCGGTCCCGATCGGCCGTGCGGCACTCAATAGCCCCTGCGGTCCTGTGTTTTCAAGGGGATTGCTTAGCCCCGCCGGGCAAGCCGAGGCCGTCGAACAGGCAGCCAATCTGCCGCTCCCAGCCCCAGTGCGCCCGCATCTCCGCCGCCGCGCGGCGGCCTATGTCGCGGGCTGACGCGCGGTCAGCGTAGGCACGTTCGAGATGGGCGAGGATCTCGTCCACATCCGACTCGCCCCAGCCCTCGACGCCCTGCTCCGGCGCCTCGGGATCGACCGGCCCCTGCCGCTTCAGCGCCCAGCAGGGTACGCTGCGCACAAGGTCCAGGTGCCCGGTGTTGGCGGAGAGGATGGTGGCAACCCCGCACGCGAGGCACTCCATGGCCACCATGTTGGTGCCGCCCTCGCAGCGGTTGGGGAAGAGCGCCACATCGGCCTCACACATCACTGCGGCCATATCTCGATTCGGCATAGGGTTTACAAGCCGGAAGGCGCCGTCCGGCAGTCCCTGCGCCCGCAGCCAGCTCGACAGGTGGACTCGCCCGCGCTCGTCCACCGCGGGCGCGCCGGTGACCCAGGGCGAGCGCGCGATGCCTTCCATGAGCTGCGGCCAGGGATTGTACCACGCCGCCAGCAGCAGCGAGTCGGGATGGCGGGCGTGAAAACGGCGGAACGCCTCGACGGTGATGTCCTGCCCCTTGCGGTACTCTAGCTTGCCGCCGGAGAAAACCACGAATCGGTCGGTCAGCGCACCAGATGGCGGGGCCGGTTGGAACACCGCCAGATCCACCCCCTGCGGCTGTACCAGGACGTTGCCGATCCCGGCGCCGCGGAGCACCTCGCCGTTCCAGGACGACCCGGCGACGATCCGTTCATATCGGCGCGCGCGGTCCAGCGCCGCGGTGTCGAAGGCCGTGTCCTCCAGGAATACCACCCCGATGTCCGGCCTGCCGTGCAGGACGGCGCCAAGCGGGGCGGTCACGAATCGGTTGCCTAGCCCGTGCAGCACCGAAAAGCCGGTGCGCACCACGCCCCGCCCAGCCAAGGCGTCGGCGACGGCGCCCGAGACCACGCGCCGGTTCCCGTCCAGCCGTCGCAATGCCTCGCCGTCCACCGACTCGGCGTCCACGCTGTCGAGGTCTTCGAACGGAACCGGGTCGAGCACCCCGCTCCGCAGGGCGCCGAGCGCGATCTGGAGGCCGTAGACCCCCCAACCCGAATAGGAGCCAAGCTGCCAGGCGATGCCGAGGTGGGAAGCGTCCATGCTTGCGGTTTTCTCTGCTGAAGGCCGGCGCTGCCGCTGGAGTGACTTGGGGCCGGTGCTGGGGTGACTTCCGAGCGGGGAAGGTGCGCGGCGGTAGCATCGTGGAATGTGATGACGCGAATCAACCGAGGAAACCTCTTCCACTCCGCCTCGAGCCATCGGAGTCCCTCACGGGCTCTCGCGCAGCCGGTTGTCGCCTACTAATTCCGCCTCACCAACATGGATGTTGCCACGCCCCTGGAAAATTTCAGGGAGTGCACACCGATCCGGTGATGGCGGTTTATGATGCGGGGTCTCGCTGCCCCCCTACATCTGTGGCCATTCAGCCACACGTACTCCCCGACTGTACCGCGTTTGAAGCATGTCGGGGGCGGTTGAACTCATAGGTCCTTGCCTTTTGCGCAAGGTCCCCGTATCGATATCGCGAGTTCAAGGGACACAGGTACGGCTCGGCAGAGCTTGCCATTGGTCCCCCTTGGATCATCAACCGGTTTTTTGGTTAGAGGGGCTAAGCGAATGGCTAATACTATTACTCTTACCGAGTCTTCCGATACGCTCACCGGGTCGTCCTCCGACGAGGTCATCGTCGCCCTGGGTGGCAGCGATTCGGTCGGCAGCGGCGGCGGTGCTGATACCATCTACGGCGGTTCTGGCGACGACATTCTTTTCGGTGTGACCACCGGTACGGCCAGCCTCATGCTGTTCGGCAACTCCGGGTCGGATAACGTCACGGGCACTTCGAACGCTGATTCGCTCTGGGGCGGGGACAACTCCGATACCGTCGCCGGCGGCGCTGGCAACGACCTGATCTTCGGCGATGCCGGCAACGACGTTCTTTCTGGTGACGCGGGTGCCGACACCATCTATGGCGGTGACGAGCGCGATACCATTTACGCCGGCACGAACGGTGGCGCGGCTGCCGCGGAAGCAGAAACCACGGCCAATCTGCTGTTCGGCAACGCCGGCAACGACTCGCTGAATGGCGGCTCCGGTGCCGACACGCTGTTTGGCGGTCGCGACAACGACACCGTGACCGGCGGCTACGGCAATGACCTGATTTACGGTGACCAGGGCAACGATCTGCTCGTTTCCGACGCCGGTCTCGACACCCTGTTCGGCGGCGACGGCAACGACGTCGTGGATGGCACGCTCGCTACCGCCACCTCGTTCCTCGCCTTCGGCAACGCCGGCAATGACTCGCTGGTTGGTTCGACGGCGGCTGATAGCCTCTGGGGCGGCCTCGACAACGACACCGTCGTTGGTGGTTCGGGTGCCGACCTGCTGTATGGCGATGCCGGCAACGACACGATCTACGCCTCTTTCCAAGTGGTTACGGGCGTTCAGACCGACACCACCGCGGATACGCTGTTCGGCGGCGACGGCAACGACTTCATGTCGAATGGCCTGGGCACCGTTGCGGCCGCTGTCACCACCGGCGATCTGTTCTTCGGCAACGCCGGCAACGACACGATCTACGGCTCTTCCACGGCCTACGACACCATCTACGGCGGTATCGGTGATGATACCATCCTGGGTGATGTTGCCGCGAGCGGCGCCCTGTTCGGCACCTCGGCCGGCACGGTCGGTTCGGGCAACGACGTTCTCCGTGGTGACGACGGCAACGACGTCATTTACGGCGGCGCCGGCACCGACTCGCTCTTTGGCGGTGCGGGCAACGACTCGCTGTATGGTGGCACGGGTATTGACACGCTCACCGGCAACGATGGCGTCGATTACTTCGTGTTCGGTGAAATCGGTGCTACCGCTGCGGGTACTGCGGGTTCCGCGGCCGGCGGCGACTACATCACCGACTTCGCGCGTGGCACGGATAAGATCGCGCTCGTCGCTGCGAACTTCGCCGGGCTGACCGCGGGGGCGGCTGTCGGCATCTTCCAGGGCGCAACGGCGGGCAACACCACGGTGACGACCCGCACCGGCGAGTCCTTGGTGTTCGACGTCAACTCCAGCACGCTGTACTTCGACGCGAACCCGGGCAACGGAACTGCCGGTGCTCAGGCTCGTACGGTCATCGCGACGCTGAACGGCGTCACGGCGATCGACGCGAACGACTTCATCGTCATCTGATGAAGTCATAGCGGGAAACTGCTATATGGGGGGCGAGGCAACTCGCCCCCCTCACTTTTTGTGCGTGTGCATAGAATGCTACTGGCTTCCAACGTTTTTAAGACTCGCCCGACGCCTTCCGCGCCCTTGTCATCCGACGCATCAAGCTGCGATGTGAGCCACTTGGAGCGTGCCAAGCAGCTTTTCCGCACAGGCGATTTCGGTGGTGCGGCTGAAGCGTGCCGGGCAGCGCTGGCGAATGGCCAGGACGTTCCCCAGGCATTGACGTTGATTGGAAGCATTGCCGTTTTGACGGGCTCGGTTTCGGACGCAATTCCGCTTCTCCGCCTTGCGAAATCCCTGGCTCCGGATGACATAGGTGTTGTGAACGCACTGGGCCTTGCGTATCGCAAGGTGGGCCGCTGGGCGGATGCTCGAGTGTGCTTCGAAACCCTGCTGCGCCGGGATGGCGAGCGTCCCGAGGTGCTGCGGAACCTTGCTCACACGCTGAAAGAGGAAGGCGAGTGGCAGAAAAGCGCGATCATCTTTGCAAAGCTGTTCACGCTGAAAGCTGAGCAGCCCAAGGATCAACTCGCATGCAGTGAGGTCCTTAGCCGACTGGAGCGACACAGCGAGGCGTTGAGCGTCATGAGGCGCTACCTTGCGGCGCACCCCGATGCCGACGAGGGGTGGTTCAACCTCGCTCAGATACTCCAAGGAAAGAAGCGGGCGGTGGCTGCATTGCGGATGTACCAACGTTCCATCAATGTCAATCCGCGGAGATTTGCTGCGTATACGAATATGTCCGCCATTGCCCATCTGCACGGCAATGCGGCGATAGGTGCCAAGATTGCCCGAGACTGTCTCGCCGAGGAACCGCGGTTTCTTCCCATTTTAATGAATTATGGTCTTGCGCTTGGCTCTCTTGGTAAGACCAAGGAGGCGATCGCGGCTTTTGAAAAAGTCGTTGCCAATATTCCCAACTCCTATCGGGCTCACAGTAATGTGGTGTTTTTCAATTATTACCGAGATGACGTGAGTGCCAAGCAACTGTATGAGTTGCACCGGAATTGGGACGCGCGATACGCGCGCCCTCTGGCCCCCCTGACGCCAAGCCATGCCAATGTGCGAAGCCCAAACAAGCGGCTGCGGATCGGGTATGTGTCTCCCGACTTCTGTTTTCACTCGTGCACGCAATTCCTCCATAGCCTCTATGAGCATCACGATCGTTACCAAGTTGAGTTGTTCAGCTATTCAAGCACCGCCCGTTCGGATGACATGACCAAATGGGTGCGCGAGCACAGTGACACCTGGCGAGATGTCCTGTCTCTGGATCAGGCCCAACTGGCCGAGATGGTTGCTGCGGACGGCATCGACATCCTTGTCGATCTTGCGGGGCACACTGCGGGCAACAACCTGCTTACCTTCGCCCGGAAGCCGGCCCCGGTCCAGGTGACGTGGCTCGGATACCCAGGAACGACCGGGCTTGGCGCCATCGATTACCGGTTGTCCGATCCCTGGCTTACGCCGGAGGGAACGCCGGAGATGATGTCCGAGCAGATCTTCAATTTGCCGCGCGTCTCTCACTGCTTTACACCGCCGACCTCCGCTCCCGATGTCGGTCCGCTGCCTGGGTTGCAGAGCAAGATGATCACCTTCGGGTCATTCAACCACTACACGAAGATGTCGGATGCCACTATCGCGTTGTGGTCGGGGTTGCTGAAGAAGGTCGAGAATGCCCAGTTGCTCCTGAAATCGCGTTACATCGACAACCCGGAAGTTCGGGAGCATCTGTACGGGCGTTTCGCGGCGGCCGGTGCGGATACGAGCCGGATCGTCCTCACGAGCGGCCACGCCGGACGCGACGACCATCTGTCCACCTACAACAAGCTGGATGTGGCGGTGGACACAACACCTTATGGCGGGATGACGACGTCTTGCGAAGCGCTTTGGATGGGAGTTCCAGTGCTGACCCTGGCCGGTGAGCGCACATGCGGGCGCTACGGCGTGAGTCTCATGTCGGCGGTCGGACTGGAGGGGTTCATTGCCAAGACGCCAGAGGAGTTTGCCGAGATCGGAGCACGCCTCGATCAGAACCGGCCGTATCTGGCCGAGCTGCGTGCGGGGATGCGTGATCGCATGATCCGTTCGCCCCTTTGCGACGAGAGGGGATTCGCGAAAGCTGTCGAAGGTGCCTACCGTGAGATGTGGACGCGCTGGTGCCGGTCTGCTTCCTAGCCGGTAACCATATATGGACGAGGGCGTGATGGCGGTGGTCCGCGCGCGGGACGTGCTACCCATCATCCAAGCCGGTGACACTGTGCATGCCACGCGTCTGTGCAAGCGTATCCTAGTGGACGAGCCGGGCGACGGCGACACTCTTCACCTTTACGGCGTAACCGAGCTTCGCCGGAACCTCCCACGGAAGGCTGCGGAGTGGTTCGCCCGCGCGGTTCGGCTTTTGCCGTCGGATGGGCACATCTACGCCAACCTCGCCGTTGCCCGCCGCACAGCGGGCGATTTGTCGGGCAGCGCGCGTGCACTACGGCGGGCTCTCGCTCTCGATCCGGCACACGCCGAAATCCTCTACAACTTTGCCAACCTTTTCAAGGCGCTCGGTCAGCACGTCGAGGCGCTGTTGTGGTATCGCGCCGCGGCAGCGGTCAAGCCGGGCGAACCCAAGATTCATCATAATTGCGCCAATCTTCTTTTTCAGCTCAACCGATTCGACGAGGCGCGGTGCTGGGGGGAACATGCCTGGGAAATGTCGAGCGGGCGATGGCCCGCGGTCGCAGTCAACCTGGGCATGACGTCCTACATGCAGGGCCGGTGGGATGAGGCCATTGCTTGGTATGACGAGGCCATCGCGGTGCAGTCGCAGGATGCCGCCGCGCACTTCAATCGCGGCTTAGCGCTGCTGCTGACGGGGCGGTTCGCGGAGGGCTGGACGGAGTATAGCTGGCGATGGCGGATGGCTGACGTGTCGAAACCGGACCTCACCGGTCCGGCCTGGCGTGGAGACCCGGTGCCGGAAAGCACTATTCTGGTCCACGTGGAACAGGGCTTTGGCGATACTATCAACTTTGTGCGCTACCTGCCCCTGGTGGCGGAGCGTTGTCGCCATGTGGTGCTTCAGTGTCAGCCAGCGCTGTGCACGCTGCTTGCCGAGAGCTATCCTGATGTGACCGTGGTGTCGGAGGGCGACCCGCTGCCGCTGTATGATTCTTGGGTTGCTCTGCTCGACCTGCCGGGCATCTTCGGCGCACCACCGGGGCCGCTTCCCGGCCGCGTCCCTTACCTGCGGGTTTCCGCCGCTGCCCAGCGGGGCGCGGGGGAGGAACTGTCGGTAGGTTTCGTCTGGGCGGGCAGCGAAGGACACCGGAACGACCATCTGCGGTCTCTGGACGTGCGGCTGTTCGCGCCGCTGATGGGCACGCCCGGCGTGCGCCCCTTTAGCCTACAGGTCGGGCCGCGGGCGGCGGACATCAATGTCCTGGAGTCGGGGCACCGAGTCAGCGACCTCGCCTCCGGCGTCGAGAGCTTCCGCGACACCGCCGAACGGCTGATGCGACTCGATCTCCTCATCACGGTGGACACGTCTATGGCGCACTTGGCGGGCGCGCTGGGCCTGCCGGTGTGGATCCTGTTGGCACATGCCCCCGACTGGCGATGGATGCTGGATCGGACCGACACGCCGTGGTACCCCAGCGCCACCCTGTTCCGGCAGGACCGCCACGGGGACTGGTCCCGGCCGCTCAGGACGCTTGCGGAAACATTGCAACAAGCGGTATTCAACAGAACTTGTCTCAAACCAGAGCCGTCCAAAGGGTGTTGTCTCTGATGAAAATCGTTTTCATACATCAGAATATGCCGGGGCAGTTCAAGCACTTGGCTTTCAAGCTCGCCCAGAACCCTGACAATAAGGTCGTGTTTATTACCAAGCGCAAGGACCGCGACATCCCCAATGTGCGGAAGATGTGTTATGAGCTGACGCGGAATCCGGCGCAGCAGACTCACAACTACCTGCACCGTGCCGAACAGTCGGTTCTGTACGGGCAGGCCGCGGCCCGTAGTTTGATGGAGCTCCGTCAGGAGAACTTCATCCCGGACATCATTGTCGCACACCCCGGCTGGGGGGAATCGCTCTTCGCCAAGGACATCTTCCCCGGCGTTCCGCTCATCAACTACTGCGAGTTCTACTATATCGCGCGCGGCGCTGACATGGACTTCGACCCGTCCTCTCCGCCGAGTCTGGACTCCATCCTGCGGTCCCGCGTGCGTTGCGCCCACCTGCTGCTGTCTCTCGAAGCATGCGACCTGGGGCTTTCGCCCACGCAGTGGCAGCGCAGCGTCCATCCCGCGGTCTACCATCCGAAGATCTCCGTCGTCCACGACGGAGTGGACACCACAACGGTGCAACCCAACCCGAACGTGACGCTAGAGTTGTCAGATGGGCGCGTGCTAACGCGCAAGGACAAGGTGGTCACCTACATCGCGCGGAACCTGGAGCCCTACCGCGGCTTCGTGCCATTTATGCGGTCGCTTCCGCTGATCTGCGAAGCCCACCCGGATGCGACGGTCCTGATCGTCGGCGGCGACGAGATCAGCTACGGTTCGCCGCCCACCGACGCCAAAAATTGGCGCGAGAAGATGCTGGCTGAGGTGACGGTCGATCCCAAGCGCGTGGTCTTTCTGGGCTACGTTCCCTATGACCGCTACCTAAAGATCATTCAACTGTCGACCGTCCACCTCTACCTGACCTATCCGTTCGTTCTGTCCTGGTCGATGATCGAAGCTATGGCGGCCGGCTGCGTCATCGTCGGCTCAAAGACCAAGCCAGTTGAAGAAGTGATCACGCACGGCGAGAACGGGCTACTGGTCGATTTCTTCAAGCCCGAAGCCATCGCGAAGCAAGTGTCGGCCGTGCTTGACAAACCCGCCAACTACGAAGCCCTGTCAAAGGCGGCGCGTCGGACGGTGCTGCGCAAGTACGATCTGGCGCATTGCATGAAGCAGCAACTGCACCTCATCCAGACGGTTGCGCGCAGGAGGGGGTGAGCCGTGGTGTCGAAGCCTAACGAATCAGCTCGGGGCGTCTCCCGCGCTGCCGCTGTCCGGACCCTTGCGGACCTGATTCCACGAGATGCCCGTTTCGTTCTGGAAATCTGCCGCAGAGGTGAGTCCACGGGGGGGCGCGCGCGCCTGTGGAACCCGTTCGTGCGCTTCCTCACCATGCTCTGGAATGGCGCCGTGCCGGAGGACTTCGGTGCGGTACTCGCACAGCATGAGCTGCGTTTCGATGCCGTGGTCCTATCGGACGCTGTCACCTCCGGCCCCGACCTCCTCCCGCTGCTGGATGTGGTGCTGCCGTTCCTGCGGCCGGGTGCGCCGATCCTCGCTGCCGCAGCCGGGCAGGGACAACTTTGCGAGACGCTCGACACGCAGGGGTTCGTCATCGACCGGATCACGGCGGTTCAGCCGCCGGATGGCGACGAGACCGCGGCGACGCCTGTTGTCCTGCGCCTCACGGCGCCTAGCCACGCTCCTCGGCGCATCCTGATCCGGGCAATCACGCTCAAGCCAATCGGGGCCTGCAACGACACCCGCATCGATCTACCGCTGTCGTACCTATCCACCATCCCCGGCGTCGAGGTGAGTGCGGCCGTCGAACGCTTGGCCGATCACCCAACCAAGCACGCCGAGGGCCAGAAGGTGGCGATCTTTCAGCGGCGCATGATCCAGCATGACAACGTCCAGGGGTTCGCACAGATTCGCAGGCTAGGTTACCTGATCGTATCGGAATTCGACGATCTGCCTACGCGCTGGCCGCAGATCGCTGTGAACGACCATCTGACCTTCCGTGGGGTGCACGCGGTCCAGACCTCGACAGAACCGCTGGTCGAGTTCCTGTCCCGCTTCAACCCGGAGCTCGGCCTCTTCCACAACCAGATAGCCATGGTGCCGCCGCGCCGCACGCCAAGCGGCGAGGGCGTCACCATCTTCTTCGGCGCGCTGAACCGTGAGGCGGACTGGCGGGACCTCACAGCGCCGCTGAACGCCGTGGTCCGGCAGAGCCGGGTTCCCGTCGGCTTCCACGTGGTGCACGACCGCAAATTCTTTGACGCGCTGGAAACCGATCGCAAGACCTTCATGCCGACTTGCGATTATAACCACTATACGGCGATCATGCGGGCCTGCGACATCGCGCTGCTGCCGCTCAACGACACCGATTTTAACCGGGCCAAGTCCGACCTGAAGTTCATCGAGTGCGCCGTCCACGGTGTAGTTGCCCTCGCCAGCCCGGTGGTCTACAGCCGCTCGCTGCGGGACGGCGATACAGGTGCCCTGTTCGCCTCCCCGCAGGAATTTGCGGAGCGCCTCGCCGCGCTGATCGGGGATGCGGACGCGCGGCGGGCGATCGCGGACCGGGCTCACGCGTACGTGCTGAACGAGCGCCTGATGGCCCAGCATTTCCGCCGTCACTACGAGTGGTATTCTGACCTTCTCGCGCGCAAGCCCACCCTCGACGCGGCGCTGCGTGACCGGGTCCCCGAGATGTTCCTATAAGAACCCACGGCTGACACACATCCCATGACCGACACAGCTGCGATCTACTACCACCCGGATGCCTTCTCGGTCGAGCGGGGCGACGTTAAGGGGCGCCACTCGGCCGGCGCCGGGTTCTTGGCTGCTGCGGCGCGGCACCATCGGGCCGAGACGCTGTATTGCTATGCGGCGAACATGCATCTGGCGCAGGAGTGCGCGGGCAGCGTGCAGCGCTATGCTGGCCGCCAGCGTCCGGTGGGCTGGATCGCCCTGTCGAACCCCGCGGGCCTGCGAGACCCGGGGTGCGTCTTCTTGCCGGGCCCGGGCCTGGGCGAGCATGCTTGGCAGCGCCGCTTCTTTGACCAGCGGAACCACAGCATCTGCGGTGTGACGCACACGATCTGCACGGACCGCGTCATGGACGCCTTTGGCCAGCTTCTGCTCGCGCCCGTGCAGCCGTGGGACGCGCTGATCGTCACGTCCAATCCCGCGAAGGAGGCCATCCTCCGGGTGTTCGGCATGTGGCAGGACTATCTGCGCGAGCGCCTCGGCGCCGCGCCGAAAATCACCTTCCAGATGCCCGTCATCCCCCTGGGCGTCCATTGTGACACCTTCGCCGCGACGGAGGCGTCGCGCCAAGCCGGCGCCGATCTTCGGCAGCGGCTCGGAATCGGTCCGGACGACGTAGCGGCGCTGTATTTCGGCCGGCTATCCTTCCACGCCAAGGCGCACCCCTCGGCCATGTTCTCCGCATGCGAAGCGGCGCAGCGCCGGACTAGCCGCCGCATCCACCTGATTATGACCGGCGCCTTCCCCAACCCATCCATCGAGCAGGCCTTTCGCGCCGCTGCCCGGCGCCTGTGCCCGTCCGTCAACGTGGCGTTCGTCGACGGCGGCGATTCGGCCGCCGCGGCGGCCTCCTGGTCGGCGGCGGACTTCTTCATCTCGCTGGCGGACAACATCCAGGAGACGTTTGGACTGACGCCGGTCGAAGCCATGGCGGCCGGGCTGCCGGCCATCGTCGCCGACTGGGACGGCTATCGGGACACGGTCGTGAGCGGCGAGACCGGGTTCCGGATCCCGACGCTCGTCCCAGCGGCCGGAGCGGGACGGGATCTCGCCTTGCGATACCTGATCGGCGCCGAGTCGACGGATCGCTACATGGGGGCGGTGAGTCAATCGACCTCCGTCGACATCGGGGCCAGCGCGGATGCGGTGCTGCGGCTGACGGAGGACGACGCGTTGCGCCGCCGTATGGCCGAGGCCGCGAGTCGCCGGGCGCGCACCACCTATGACTGGTCGGTGGTGATGACGACCTACGAGGAGCTTTGGGCGGAGCTTGCGCGGCTGCGCCGGGTCGGCGCGGAGGCCGTGCCGCTGCGGCCCAGCGCCGAGCCTTATCCCCTGCGCGCCGATCCCTTCGCCGCGTTCGCGGGCTTCGCCACGCAGCAACTGGCGCCCAACTGGAGCGTCGCGTGCGCGGCGGACGACCCGCCGTTGGCCATTGCCGCGGTCGCGGCGGATCCGATGTGCAACTTCACGGCCCAACTCCTGCTGCCTCCGGAAGCTTCGGTGCAAATGGCGAACGCGGCGCGTGCCACCTCCTGCACGGTCGGCGATTTGGTCGCACTCTTTGCGATGAGCGATGCGGACAAGGCTAGCCGTACGCTCATGTGGCTGGTGAAATATGGAATCCTTAAGGTCGCTCCGGCGCCTTAAAGCACGGTCTTTAGATGCCGTAATGGGCCTTACGCCGAGCGCTGGCTTGGCAGGGCGGCTGTCCCCACTGTGATGGTGTGAAGCGGGGTCCGAGTGGATCGGCCCCAAGCATCAAGAGGGACAGCCATAGAGTACTTTGCCGGAATCGGCGTCTCGTTGGAACTGAGCAGCGTGTGCGTGGTGGATGCGACGGGCAAGATCATCCGCGAGGCCAAGGTGGCCAGCGAGCCCGAGGCGCTGGTGCGGTTCTTCGGCGAGCTTGGCTTTCCGGTGCTCCGCATCGGACTGGAGGTGGGCCCCTTGTCGCAGTGGCTGCACGCCGGGTTCAGCCAGGCGGGCTACGAGGCGGTGCTGCTGGAGACCCGACATGTGAAGGCGGCGCTCTCGGCCATGGTGGTGAAGACCGACCGCAAGGATGCCCGCGGCATCGCTCAGCTGCTGCGCATGCGCTGGTTCCGGCCCGTGCACCGCAAGTCCACCGATGCCCAGGAGATCCGCGCCCTGCTGGTTGGGCGCAAGCTGCTGCAGGCCAAGCTGCGCGATGTCGAGTTCTCCATCCGCGGCATCCTGCGCGGCTTCGGGCTCAAGGTCGGCGAGGTGAGCAAAGGCCGCTTTGCCGCGCGTGTGCAGGAGTTGATTGCCGGGCAGGAGATGCTGGAGACCGTCGTCGGCGCCATGTTGACTGCCCGGGCAGGGTTGCACAGCGAGTTCATGCGCCTGCATCGGCGCATGCTGGTGATCGTGCGCGGTGACGAGGTGTGCCGTAAGCATCCGCCGAGTGCCGCGGTCAGGCAGCTTTCGGCTGCTCGCGGATAGCCTTCCACTCCCAGGGCAGGAGTTCATGGAGGCGAGTCTGGGACATGTCGTTGATGCGTGCGAGCACGTCGGCGAGCCACGCCTGAGGATCGACGTCGTTCATCTTGGCGGTTTATGCCGCATCCCGAACTATGCCGAAGCGACATTCGTCGACCGCAGTCAGCATGATGTTGGGGGCCGTCGGCTCGGCATAGTTCGATCTTTCCTGTTTCTCAGCAGGAAGGGAATGACCATGACGATCAGCACCTATTTCAGCAGGGCTGGCAACCGACGCCGCCTGCACGACGGACCTTTGGGCGTTTACATTGACGCGTACGCCGCTCGACTGGCCGGGGAAGGATATCGTCGATCAACCGCATGGCGGTCTCTGCGTCTGGTCGGTGATTTCAGCTGTTGGCTGGAGCGCCGTCACCTTGGCGTGGGCGATGTCGGGGAGCGGGCTGCCGCAAGCTTCCTGGATGAACGGGCCGGGAATCGCCGTCCGCAGACCAGCGATCGGCCCACGTTGAACAAGTTGCTGACTGTATTGCGCGAGACCGGCGTCATCGCGCCACCGAGGCCAGCCGAGGTGAATACCCCGCTAAGTTAGCGTCCACGGAGGTGGTGGAAATTCGCTGCTGATCGTTAGTGGGAAAAGGTCTACCCACGGCAGCGCTTGAGGTGGCCATCGGGTCGGCGGGCTAGAGTGGAGTTGCGACACTTCAT
>NZ_JBPXMR010000026.1:0-22079 GCF_053470425.1 Azospirillum terrae | reverse complement strand
CCGCGCCAATGGTACTGCGTCTCAAGACGTGGGAGAGTAGGTCGCCGCCAGGTCTTCCAGGCGCACATCACACCCGGATCAACGCCGCATCGCTCGACACACGCCAACGCCGCCGCCCGCCACACCAAAAGGGGGCGGGCGGCGGCGTTGGTGTGTTCGATCGTTGTTACTTCGCGCGGGCATTTGACGCGTGTCCTTCACCAGAAATTTAGCATCGTCGCGGATGATGCTGGTTCTTGACCTGGTGAATGAGGCCCGACGTGCGGATCTTGGTCGTCGAAGATGAGGTTTCGTTCCGTCAGGTGCTGATCGAGCAGATGGGCAAGGACGGCATCGAGGGGGTCGGTGTCGGCACGGCCGAGGAGGCTTTGGCGCTGCTGCCCGACGGCGGCTTCGACATCCTACTGACCGACCTGCGCCTGCCCGACCGCGAGGGCGTCGAGATCCTGCGCGCGATGCGCGAGCAGGGCATCGACATTCCGGCGCTCCTGATGACCGCCTATGCCTCGGTGTCCACCGCGGTCAGCGCGCTCCAGGCCGGGGCGGCCGACTACATCATCAAGCCGGCGCGCGTCCCCGACCTGATCCGGCGGCTCCGCCAGATCCACGAGCTGGATCAGCTCAAGCGCGAAAACCAGCTGCTGCGCAAGATCATCCAGCAGGAGCCGGGGCGCTACTGGTTCCCCGACACCGCGGATGGCCACCAGATCAAGCAGATGCTCGGCAAGGTCAGCCGTACCGACCTGACCGTGCTGATCACCGGCGAGTCCGGCACCGGCAAGGGCATGACCGCCCGTCTCATCCACTCGCTCAGCGCGCGCGCTGACAAGCCGTTCATCCCGGTCAACTGCGGCGCCATCCCTGAGACGCTGGTCGAATCGGAGCTGTTCGGTCACGTCAAGGGCGCCTTCACCGGCGCCGACAAGGTCAAGGACGGCCTGTTCGTCGGCGCCAGTGGCGGCACGCTGTTCCTCGACGAGATCGGCGAACTGCCCTTGAGCATGCAGGTCAAGCTGCTGCACGCCATCGAGGAGAAGGTGGTGCGTCCGCTGGGCGGCAGCCATTCGCGCAAGACCGACGTGCGGATCATCGCCGCCACCAATCGCAACCTCGAACAGATGGTCTCGGCCGGCACTTTCCGGATGGACCTTTACTACCGCCTGAACATTTTCGAAGTGGCGATGCCGCCGCTGCGCCAGCAGATGTCGGTGTTCGCCGCGGCGGTGGAGTTCATCCTGGCGCGTTATCGCGCCAACCACCAGATGGACAGCCTGCGCATCGACCCCGAAGCCGAAGCCCTGATGCGCGCCTATCAGTGGCCGGGCAACCTGCGCGAGCTGGAGAACGTGCTGGAGCGCGCGGTTCTGCTGTGCGAGGACAACACGATCACCAAGTGGGACCTGCCGCCGAGCGTCTCCGGGGCGAGCGCCGGGATGCCGGCGATGACGGAAGCGGCGGTGCCCATCGATCCTGACGGCTCGCTCAAGGATCAGGTGGCGTCGTACGAGCGCAAGCTGATCCTGAGCGCCATCCAGGCTGCGGGCGGCGACCGCCGCATCGCGGCACGCAACCTCGGCCTCGGCCTCTCCACCCTCTACCGCAAACTGGAGGAAGGCGCCCCGCCGGCCGAGGGCTGATGCATCAGCCGCGCCGGCCTGCACCGGCGTTCCGGCAGCCGGCCAGCACACTGCTCACCGCGGCGCGCTCGGGGGTGTCCATGGCCAGTTCCCAGCGCAGCTTGACCGCCACCCAGTCGGCGACGTAGCGGCAGAGTTGAGTGTGGTCGGGCGGCATCCAGGCGTCCGGCCCCTTGGCGCCCTTGGCGCGGTTGGCGGCGGCCGACACGGTGACCAGCGTGCGCCGGTCGGACAAATCGTTGGCGTAGGCCGTGCGGCGCTCGCGACTCCAGGCGTGGCCGCCGCTGTCGTGAGCCTCTTCCAGCGGCACGCGGTGGTCGATGTCCAGCGTGTGCGGGTCGCGGAACTCCTCACCGGTGTAGGGATCGTGCCAGCGGCCGCGCACCACACGGCAGCCGTCGGTGGAGAGCTGCACCGGCTCCAGGCTGTCGCGGATCAGCACCTCCTCGCGGGCGTTGCGGCAGTTGCCGTCGATGTCCTGCCAATGCGGCCAGTCCTCTCGGTGGTAGCCGCGGTGCTTCTCCGGCACCACCGGGATGCGGGCGAGCCAGCCCTCGACCTGCGCCACATCCACGCGCTCGGCGTCGGGCGGGACCGCGGAGACGCGGTAAGCGGGGTGCTTGGTGTGCTGCTGGCCCAGCAGGCGCTCGACCGTTCCCGCCGGCAGCAGGTCCAGCCGCTCCATCAGCGCGGCACCGCCCAACAGCGCCAGCGCCAGCAGCAGCGCGCCCAGCGACATCCGCCGCGGGCGCCGTTCTCCGGGTTGCCCGATCATCCCCACACGTCTGCTCCGTCCGTTGCCGCTTCGCCGCGCCCGTGGGGGTAGCACCTTTATCCCGCGGTGACGCGCTGCCTCTTTTGTGCAGGGCACACTGGCGACATTCCGTCGCGCCCCCTCCACAGCACGGTCGCCGAGTGCGTTTTCGCGGGCTTCGTCGGGAAAGGAGCGTATGCTCGTTGCGCTGGATCGCTTTGGATCGGACCGAGCCCATGGGTCGCAACGATGCTCTGAACGACGGCCGCACGGATGCGGCGCCCGGCCAGCGGGCCGTGGTGGACCGCGCCGGCCTCGACGCCCTGATCGCCGCGCTGCGCGGCGAAGGGTACGATGTGATCGGCCCGCGCGTCCGTGACGGTGCCGTCGCCTACGAACCGGTGGAGACGACCGCGGATCTCCCCATCGGCATGATCGACGAACAGGGCGGCGGGCGCTACCGCCTGATCGCCGAGCCGGGCGAATCGCTGTTCGGCTACACGGTCGGCCCGCACACCTGGAAGCGCACCCTGTTTCCGCCGCGCCAGACGCTGTGGAAGGCGACGCGCGACAAGGAACGCGGCTTCACGGTGCAAACTCCGGACGCTACACCGCCGCGCTATGCCTTCCTGGGTGTTCGGCCGTGCGAACTGCTGGCCATGGGCATCCAGGATCAGGTGTTCGGCGTGGCGAAGCACGCGGGCGCCGGCAACACGCCGCAGTTCGTCGACCAGGGCTATGCGGCGCGGCGCGCGGCGGCCTTCGTGGTCGCCGTCAACTGCGGGCGGCCCGGAGGCACCTGCTTCTGCGTGTCCATGGGCGGCGGGCCGAAGGCCGAGGGCGGCTACGACCTCGCCATCACCGAGATCATCGGCGACGGCCGCCACGACTTCCTCGTCGAGTCCGGCAGCGAGCAGGGTACCGCCATGCTGGCGGCGCTGCCCGGCCGGCGCGCCGAGGGAACCGACCTTGCTGCGGCCGAGGCGGTGACCAACGACGCCCGCGCCCGCATGGGGCGCGAGATGGTGCCGGGCGCCGCCGAACTGCTGGCCGGCAATCTGGAACACCCGCGCTGGGAGGAGGTGGCGAAACGCTGCCTGTCCTGCGCCAACTGCACCATGGTCTGCCCGACCTGCTTCTGCTCGACCATGGAGGATCTGACCGACCTGTCCGGCGGCGAGACGGAACGGGTGCGGCGCTGGGACAGCTGCTTCACCCTCGACTTCTCCTACATCCACGGCGGCAGCCTGCGGCAGAGCACGGCGTCGCGCTACCGGCAGTGGATCACCCACAAGCTGTCGAGCTGGCACGAGCAGTTCGGCACGTCCGGCTGCACCGGCTGCGGCCGCTGTATCACGTGGTGTCCGGTCGGCATCGACATCACCGAAGAAGCCCGCGCCATCCACGATTCCGAGCGCGGGGCAAACGAAGGGAGGGGCTGAGATGGTCGCGATCGAAGGCTTGGGCCGGCTGCTGGCCGAACATCCGTTCTTCATGGACATGCCCGCGGATATCAGGGACATCGTGGTGGGCTGCTGCGCCAACGCGCACTACCGTCCGGGCGAATACCTGTTCAAGGAAGGCGGCAAGGCCGACCATTTCTATCTGATCCGCCAGGGCGCCGTCGCCGTCGAGGTCCACGCGCCGGGCCGCCCGGCGACGGTGGTCGAGAACATCGGCGAGGGCGACATCATCGGCTGGTCGTGGCTGGTGCCCCCCTATGTCTGGAGCTTCGACGCGCGGGCCACCGATCAGGTCCGCGCCATCACCATCGACGGCGCCTGCCTGCGCGGCAAGCTGACCGCCAACCACGAGCTGGGCTACCAGCTGTACCAGCGATTCATTCCCATCATGGGGCGCCGCATCTCCGAGGCGCGCCTGCGCATCGTCGAATTGACCACCGACGCCGTCGAATGATCCCTCTCACCGAAACAGAGCGACCCTCATGGACGCCGCCGTACTGACTCGTGTGAACGTGGTTCCCGACCCGATGGAGACGCGGCCGTTCCGCATCGTGCGGCGGATGAGCGAGGTGGACGGCTGCTTCACGCTGCACCTCCGCTCGCTCGACGGGCGGCCGCTGGTGTACCAGCCCGGCCAGTTCAACATGCTCTACGCCTTCGGCGTGGGGGAGGTGGCGATCTCCATCTCCGGCGATTGCCGCGACCTCACCACGCTGGTGCACACGATCCGCGAGGTGGGCACGGTGACCCGCGCGCTGGCCAAGCTGGGAGTCGGCGACGTGGTCGGCGTGCGCGGCCCGTTCGGCAAGCCCTGGCCCATCGAGGAGGCGTACGGCAACGACGTGCTGTTCGTCACCGGCACCATCGGTCTGGCGCCGCTGCGCCCGCTGATCCACGAGGTGCTGCATCGGCGCGAGCACTTCGGCAAGGTGGTGATCTGCTACGGCTCGCGCGGCACCGGCGACATCCTGTACGAGAAGAACCTGCACCAATGGCGCGGACGCTTCGATTTGCAGGTGCACGTCACCGTGCATTCCGCGCCGTCCGGCCATCGCGGCCGGGTGGGCAGCGTCGCCAATCTGGTGAAGATCGCCCGCTTCGACCCCGAGCACACCACCGCCTTCGTCTGCCGGTCGGAGACCATGACCCGGCCAGCGGTGCAGGCGCTGCACGAGCGCGGCATCACCTCCGACCGCATCTACGTGACGCTGGAGCGCAACATGAAGTGCGGCGTCGGCTTCTGCGGCCACTGCCAGATGGGCGGGTCCTTCATGTGCAAGGACGGGCCGGTGTACCGCTACGACACCATTGAAGACATCTTCACGGTGCGGGAGCTCTGAGCCATGGCCGCGACCAATAAGTCTCAAGGGCGGAAACCAAAGCTGGCAGTGTGGAAATTCTCGTCCTGCGACGGCTGCCAGCTCTCGCTGCTGGACTGCGAGGACGAGCTTCTGGCCGTCGCCGGCGCCATTGAGATCGCCTATTTCCTGGAGGCGACGCGGGTCGAGATCAAGGGACCCTACGACGTCTCGCTGGTCGAGGGCTCGATCACCACGCCGCACGATGCCGTGCGCATCCAGAAGATCCGCCAGCAGTCCAAGGCGCTGATCACCATCGGCGCCTGCGCCACGGCCGGCGGCATCCAGGCGCTGAAGAACTTCCGCGACGTGGACGGCTTCATCAACACGGTCTACGCGCACCCGGAATTCATCGACACGCTGAAGACCTCCACCGCCATCCAGGACCACGTGGCGGTGGATTTCGAGCTGCGCGGCTGCCCGGTCGACAAATACCAGCTGCTGGAAGTGCTGAACGCCTTCATTAACGGCCGCAAGCCGGTGATCCCGGCGCACAGCCAGTGCGTGGAGTGCAAGATGGCCGGCACCGTCTGCGTGACGGTGGCGCAGGGCACGCCGTGCTTGGGGCCGGTGACGCAGGCCGGCTGCGGCAATCTGTGCCCCAGTCATGACCGCGGCTGCTACGGCTGTTTTGGTCCCAAGGAACATTGCAACACCGCCAGCCTCGCCAAGCGCATGGCCGAGCTGGGCATGGGCCGCCGCGACATCGCCCAGGCCTTCCGCTCCTTCAACGCCAACGCCGAAGCGTTCCGCCACGAGGGTGACGTCCATGACGATCGTTGAACCGGCAACCGCCACCCGCACCATCAAGGTGGACGCGCTCGCCCGCGTGGAGGGCGAGGGGGCCTTGACCGTCCGCGTGAAGGACGGAGTCGTCAAGGACGTCAAGTTCCGCATCTTCGAGCCGCCCCGCTTCTTCGAAGCGCTGCTGAAGGGCCGGATGTATTCGGACGCGCCGGACATCACGTCGCGCATCTGCGGCATCTGCCCGGTCGCCTACATCGTCGGTGCCAGCCAGGCCATGGAGGATGCGCTGGGCGTCGAGGTCGGCGACGGCATCCGCAAGCTGCGCCGCCTGATGTACTGCGGCGAGTGGGTCGAAAGCCACGTGCTGCACGCCTACCTTCTGCACGCGCCGGACTTCATGGGCATGGAGGACGCGCTGCAGATTGCCAAGGTCCACCCGGAGGTGGTCGAGCGGGCGCTGCAACTCAAGAAGCTCGGCAACCGCATCCTGGAGGTGATCGGCGGGCGCGCCGTCCACCCCGTCAACACCAAGGTCGGCGGCTTCTACAAAGCACCGCGGCGGGCCGACGTGCGCGGGCTGATCGAGCCGCTGAAGCGCGCCGTGGATGATTCGCTGACGACCATCAAGCTGTTCGCCGGGCTGGACTTCCCGGACTTCGAACATGACTACACCTTCGTGGCGCTGCACCACGACGAAGATTACGCCATCGAGCGCGGCCGGCTGATCTCCAACCGCGGGCTGAACATCCCGATCAACGCCTTCAAGGAGCATTTCGACGAAGAGCACGTCCGCCACTCCAACGCCCTGCACGGCGTGATGAAGGACGGCAGCGGCCCCTACATGGTGGGTCCGCTCGCCCGCTACGCGCTGAACCATGCGCAGTTGTCGCCGCTGGCCAAGCAGGCGGCCAAGGAGGCCGGGCTAGGCACAATCGTGCGAAACCCGTTTCAGAGCATCGTCGTGCGCGGGGTGGAGACGCTGTACGCTTTCGAGGAGGCATTGAAGCTGGCCGAGGCGTACGAGGAACTGGAGACGCCCGCGGCCCCCATCGTCATCGGTGCCGGACGCGGCCACGGCTGCACCGAGGCACCGCGCGGCGTCTGCTGGCACAGCTACGATCTGGACGCGGAGGCGCGCATAACGGCGGCGCGCATCGTGCCGCCCACCTCGCAGAACCAGAAACAGATCGAGCGCGACCTGTGGGGCGTGGTGCAGGCCAACCTGCACCTCCCCGACGAGCAGCTGAAGTGGCGCTGCGAGCAGACGATCCGCAACTACGATCCCTGCATCTCCTGCGCCACGCACTTCCTGGCGCTCACGGTGGAGCGCGAATGAGTGGTCAGCCGTGCTTCGTCAGCACGTCGAGGAACATCGGCGCCCACATGACGAAGCACCAGACGACGCCGAGGAAGACGCCGCGGGTGAAGTCGCTGAACGTCGGCTCCTCCAGGCGGAACATCCGCCAGGTGGCATCCCGGTCCTCGTCTTCGTGGTTCTGGGCAATGGACATCGGATCTGACCTTGGTTGCCGTTGTGTGGGATTGGGTGAACGCAGGCCGGTACGGGCGCCCTCATGGAGAACGGAATCCGCACGCGCGCAGTTCCGCGCCTGTCCAGATGGTGAGGGGGCGAAGACGTGACCGCGTCTCTGGTCCCGCCCTTGATCCTGGGCATCGGCAACCGCTTCCGCTGCGACGATGGGGTCGGTCCGGCGGTTGCCGACCGGCTGAACGCGTTGAGCATCGCTGCGCGGGAGCACTCGGGTGAAGGCGCCGGGCTGATCGACGCCTGGAGCGGTGCCGGTCGCGTCGTCGTCGTGGATGCCACGCAGTCCGGTGCCGCCCCCGGTACCATCATCCGCCTGGACGCCGTCGGCGCCGTACCGCCGCAGGGCCTGTTCCGCTATTCCAGTCATCTGTTCGGCCTCGCCGAGGCCGTGGAAACGGCGCGCGCGCTGGGGCGGCTGCCGGAGAGCTTGGTGATCTGGGGGATCGAAGGCGCCACCTTCGGTTTCGGCGAAGCGCTGACGCCCGCCGTCGCCGAGGCCGCCGACGCAGTGGTGCAGCGCATCGCCGCGGAGATCACGGGACACCTCACCGTTCCACCCCCTTGATCGTGGCGCCCAGCCCTTCCAGCAGGCCGGTGCGGCAGGTCAGGCCGAAGGCCGCGCGCGCCTTGGCCGGGTCGCCGAGGGACACGCGGATATCGCCCGGCCGCGCCGGCCGGTGCAGCCGGCGCACGCGCTTGCCGCACAACTCCTGCACGACATCCAGCAGCATGAGGATCGAGGCCGGCCGCCCGGTGCACAGATTGTACACAGCCGCCCCCTGCGGCCGGCCGGCCATGGCCACCATCAGGAAGCGTACCGCGTCGGCCACATAGACGAAGTCGCGCACCTGCTCGCCGTCGCCGTGGATCTCCACCTCCTCGCCGTGCGCCAGCCGCTGCGCAAAGGTCGAGATGACGCCGGAGTAGGGCGACCGCGGGTTCTGGCGCGGCCCATAGACGTTGAAGAGGCGGAAGCCCACGGTCGGCACGTTGTGGATCTCCCACGCCACGCGGGCGTGCAACTCACAACCCAGCTTGTCCACCCCATAGGGCGAGCGCGGCTGCGGCACGCAGTCCTCGCTCAGCGGCGTGCCCAGCGGCGTGTCTGGGCTGTCGCCGTACACCGCGGCGGATGAGGCGTAGACCACCGGCACCGCCGCGTCGTCGCGGATGCTGCGCGCCACCTCGAACACGGTGACGGCGCCGCCGACGTTGGTGCGGTGCGTCTCGGCCCACATCGCCCTGGAGCGCTGCACCGACGCCACCGCGGCCAGATGGAACACGCCGTCCACGCCGTCCATGGCGTGGCGCACCACGTCGGCATCGGCGACGTCGCCGACCATCAGCTGCGCGCGCGCAGGCATGTACTCCACCCGTCCGCTGGACAGATCGTCGAGGATGGTGACGGCGTGCCCCTCGTTCAGCAGGCTGTCGGTGAGGTGCGAGCCGATGAACCCGCAGCCGCCGGTGACAAGGTAATGCGCCATCGTGCGCTCTCCTTCACAAAAGCCTCAGCGGGCACGGCGCAGCCGAGTCGGGCACCCCTGGACAGATATGGGCAAGGGGGAGGGCGGCGATACATCCTCTTCGGGGGTAGGGAGCCCCTCCGGCTGGGGGCCGATTCGGCGGACGGGGTGCCCCATGGCCGATGGGCAGCGGCTGCCGGTGGTTCAACAGGCTTATCCACGGCTCTATCCACCGTTTTGTGGATAAGTGCCGTCAAGGGGCGTGTCCAACGCTTGTCCCGGCTGGCCGGTTGCCCAAGGGTCGCATTTGCGGTAAATATGGAACATGGACCCGATTCGCCGTACCGGAGACCGCAGCAACGACCCAATTCGTCCCGATGGTGGCGGAGCGGTTCTGCCGGCTGGCCGCAGCGGTCGCATCGGCGACGTGGGCTCCCCCGGACGGCAGCGCATTCCCTCGCTCCGCCAGCTTGCCGGATTGCTGGTCAACGGCATCCTGACGCTGCCGCGCAATTACCGCCGCGGCATGTTCCTCGATATCGTCGCCTGACCAAGGGCACGCGCGGGAATACGTGGATCAGGATCCGCTGGCCCGTTCAGTGGAACAGCTTGCTCACGGGGTGTGCGCCGCTCACCGGTACGCCCAGCACAGTACGGCCGGCTTCGATCAGCCCCGTGACGCTGGGGCAGACGAACAGGGCGCCCTTATGCGCTAGACGGTCGTGGTGGCGCATGGAATGGGCTGCGGCGTCCAGCCACGTGGCAGCATCGCGGAACAAGTAGGTGCCGGCCGAGGCGTTGCGTGAGATCACCCGCTTTTCCGCAGCCTCCAGCACCCGCCCCTCGGCGTCCATGCGCACGTAGCTGTAGCAGCTCTCCTCGGACCCGAACCAGGGCACCAGGGCGGCGACGTTTGGATCGCTGAAGTGCTCCGTGGTCGGCGCGCCGCACTCGTAGAGGATGTCCACGAGGTCAATGCACACGGGCCGTTCGGGTCGCGCGAGAAGTGCGGTGCCGGCGAGCGCCGAGCACAGCGCCCCTCCGCTCAATCCGCCGAGCCAAGCGAAGGCGGCGCCCGGGAAACGCTGGCGCAGCACGGCTTCCAGCGCCACGCTCTCCGGGATGTCCCGGCGCAGCACGAAGACCAGACCGTTGGGGCGCAGCCGCCCGTCGCGCCACCATGGGCGGCCGCTCAGCGCCGCCTCCACCAGCGGCAGGCCGTTTACGTCCATCAGTGCCTTGATGCCCCGCGTCGGATGCACCACGTCGGGTCCGGCCAGGGGGACGATGCACATCATGCCGTGGGCGTCGCCGGATAGCGCAGCGTCATGAACCGCTCCAGATCCTCGGGCGTGCCAATGCCGTGCATGGCCGAGGCTGGGATCTCGTAGACCCCGATGGGGGAACGACGCGCCACGCCGTAATTGTAGATCGGACAGACATAGAACTCGTTGTTCGTCCGGTCGTTGCGGGCAATCATGTCCATGGCCCAGGCAACGAAGTCGCGGCCGCGGCGGAACAGGTAGAGCCCCACCGTGGCGAGGTCGGATACCGGCACCTTCTCGCGCACTTCCTCCACTAGGCCGTGGGCGTTGGTGCGGGCAAAGGACCATTTCGTGTCGCGCGCGGCGTCGCGGAAGCACAGGATTGATCCGCCCAGGTCGCGGTCCAAGCAGTCGCTGATGAAGGCCGACACGTCGAAATCGATGATCTGGTCGCAGTTGGCGATCAGCAGAGGCCCGTTCTCCGGAATCGCTTCGCCGGCTTGCAGAATGGTGCAGGTCGCCCCTTCGGTCAGTCCCTCGACCGGGATGAAGGTGACCGGGTATTCGCGGCCGATGCGCGCCACGGTCGCCGCCTCCTGCTCCAGATGCTCGCGCCGAGCCATCAGCACGTAGCGCGCGCCGGGCGTGGCGAGGTTGTCGAGCACGCGCTCGATCATGGTCTTGCCGGCGACGTCGATGAAGGGCTTGGGCTTGTCGTAGCCGGCCTTGGTGAAGCGGCTGCCGGCGCCGGCCATGGGGATGAGGATGGTCACGGCGCGCTCCTCGGCTGTTGCCTGGCGCCGGAAGTGGGTGTTCTCGTATTCGCGCAGCTTCTGCGGCGAGTAGAAGCTGTGGTAGCGGTCGGCGCCGATGCGGCGCTCGCCCACGCGCTTGCCTTCGAGAATCAGCTCGTTCAGCGTCGGCGAGATGAAGTAGGCGTCGTTGACGCTGGCTCCTTGCGCGATCATCCGCATCGCCACCCGCACGAAGTCGCGGCCGCGGGCGAAGTAGTAGAAGCCGGCGACGGCGCGGCGGCTGATCACGCGCTTCTCCGCGGCCTCCACCACGAGGCCCGACTCGTCACTGTTCACGTAAGACCAGCGTGGGTGAACCGAGGGGAAGGTGATGACGCCGGCGTCGAGGTCGTCGCGCTGCATTGAGGCGACGATCTCGCCGAGGTTGGCGTCGATCACCTGGTCGCCGTTGCAGATGATCAGCGGTTCGTCGTTGTCGATGTGCTCGATCGCCATCAGGCAGGAGCAGGCCGCCCCCTGAGTCGCGTAGCGCAGCGGGACGATCACCACTTCCGGCCCGCCGACGAGGCGCAGCACGTTGTCCAGGCTGTATTGGCGGATGTCCTGGCTGCGCGCGACGAAGATCATGCGGCCTTCGATGGCGCGGAGATTCTCCACCGTGCGCTGGATCATCGGCTTGCCCGCCACCTCGATCAGCGGCTTGGGGAAGCGGAACTCCTCGGCGTCGAAGAAGGTGTCCTCGGCGGCGATGGGGATCAGGATGTTCATGCCGCGGCTCCCATCGTGCGGTCGGCGGCGGCGATCGCCGCGGCGATGCGGTCGCAGGTCACCTCCTCGACCCCGCTCACCTCCAGCACGTGGCCACCGCTGGCGCGCGCCGCCGCGATGCCGTTCTCGTTGTCCTCGACGATCAGGCAGTGGCCGGGGGGAAGGCCGAGGCGCTGCATGGCCGCCTCGTAGATCTCCGGGTGCGGCTTGGCGTGCGCGACGTCCTCGTTGGACAGGGTGAACTCCAGGTGCTGGTCGAGCGCCGACAACTCCATCATCCGGTTCACCGTGTTGCGGATGGAGTTCGAGCAGACGACGATCCGGTAGCCGTCGCGGCGCAGTCGCCCCAGCGCGTACTGGATGTGGAAGACAGGCCGGCAGCGGACCGAGACGATCTCCTCGGTGTAGCGCTGCTTGAGGTCGTTGAGGAAGCCGTGCAGCGCCGCCGGCAGCCCGCGCGAGCGCGAGAGGATCTCCAGTTTCCTGCGGGTCGGCAGGCCGTCGAAGGTGGCGAGGTGATCGTCGATGCCGATCTCCATGCCGAACAGCTTCAGCGCCTTGTTCAGCGCCTCGTAGTGCCAGTCGCGGGCGTCGACCAGCACGCCGTCCATGTCGAACAGAACAGCCTCAATCGGCATGGAAGAAGTCCTTCGCGTCTCCGGGATGGTCTGTGCACAGCATCACGCCGGGACCGTCGGCGGACCGCCACGTCTCCCAGGCGTTGCGATGCGGGCGCCGGTGCAACTCCGGCGACACCAGGGCGACTGCTCGGCCGGCCTCGCCGTGGCGGCGGACCAGCGCGGTGTCGAACCACTCGCCCTCGAACGCGTCGAGCCAGACACCCGCGGCCTTGTCGAGCAGGGCCGGCTGCGGCTCGTACTCGCTCTGCCGGGTGTAGACGGTGAGGCCGGCGCGGAGGTAGCCCAGCGTGTCGGGAATCGACATGTCGAAGACGAAGTAGTCGTGCGGCGCCAGCGGCTTCAGCATCTCGGCCAGGGCGGGCTGGAGCCCGTCGCTCTTGATGTTGATCGCCAGCGGGCCGGGGCGGCGGAAGCGGTCGAAGGACGCCAGCAGCGTCGCGAAGTCCAGCGTGCCGCCCACGGGCGGGTCGTGGCTGACCACTAGGCGGCCATCCTGGTCGCGGACGTCCAGCTCCAGGCCGAAACCGGCCTCCAGAGCGCGCTCGAAGGCGGGAAGCGTGTTCCGTTCCTCGGGCCTCGTCCACCAGCCACGGTGCGCAAGAACGATCATCGCCTCACCTTGTGCGACGCGCAAAATTTCAAACGAAACTCCCGGTTAGGGGTAAATCCCACCCCCTTTGATGTCAACCCGGGTGGATGTTTGTTACACAGGCAGTACACGCGCGTGTCCGGGCAAGATGTCCGGACAAGACCGGGGGCAAGGCGCGCCCCGGTCTTGCCCCGGCGTTCAGAGGAACGCGGCGCCCGTGCCGCTGAAGTGGCCCTGCCGTGTCAGGTCGATCTTGGTACACGCCAGCGCGTCCCAGAAGCCCTGCATCGGGGCGTTCAGGTGGATGTCGTCGAAGAGGACCGGGCCGCGGAAGCCGGAAGCCCTAATCAGGTCCATGAACTCGACCTCCTTCTGGCCGTCGTGCGGATCGACGTCGAGCAGGATCAGCCCGGCGTGGCGGCACATGGAGACGAAGAAGTTTTGGTCGCAGCCGGGCTCCAGCGCGTTCTTCAGCATGAAGTGGGCGTTCGGCAGCGCCTCGGGCGTGACTTCGAGCGAGTTTGCGATGTCGAAGCTGATGACCGTGTTGGTCCGATTGTAGGACAATGCCGCCGCGGACAGCCCCTTGTGCGTTCCGATGTCGATGATGATGGAGTTCGCGAGCAGGCAGGACACATAGGCCAGAAACTTGTAGTGCTCGCTGCCCGACGGCGAATGGAAATAGCCGACCGATGCTGCATCGACATTGGGCATCGCAGAGGCGAGGCAATCCAGATTGACGCGCGCATCGATCGACGCCGGGGGCAATTTCGAAATGTTGTCGAAGGACAAAATGTCGATCATTCTTGATGCCTTTCCATATCCTGCGTCGCGGCGGCAACGCAGTTTGCAATATTTGCCCTAATCATTAATATCGCATTAATAATGTCGGTCGGGCGGCGCCAAGCGTTGGCCGGGACCATTGAGGGACAAGGGGCCGCCACCTGCCAGATTGGCTATGTCCGTTCGGGGAACTGTGTTACATCGCGACCTGGACGTCGCGGAGTGGGCTTTATGCTGGATAGGACGGCAAGCTTCCGGATCAACCTCGACCATCGGACCGATCGGTTGCAGGAGTGCCTGGCGAACCAGAGGGACATGGGCTTCTCCGAGACCGAGGTGCGGCGTGTGCCGGCGCGCCTCGAAGAGGGTTACGGGATCCTCGGCTGCGCGAAGTCGCACCTGAAGGCGTGCATGACGTTCCTGGTCGAGAGCGACTGTGACTACGGCATGATCCTCGAGGACGATTTCGACCTCCGGGTCACCAGGGGTGAGCTGGACGCGCAACTCCGGCGGTTCGACGAGAGCGGCACTGAGTGGGACGTGATCGTCTTCGCCGCGTCGAAGATCAACGCGGCCAACAGCGACGTCCCCGGCTTCGCGCGCGTGTTCGAATCGCTGACGGCCTCCGGCTACATCCTCAAGAGGGCGTACGTCCCGACGCTGGCGAACTGCCTGCTCGAGTCGGTGGCCGGGCTGGAGAAGTTCCGGCACTTCACACCGCGCGAACTCATCGTCAGCCGCTTCGCCAACGACGTCATGTGGCACCGCCTGCAACGGATCGACAACTGGTTCATGCCGCTCCCCGCGGTCGGCGGACAGCGCGTGTCCTACTCCGACATCGAGGGAAAGGTCGTCGACTACAGCGGCGTGTCCATGTGAGACCAAAGGCGTTTGATGGCTTCCATCAAGCGCCTTTGGTTCGAGACCGCGCAAGGCCGCTGCCAGCGTGAGGGGGGAACGGAGCGGGCCATGAAACGGATATTCAATCTCGTCGACAGCAGCTTCGCCCACGACGTCGGTGCGACGGCGGGGATCGTTCCGCGCGGCTGGGCCTGGGACCGCTCCTGCGCCGACCCCAACGTAGCGACCTTCTACACGAACGAGCGGATCTTCGAGGCGCCGGGCGGTAATTGCTACGCCCTTCTCTGGGAGTCGAAGGCGATCATCCCCAGCGTCTACGACGCGGTGCCGGGCGTGATCGACCGGTTCAAGCACGTCTTCACGCACGACGCCGACCTGCTCGCCCGCTATCCCGGGCGCTGCCTGTTCATCCCCGGCAGCGGGGTGTGGATCGGCGGCAGCTACGGCCGCGGGGAGACCAAGCTCTACCCGAAACGGAAGCTCGTCTCGATCATCTCCTCGACCAAGGCGATGTGCCCGCTGCACAGCTTCCGCTTCGAGGTCGCCAAGGCGTTGCAGGCCGTCGATGGCGTGGACGTGTTCATCGCCGGCGGCGGCCACGGCGCGCCGGGCTGGGTGCCGATCATCGACACGCTGGCCGACTACATGTACTCGATTGCCATCGAGAACCACGTCGATGACTTCTTCTTTACGGAAAAGATCCTCAACTGCTTCGCCACGGGCACGGTCCCGATCTACCTGGGCGCCAAGCGGATCGGCAACTTCTTCAACGAGGCGGGCATCATCGCCGTCTCGACATGGGAGGACCTCGTGCAGGCGCTGGGCACGCTGTCGCTCGAGGACTACGTGCGGAGGGGGCCCGCCATCGTGGACAATCTCCAGCGGTGCCGGATGTACGACGGGATAGAGAACTACCTGCACCGGCGCTACGCCGACCTGCTGCCGCTCCACGTGGTGGAGGAGGGGTGAGATGGACGACGCGGACCTTTCCCAGGCTTTCGCCGCGATCAGCGCCCAGACGTTCGACGAGGCGCTGTTCCTGCTTGACCGGTTCGCCCGGTCGACCGCGGCCCCCGAGACCAACGCCGAGTACAACCACCTGATGGGGCGCGTCTACGCGGTGATGGGCTACAGCGCGCTGGCGGTCGGGTACCTGGAGAAGGCGCTGACCGTCGATCCCCGCCATGCCGACGCCGCGCACATCCTCGGCCAGATCCTCTTGTGGACCGGTCGGCCACGGGAGGCGGCCTACCACCTGACCAAGGCGCTGCGCCTGCGGACCGTGACGCCGGACGTGTTCGTCTTCGGCGACAGCCATGCCAACTGGTGCTTCGGCGGCATCCCGCGCTGCACGGTGCAATGGTCGGCCGGCCGCACCATGCACCGGGTCGGCCGCGATGGGCTGGCCGAGCTGGACCTGCGCCTGTTCGGGGTCCCCGAGGGGGCGGCGGCCGTGTTCCTGTTCGGCGAGGTCGATGTGCGCGGCCACATTCTGCGGCAGCGCGACGAGCAGGGAAGGGCTGTCGACGCGATCCTCGACGACCTGTCCAGCCGCTACGTCGCCACGATCCAGGCGAACCGCCAGCGGTACCAGGCTTTGACGGCATGCGTCTGCTCGGTGCCGCCGCCGCAGTCCTGCCGCATCGAAGACGACCACCCCTTCCCCTTCCTCGGCACCATCGCCGAGCGCGTCGAATGGACGCGCGGCCTGAACGCCCGGCTGGCTGTGCTGGCGGCCGAGAACGGGCTGTTCTACCTCGACATCCACCAGTACATCGCCACGCCGGCCGGGGTCATGGTCCGGCCCTACTCCGACGGGGTGGTCCACCTGCGCAAGGACCTGTCGGACATCGTGGAGTACGAGCTGGAGAAGACGCTGTCGTCCCGCGGCCGGTGACCGCCGCCCGGCGGGTCAGCGCTTGCGGAACCAGAAGCAGCCGCAGCCGTAAGTCTCATCCGCGAGGTCGGCGGGGCTCGGCGAATGAATCAGCCCGCCGCGGTCGGCGCGGCCCGAGATCAGCGCAGTCTCGACGGCCGTGCACCCGTCGAACATGGCGAGCACGCCGTCCCAGCTGTAGACGCGGTGGGCGTTGAAGATGACCGTCGGCTCGTGGCCGACCGGCACGACGAACAGGATGTTCCCGCCGGGGGCTGCGACGCGCTTGAGTTCCGCGACCGCCTTCAGGTCGCCGTCATAGTCCACCTCGTCGCCGTAGCGGCCGAGCCCGACGTGCTCGACCACGTGCATGCACGACAGGCTCTCAATAGAGGCGTCCGCGAACGACAGCGCCATCAGGTCCTCCCGGCGGACCGTCACGTTGTCGAGCTGGATGGCGGCCGGGCGGATATCGCAGAAAGTGATGGGCACCCACGCCGACGCCGCAGCCAGGAAGTACAGGAGCGAGGAGAAATCGTGGTGCAGTGCCGGCGCCGTCTTGCGCAGAACCCGCGACGCCCAGGCGGTGTGATAGAAGTAATGACGATCCAGGGACGTCTGCGGCGTGTCCTCGTCGAGGACGGGATGACGCCGGTTCCAGTCGAGCACGAAGCGCGGCCGGCTGGCCCCCTGCTCGGCGAACCGGTTGAACGAGGCCACATACTGTTCCGGCGTCATGGCGTTCCCTTCATCCTTCCCCCGCGCGCGGCAGGTATAGTGTAGACCGCCCGGTGGTGCCAGAGAAAGCCAAGATAACGCATGTTTCCGCTCGCTCCCGCCGGAGCCGGCGGTATGATCCGCCGGACGACGTGGAAAGCTCCTGGCCAGGGAACGCGCGCAATGGACAATGTCGACGCTGTTTTCACCGAGGCGTGCCGGGCGTTTCTGGCCGGCGGCCGGCAGGAGGCGGCATCCGGTTGCCGCACGACCCTCGGGCTCGACCCGGCGCATCAAGGGGCGCTGAACCTTCTCGGTCTGCTGGCGTCGGCGGACGGGGACCTCTGGCAGGCGGCGTCCCTCTTCGGCAGGGCGGCGCGGCTCGAGCCGCGCAACCCCTACGTCCTCAGCAACTTGGGCGAGGCTCTGTTCCATCTGGGCCGCCCGGACGAGGCGCAGGAGGTACTGGAGGCGGCGCTGCGGATGGACCCGAACCTGCCGCAGGCGAAACTCGTCCACCAGCGGGTCGTCAAGGCGAACGTGGAGCGGGTGGCCCGCACATTCGGGGAGCGCGCCCAGCTCATCGCCACCGTCCATTTCCGGCCCGCCCGCGCTGACGGGTTCGGGCTGGTGCCGGACACCCCGACGGACGAGACGGTCGCCATCGTCCTGCAGGGGCCGCTGCTGGTGGAGGCGGACTTCACCCTTGAGACCGTCCGCATGTACCGCAAGATGTTTCCCGAGGCGGGGATCCTCGTCTCCACCTGGGAGGGCGAGGATCCCGGCCAGGTGGAGCGGATCCGCGAGGCTGGCGCGACGGTGATCCAGAGCGTTCCGCCCGAGCATCGCGGTCCGCGCGTCAACGGCGACCAGCGCTCCAACATCAACATGCAGGTGCGCTCGGCGGCGGCCGGTGTCCGCTGGGCGCAGGAGCGCGGCTTCGGCTACTGCCTGAAGACCAGGACCGATTTCCGCTTTTACAACCCCAGCCTCCTGGTCAACTGCCTGGCCCTGCAGGCGGCCTTTCCGCTGACGCAGGCTGGGAGACAGGCGAAGCGGCTCGTCGCGTTCAGCAACATCGTGCGCTACATGCCCTATGTCCTGCCCGACATGCACATGTTCGGGACCATGAAGGACATGCTGGACTACTGGACCCCGCCAGAGGACACTCGCGGGGAGATCGTCTCCGAAGGGCTGATCGGGATCGGCAAGGCGCGCCACGGCGAATCCTGGTTCCTGACCCATTACGCCGAGCAACTCGGCCGGACGCTCGCCTGGACCCTTGAGGACAGCTGGGAGATATTCCGCGACCACTTCGTGTTCATCGACGTCCCGTCCGCCGACGTCTACTGGCCGAAATACGCCGCCGGGCTCGAATACCGCTGGCGGTGCTACGAGTTCTCGGCGAGCTTCCAGGAGTTCGGGTTCGCCGAGTGGCTGCGCCTGTACACCGGCCGGCATCCCATGAACGCCGATCCCCGGATCGTCCTGCGCGGCGGGGGCCAGTCGATCAGCGACATCCTGCTCGAAAGCCGCCCCATCCCCGGCGAACGCGAGCCGGGCGCACGTTGACAGGCGCATGCGGCGGCATGCATGGTCCTCGCCCGGTCGCCGCAAATCCTGCCAGCCGCCTACCAGCCGACGAGGAGCCCATGGGTGTACAGGAGCAGCATCGGAAGGCGATGGTGCGGTGGATCCTGGCCGACGGTGACCGCACGCTCCGCCTCGTCCACCCGCTGGGCGCCGACAGCGTGGTCTTCGACATCGGTGGCAAGGCTGGGGATTGGGCGGCTGCCATCACCACCCTTCACGGTTGCGCCTGCCACGTCTTCGCCCCGTACGCGGGCTCGTCCGACGGGGTCCGGCGGCGTTTCGAGGGCGATTCCCGCATCACCGTCCACGGCTTCGCGCTCGGCCGCGGCGATGGGGCGTTCCAGGAGAGCGCTGCTCTGGGCGCTGCTCCGGTGATCGCGCAGCAGGACATTGCCGCCTTTGTTCGGGATCGGGGCATCGCGCGCATCGACCTGATGCAACTCGACGCCGCAGGGGCGGAGTATGATCTGCTCGCCCACGTCGTCGAGTCCGGACTGATTTCGATCGTCGAGTCCATCCAGGTGCGCTTCCATCCTGCCGTGGAGGGGGCGGACCACAAACGCGAGGCTTTGGCGAGGATGCTGAGCCTTACCCATGAACTCGTTTACGATTTTCCGTTCGTATGGGAGTCCTGGTCGGCTTGCCGGGGTGATTGACCGTTTTCGGCCGGCACCATTCGACGGATCGAAGCCGCCGATGCGCACAGATTGAGGAGCCAGCGTGGACATTTTCCTGAACGTGAAGGGCGGCGTCGGCAACCAGCTGTTCCAGGCGGCGCTGGGGATCGCGCTTGAGGCCCGCCTCGGCGCCACCGTCCATTACATCGACTCCTTCTTCGCGACGGACCCCTACGGGCGGAATTTCTGTCTGGACCGCTTCCCCAATTTGGGCGCGCGCGTGGTTCGGGATCCGTCCCTCTACGCCGGCCTCCCGGTGTTCACGGAGGTGAAGGGGGGCTCGATCGAGGACGTTGCCGCCTTGGCGACGCAGCACCCGGCGCTCATTCTCGACGGGTACTGGCAGGACGAGCGGTACTTCGGCGACTGCCGCGACCGCATCATGGCCGCGTTCGCGCTGAACGCGCCCGAGGGCTACGCCCGCAAGGCCGCGGGCCTGCGGGAGCGTGGCACAATCGGCTTGCATGTCCGGCGGTACGATTACGGGCACCACGGTCTTGCCCGCGTCGAGTACTACAAGATCTGCGTTCAGCAGATCCGCAACGAATGCGGCGATGTGCCGGTGTTCATCTGTACGGACGAATACAATTTCTGCGCCTTTGAATTCAGGGGCCTCGGCAACGCGGAGTTGCTGAAGAGCGACGTGACGGATCCGCTCGGGGATTTCTACCTGCTCAGCCATTGCAGACACTTCGTCGTGGCCAATTCCAGCTTCTCCTGGTGGGCGGCCTGGTTGGGGGAGACCGCTGAGTCGGTCATCTACACCCCGCATCCGTGGTGCGTCTTCGACGACGCGCTTAACCCCGCGCCCACGCGCTGGCGTTGCATCCGCAACGCCGTCCTGCCGCCTTGAGCGGTTGAGCGTCACACTCCGGGCACCGTCCTTGCATTGGTGCGCCAAAGCCGCATTGCGGCTTTGGGTCGCACGCGTCGGCGGCCGCCGTAACAAGTATCGGCCCAGGCCGCGCTTCGGTGCGGTCCAAGACCGGCCAACCCCCGTCCCGCGTCAGCGCGCGCCTTTCCGAACTCCACAGGGTTTGGCTTGAGAGCACCAATCTATCGTGGTATGGTTCCGCTAATTGGGTTAACCCATCCGCGGCGCATGCTGAAAACCAGATGCGCACGGTGCTGGGCCCTCCTCCCGGAAACGCGATCCGCGCGCCTGGGGCAGGCTTGGTCGGAACTGGAAAGGTAAAACGCCATGGTCTCCGCCGTTTCGTATCTGTCTGTCGCGCAGATTTCCGCCCTCACCACCACCTCGATCCAGAACCTGTCCACTACGGACATGGCCTCTCTGTCATCGACCCAGGTGGCGGCGCTTACCACGACCGACGTGCAGGCGCTCTCGTCGACTCAGCTCGGCGCGCTCTCCACTACGGCTGTGCCGGGGCTGTCGGCGACGCAGATCCAGGCGGTCACCTTCAGCAATTTCTACTTCAGCGCAGGACAGCTCGCCGTCCTCAACGGCTCGCAGCTGCAGGCGCTGTCGACGGCGGACATCGGGTCGCTGGCCACCACGCAGCTGAGCGGCCTTACGTCGACCCAGATTGGGCTGCTCGGCACGTCGAACTACTCGACGCTGTCCTCGACTCAGGTAGCTTCGCTGACCACCACTCAGGTCAAGGGCCTGAGCACGACGCAGATCAGCACGCTGTCGACCAGCGACTTTACCGAGCTGACCTCCACCCAGATGGGGGCGTTGAGCACGGCTCAGGTGCAGGCGATCTCGACCGGCGACATCGCCCAGCTGAGCACCAGCCAGGTCTCGGGTCTGACCTCGGCCCTGGTCGGCAGCCTGAGCGCGACCCAGCTGAACACGCTGTCGACCAGCAACATCGCCCAGCTGAGCACGGCGCAGCTCTCCGGTCTGACCTCGAGCCAATTGGGCGGGCTGTCGACCACCAACCTGTCGCAGCTGTCCTCCAGCCAGGTGGCGGCGCTGAGCGCCACCCAGGTCAAGGGGCTGAGCACCTCGCAGATCAACACGCTGTCGACCTCGGACCTGGCCGAGCTGACCTCGACCCAGCTGGGGGCGCTGAGCACCACCCAGGTGCAGGCGATCTCGACCGGCGACATCGCCCAGCTGAGCACCAGCCAGGTCTCGGGTCTGACCTCGGCCCTGGTCGGCGGGCTGAGCACCACCCAGCTGAACACGCTGTCGACCAGCAACATCGCCCAGCTGAGCACGGCGCAGCTCGCGGGTCTGACCTCGAGCCAGCTGGGCGGGCTGTCGACCACCAACCTGTCGCAGCTGTCCTCCAGCCAGGTGGCGGCGCTGAGCGCCACCCAGGTCAAGGGGCTGAGCACCTCGCAGATCAACACGCTGTCGACCTCGGACCTGGCCGAGCTGACCTCGACCCAGCTGGGGGCGCTGAGCACCACCCAGGAGAACGCGCTGACCACCAGCGGCGTGGCGGCGCTGAGCACGACGCAGCTCTCCGGGCTGAGCTCGGCGCAGATCGGCGGGCTGTCGACCACCAACCTGTCGCAGCTGTCCTCCAGCCAGGTCGCCTCGCTGAGCGCCACCCAGGCCAAGGGCCTGAGCACGTCGCAGATCAACTCGCTGTCGACCAGCGACTT
>NZ_JBPXMR010000025.1:0-26011 GCF_053470425.1 Azospirillum terrae | reverse complement strand
GAAGGGATGGTCTGAACCGGTCGAACAAAGGGATAAGGGCACACGCGATACCAGCCGACATTATCGAAGAGCAGGCACGCTATCCGGCCTTGACCCCGTAACCCCAATCAGAGAAGACTCTGAGCATCTCGGCTCTTGCCTACCTCTATGCCCGGCGCCACGTCCGCAGCGACCGTTTCGCCTTCGGCACCGGCAAGCTGGGCGAACTCGCCGCCTTCGCGTCAGCGATCATCCTGGCGATGATCGCTTTGCTGATCGGCTACGAGAGCGTGGAGCGCCTCGCCAACCCGGTGCCCATCGCCTACGGGGAGGCCATCGCCATTGCCGTCCTGGGCCTCGCCGTCAACCTGGGAAGCGCCTGGCTGCTGGGCGGCGAGCACCATCACCATGGGCACGCCCACCATCATGACGACCAAGTCACGACGGGCACGCCGACGACGACCATCACGGGCACGAGCACGGCCATGGCGGACATGGTCATGAAGGGCACCACGCCCACGACCTGAACATGCGCGCCGCCTATATCCACGTCATAGCCGACGCCGCGACCTCCGTCCTCGCCATCCTGGGGCTGCTGGCGGCGGGCCTGTTCGGCTGGACGTTCATGGACCCCATCGTCGGCCTGGTCGGCACGGCCGTCATCCTCAGCTGGGCCTATGGCCTCGTCCGCGACGCGGGGGCGGTGCTGCCCGACACCGTGCCGGACCCGAAGCTGGCGGCGGCGGTCCGGACGGCCCTGGAGACCGAGGGCGACCGGGTCTCCGACCTGCACCTGTGGCGCGTCGGACCGGGTCACGTCGCGGCCATCGTCGCCCTCGTGTCCGACCACCCGAAGCCGGTGGCCGCGTACAAGGCGCGGCTGGCCCACCTGCACGGTCTCAGCCACGTCACAGTGGAGGTCGCGCGGTGCGGGGACGGCCACCACTCCGGTTCTGACCACGACCATCAGCCCCACCGCCGCGCGGCGTAATGGACCGCCTCGAGAACCCGCCGAGGGCTTCGCCGAGGCCGCCGTGAGCAAGTCGCTCTTCCCGCCCCCCGGCACGCAGGTCTCCACCCGCCCGCCCGCATTCCCGATTGCACCGAAGGGAAATGTGAACGAGCCCTGTGCGAAGCCCATCCGCGACTTTCCCGGCACGGGCTGCGTTCTCATTGATCGCGCGGGTCGGGCCGTTGAGCGTCGTGCTGCGACGGGTGGGGGGCTGCGGGCGGAGGCTTGACCCAGGATGCCCGGGGCACGGGAACGCCGGTTTCCCGCGTCGGCGGTCGCCCTTCGGCGCAGTACGGTGGAGAGCCGATGGCTTCGTTTCTTTCGCACATGACGGATCTGGTCGCCGGGCATCCTTACACCGCCTACGTGGCGGTCTTCCTACTCGCCTTGTCGGAGTCCATTCCGATCATCGGGGCCGTTGTGCCGGGAACGGCCATCATTCTCGGCATCAGCGCCCTGATCCCCGGCGGAAGGCTGGATGTCGTGCCGGTGATCCTCGCCGCCACGCTCGGCGCCATCGCCGGAGACGGCGCCTCCTTCTGGCTGGGACACCGCTACCACGGGGCGATCCTCAACCGATGGCCGATGAGCCGGCACCCGGATCTCATCGCGCGGAGCGAAGCCTTCTTCCATCGGCATGGCGGCAAAAGCGTCCTGTTCGGGCGCTTCACGCCCGGTGTGCGGGCGTTCATCCCCCTGGTCGCGGGCATGCTGCGCATGCCCGTGTGGCGGTTCTACGTCGCCAACGTCGCCTCGGCCCTGGTGTGGGCGCCGTTGCACGTGCTGTCGGGCATGCTCGTTGGCGCCTCCCTTGGCTTCGTCGGCGCCGCAGCCGAACGCGCCGCCATCCTCCTGGTCGTCGCCATCTTGGTCCTTTGGGGCCTCGCAAGGTAGATCCGCTACGGCGTGCGTCGGGCCATTCCGGTGCTCGCCGCCGGGCAGCGACGGGTCTGGGAATGGGCGGCGTCCCGCGACACGTGGATTGCGCGCCCGGTGCGCGCGATTCTCGACCCCTCCCGGCCCGAAGGGAAGGCGCTCGCCCTGGCGGCGGGCATCCTGGTGGCCGCCTCCTGGCTGTTCCTCGGCATCCTCGAGGACGTGGTCAGCCGGGATCCGCTGGTCCGCGCCGACGTCGGCGTCTACCGCTTGCTCCAGGGCCTGCGCACGCCGTGGGTCGACTCGGTGATGGTCGCCATCACCGAGTTCGGCGACACCGCCGTCACCGTACCGGTCACCCTTGCCGTCGCGCTCTACCTAGCCGTCCGGCGCCGGTGGAAGACGCTGGGCTACTGGCTGGCCGCCGTTGGCGGCGCGGCCGCGATCAACACCGCCATCAAGGGCGCGCTGCACCGGGCGCGCCCCGGGGCGCTCGGCTATCCCGGATGGAGCGAGTTCTCCTTCCCGAGCGGGCACAGCACGACCAATGCCGTCATGTACGGATTCCTCGCCTTCCTGGTGGTCCGCCAGCTGGACCCGGCATGGTGGCCGGCGGCCGTGCTGGCCTGGGCGGGTGTCGTGGTGCCGATCGCCTTCTCCTGCCTCTACCTGGGGGCACACTGGTTCTCCGACGTCATGGGCGGGCTCGCGTTCGGCATGGCATGGGTCGCCGTCCTCAGCATCGCCCACCTGCACCACCGGCACCGCGGGCGCGTCGGCGGCCTGTTCGCCGTGGCCTGCGTGACGCTCGTCGTCGCCGGGGGCGCCAACGTGTACCGGAAGCATGCGGCGGAGGTGCAGCGCTACGCCGCCCGGGAGCCGGCGTCGACCGTCCTCGCCGGGGACTGGTGGGCCCAGGGCTGGCGGCGGCTTCCGGCCCGGCGCGTCGATCTCGTCGGGGAGGAGGAGGAACCGATGACGGTCCAGTGGGCCGGGCCGATCGAGGCGCTGAAGGCGGCGCTTGAGGACAGGGGATGGCGCGAGCCGGACGGATGGACGGCGCCCAACACGCTCGCGTGGCTCACGGCGGATGCCGATACGATGATGCTGCCGGTGCTTCCCTACCTCGACAGCGGGCGCCTTCCCGCTCTCACACTGATTCATCCGGCCGAAGCCGGGCCGGCGGCGGCCCGATGGGTGGTCCGGCTTTGGGCAACCGGCTTCGAGCTTCGGAACGGCGGCGCCGCGCCGCTCTGGGTGGGAAGCGTCGTCGAGGAGCGCTTCACCCGTCCGTATTCGTTGTTCACCCTTGGACGCATGCAGCACGACCTTGACGGTCCACGCAATGCGCTTGCCAGTGCGTTGGGCGAAGACCGCCTCGTGGGGCCTGCGCATCCGGTGGCGAAATACGAATGGGACCGCCGGGTGCTGCTGGCCCGCGCCCCGTCCATCCGCTCGAACGACGCCGCGCCTTGATGCACCCGACCTGTGCCTTTGGCGGCCCATCCCTCCGCCCCGAGCACCACATCGCCTATCCGCTGTAAGCCGGTTGGGGCCGCCCGAATTGGCCGGATGCCGTCCCCGGCGGCCTGCCGTACAGTCGATGCCGCTTTCGACCGGAGGAAGAATGGACAGCTGGAACGTCGACCTGTTTCTGGCCATCAACGGCCCGGCCGTCCCGGCCTCATGGGTTCTGCATCTGGCGATGGCCTGCGCGGAAGGCCTCGTCTACGTCGGAGCGCTCCTCGCGGCCGGGCTGTGGATGTGGGGAGCGCCGCATCGGCGCGGCGGTCTGGTCGCCGTCGGCGGCGGGTTGCTGTTGGCGTTCGCCATAAGCACGGCGATCGGGCAGTTCTGGTATCACCTCCGTCCCTTCGTCGCGGGCATCGGCCACGCCTTGATGCCGCACAACGCGGAGACGTCGTTCCCCAGCGACCACGGAACGTTCCTCTTCACGCTTGCCCTCGGTCTGATCGCCACGGGAGCGGCGCGCCGGTGGGGCGCCGTCGTGCTGGCCCTAGGCGTCGCCACGGCGTGGGCGCGGGTCTACCTTGGCGTGCATTGGCCGCTCGACATGGCGGGTTCTTTCATCCTCGCCAGCGTTTGCGCCATGTTCGCCGTGATCGTCCGGCCCTTGGCGGATGCGCATCTGGCGCCGCTCATCGAGCGCTTCTACCACTGGATTCTCGATACCCTGCGCCTGCCGCTTGTCATGTTTCCCCGACGGAACTCCTCCGCCCGATGACGGATGGGCCTGTTGCTCGCTGTCGGAGACGGGGAGCGCGATCCTCTCTGGCATCGGTGGAACCTCGGACGGCGCCGCTGGTTCATTAGGGAGTGCCCATATTCGGCATGGGCCGATGATTCTTGCCAGCCCCAATCCGCGGGCGGCCAGAGCGTCTTCCGGTCATGCTCCAGCCCGAGGGAGGACCATCATGGCCTACCATTTCTCCAAAGTCGTCGACATGCCGTTCGAGGACGCCGTCTCGGCTGCCACCGATGCCCTCAGGACGCGCGGTTTCGGCGTGTTGACGGAGATCGACGTGAGGGCGACGCTGAAGAAGAAATTGGACGTCGATTATCGACCCTACCGCATCCTCGGTGCCTGCAACCCGCAGATGGCCTACCAGGCGCTTCAGGCCGAGGACAAGATCGGCGCACCATGTTGCCGTGCAACGTCATCGTCCAACAGCGCGAGGACGGCAGGATCGAGGTGTCCGCGGTCGACCCGGTCGCCTCCATGCAGGCCATCCACAACCCGAAGCTGGCCGAGGTCGCCCGCCAGGTCCAGGACATGCTCCGGCAAGTCATCGACGACCTGGGAGACCGGGCATAGCCAAAACAAGCCCAATAGGGCCGCAGACTGGCCCAACCTCAGAGAAGGACCGACGTGATGGGCTATCGAGTTCGCAGCATCATCGTTCCGTTGGCCGTGGCGACAGCCCTGATCACTGGAACCGCCACAGCCCAGCAGACCCAGCCCCAACCGGCACCGCAAGGCCAGACCTCGGCGCCTATGGGCGGTCCCGGGATGGGAGCGAACCAGGGCATGATGCAGGGCCAGGGGCAGGGTCGGCACCAGGGACGTGGCGCCCAGGCCATGCCGGCGGACCCGGCCTCGCGCGGCTACATGGAGAGCATGCGCACGATGAACCGGAACATGCGCAAGCCGATGACCGGCAACGCCGATCAGGACTTCGCGCGGATGATGGTGGCTCACCACCAGGGCGCCGTGGACATGGCCCGCGTGGAGATCGAGCACGGCACCGATCCCGACCTCAAGGCCATGGCTCAGAAGGTCGTCGACGACCAGACGAAGGAGATCCAGCAGTTCCAGGACTGGCTGAAGCAGCACCCGGGCAAGGCGGCCCGGAAGTAAGGCGGAACGGCCGTCAGCTCAGCAGCACCTGGTCCACCCGAGCCGGGGAGAGGACGGATGATGAATGGCATGGAGAGCATGAGGGATGCCATGGGCAGTATGGGGCTCATCGGGATCCTGCTGCTCGTGCTGGCCGTCTTGGGCATCGCCGCCCTCGTCAAATACCTGCTGAAATGATGCCTCACCGCAGGTGCTCAGATGCGGGGGTGTTCCCGACCGCATGAGCCGCGCATGCTCCGTTGCAGCGGGCCATTCGCGGCACGCCGGTCCGCACAAGGCCCTCCACCGGGTGCTGGGCACCCTGACGCGCACGGGATGGCTCGCCCGTCCGGACGGGGCGGTGACGCTCGTCACCGTCCCGGTTCGGGCCAAGGAAGGGCGCTTCCGGGGGTGGGAGGCCTAGCGGGAGCCAGCGCGGCCGCCCGGTCCGCGGCCTGGCGCATGTCCTTGTGGAAGGTGATCGGGTATTCCACGTCGTTGTGGTGTTGGATCGGCGGGAGGGCCGAATAGCCGCAGGAGCGCATGACGGCGCTGAACGGGCTGCTCCGGACGTCGTCGCCGTTCCGCCGCCCGCCGTCGTCTCCCCAGTAGGGGCAGATGAGGATACGGCACGAGGGTGAGGCCAGCTGTTCGAGACCGCTCAGCCATCGCGACATGAAGCGGTTCGCTTTATCCAGCAGCATGAACGAGTCCGCCTTGATCGAGCCCTTGACCCAGATCAGATCGTATTGCTGCGGGCGGAGCGTCCTGAACCCCAGCAGGTGGTTCAGTCGGAAGCCGTTCGCATAGGGCTTCAGCGTGTTGTAGGTGAAGAAGACCGGGTCGACCTCTATGAACGCGATGTGCTCCGCTCCCCCCTCATGGCAAATGTCGAGGGCATCTCCGTATGCGGGGCCAATGTCCAGAAACCGCATTCCTTGCAAGCTTATGCCCAGGGCGTCGACCACCGACCGAAATTCCGTCCGCTTTCGGTCAGACATCGCCCGATACCTGAGGAATTCCTTTGGCTGAGTGCGCGTGACGAAGCCCTCGAACTGCTCCATGGTTGTGACATGCACGAGGTCCTGCGCTTGGCGGTGCCACTGTGCCCGCGTCATCGCGAAATTGAGCGCCCGTTTCAACATGGCTGTCGCCCTCGCTCTCGCCACACCGTAGCCTGCTGGAACGACGCTTCGTTCTGCGGCACTGCGACCCCGCCCCACAGGTCAGCGGGGAAGCGTGCCGACACCGTCGCGCGGCAACGCTGATTGGTGGCAGCCCCCAAACTACGGCCGAACCCAAGGCAGGCAACGGTATAATCGGCCCAGCTCGTGTTCCACAGGGCATGCCGATTACCCCGTTCGGACGCCATCAATGGAGGTGCATGGTCCGCGCGGCTGGATGCCGAGGAGCCCTTCATCGAGTGAAAGGGCGGAGCACACGGGGCCGGGCAACCAGCCGCCCCGTGTGCATCCCTACAGTCGCTCAGCCCTTCCGAGATCTTCCGCCGACGGCGGCGAGCACCCCGGCGAGCACCAGGAACAGGACGGCGCCGCCACCCCAGACCCGGACATAGCCGGGCATCCCGAGGCTGGGGACCAAGGCGTAGACGGCGGCCAGCACCGCCCACACGGCGACGATGGCGAGCGTCAGCCAGAGCTCATCGTTCTTCATGATGGATCTCCTGCGCTCAGTGACCATGGCCGCCGCCGATCGCGATGATCGGCAGGGACTGGATCAGCTGGAAGGCCACGATGGTGAAGACGTACATGGCGGCCACCAGGGCGGCGACCGACAGCGGCCCCGTCCACGCGGGCGCCGCGCCGACGCCGCGCGCTCCGGTTTGCCAGTCGACTACCGGAACCTCTGCCGCCGCCGGGGCGCGCCGGGACAGCAGCGTGCGGACGACGCCGTAGACGGTGACCGAGATCGCGACGGCGAAGACCGTGGCGCCGACGCCGACGAGGGCCATCAGCACCGGCCACGCCGCCGGAGCCATCCCGCCGTAGCTGACGTCGAACACGCGGCGCGGCACGCCCATGAACCCGGCGGCGATGCCCGCGGCGCCGAAGACGGCTAGGCCGATGGTGACAGGGACCGGCATGCGCTTCAGCACGGCCGGGCGCCACAGAGGACCACCGCCGAGCGCCGGAAGCATGACCATCATCGCCGCGAGGAAGGTCTGCGTCAGCACCCCCACGGCGAAGAAGTGGAAGTAGCCCGGCACGAAGAAGGTGTCGGACAGCATCGGCGCCAGCTCGCCCTGGATGAGCACGAAGGCGAAGGTGATGCCGACCATCATGTTCACCACCGCCCAAGCCATGTTGGCCATGGCCGGGTTGGCCCAGGGCAGTCCCCGCATCCAGCCGAAGAAGCCGGTCGCCCCGCGCGCGCGGGCGCTGGCTTCCAGCGAGGAGACGATGATGGCGAAAGCGGCCAGCGTCGGCACCGAGACGAACAGCGACAGCAGCGAGCCGACGACCCGCACGCCCTCGGACAGGTTGGGCTCCAGGAACATGTGGTAGAGGCTGGTCGGCGGCACGAACACCAGGTACGCGGTGAAGACGATCTTCGACAGGCGGGCGCCGTGGATCGACGTCACCCCCGTCAGGTGCTCGGTCAGCACGTACCAGACCAGCACGGTCGCCATCAGCGGCAAGTAGTGCAGGTTGTGGAACAGGATGTGCCACTCGGTGCCGTGGTCGGCGGGGAACGGCCCCATGCCGAGCGACCACAGCACGCCCGGCAGGAAGGCGTTGGTGGCCGCGATGGCGCTGACCACCAGGAAGCCCGCCCAGGCGAACAGGGCGAAGCCGACCGAGGTGAACGCGTCGGCCTCGCCGCGCAGCCGGGGCTGGAGCACGGTGGCGATGCCGCTCACCGCCGAGGCGACCAGACCGCCGGAGAGCAGCAGGTAGCCGAGCGCGAAGAACCCGACCGAGCGCGGGTCATCCACGGCCAGTTCCGGGCTGCCGTCGTACAGCAGCGGCGTGCCGGTGGCGGAGATCCACTCGCTGACCCCGAACCCCGCCAGCATCAGGGCGGCGCCGAGCCAAGCGAACGGCCGCAGCGCGAGGCCGCGGCCGCTCTCGGCCGCCGCCAGCACCAGCAGCAGTGCGGCCTGGACCAGGTAGAGCCAGTAGAAGAACACCGAGACGCCGTGCAGCGTCAGGATGCGGTAGGCGTCGTCGGGGAAGACGCTGAGAGCCTTGGCGCGGGCCAGGGCCGTGACGAAGCCGCCGGCGAGGCCGAGGACCAACGCCAGCAGCGCCGCCCCGAAGAGCAGCTTGAGGAGGGACTTGTCGGCCGCCGGCAGGGCGGCGATCCGCGTGGTCAGGCGCGATGCCGCCGGGGCGGACGGTTTGGACATCATGGTCATGGTCTTCTCCATCCGCTCAGGCGACGACGATGCGGCCCTGCATGGCGTCGTGCGCCTGGCCGCAGTAGACGGTGCAGTACACGAGGTACTTGCCCGGCTTGGTGAAGGTGATCGTCTGCTCGGTGACGGTGTTGGGGCGCAGCCGAATGATGCGGCTGGCGGCGCCCAACTGGATGGAGGTGCCGTGCGTGATGTCCTCCGCCATCATGCGGAACCGGTAGGTCTGGCCGACCCGGAGGTGCAGGACGTCGGGGGTGTACGCGAACTTCTGCGCCATCAGGTAGATGTCCACCGGCGCGCTGCCGGCGTCGTGGCCGTGGTCGTGCGCCCCGGCGGCGTGGCTGTGCGCCTCCTCGCCGGCGTGCGGGTTCACGCTGCCGTCGGGCTGCGCGTAGCGCTGGACGAAGTAGTCGTGCTCGAAGCGGAACTCTTCGGGCGCCATGCCGGCGGACGCGCCGTGGCCGGCGTGTCCCTCCGGTTCGGGGGCGGCGGCCTCGTGGCCGCCGTGACCGCCACCGTGGGCATCGCCGGCGTGTGGATCAGCGGCCTCCTTGCGGCCGCCGAACGGGAGGGGAGCGGCGCCATAGGCCGCCCAGGCGCCGTACAGGGAGACGGCGCCGAAGCCCAGTGCAGCGATGAAGCCGCGACGGGTGGTGAAATGCCTCGGATCGGGCATGGTCTGATCCTCTGATCGCGTGAACGGAATCGCTCGCGGACGCCGCCGGAAGCGGCATCAAAGGCCGAGGACCCGGCGCAGGCGGCGGGGTGTTCGGCCGATCAGAGGCTGGACTTTGGAGGGTGCGGTTCCGGCGCGATGTCCCGCGCATCGGGGATATGCGTGGGGCGCGGGGCCCATGAGACCTCGGCCATCGTCACCGGAGCCGCGAGCGCGGCCTTGGCCGGGGCTTCGGCCGCCGGGCAGCACGGCGCCACGACCAGCAGCGCCGCCTTGTGGTGGTCGCCATGCACGGGGGGCTGGTGCGTGGGAGCGTGGTGGGAGGATTGGTGGTCCATCGTGCCGTCGTGGGCCATGACTCCGCCCGCCGCGCCCATCACGAGCGCGAGAGCGAACGCCAGAACGGCGAAGATGTGGCCCAACCGCTTCATGCCTACCGTCGTCGCACACGCCTCGGGATCGCCCAGGCTCATGGACACCATACCGCATATATGGATCCGGGCATTGAGCCGCGTCAATCGAAGGCGCTCGGCATCCGTTCAGTCTGAACCTTCCAGCAATGGGAGGGTCAAGCCGTTGCGCAGCGGACCAAGGGCATGGGTGACATTCCGTCGCTTGTCCTCCTGGGACGTGCCAATACGCTGCGGCGCGATTATCATGTTGTTGAACGAACCGGTCCGCCGGATTAGGTTCTGGAGGAGGAGCGACGGCACAGGTGTGCTGCTCGGGCCTCCTCCGGGGAAGACGAGGCGAGCGCCATGTGGCGTGGAACGCGGCAGACGATGAAGAGGGTGGTGGTGAGCCTGCTGATGCTGGCCACGCTGCTCGTCTATGCCGTGCCGGGCCATGCCGGTCCGATGCCGCACCGGCATACGGGCGCCGTTCATGAGCATGTCGTGATGCCGGTGTCCGGCAGCGAGGCGGCTGTGGTCGTGGCCGACCATGAACACCAGCCGGCGCCATGCGACGAGACCGGGCTGCTCGATGACGGTTCGTGCTGCAGCGTGGCCCATTGCGTCACGATGCACGGCGGCATCCTGTCGGCGGACTCGACCCCCCTTCTGCCGCGTCCCAACGGGAACGGCGGCCTGCCCGCGCTCGCCACGCCCGAGGGCATCGGCAGCGATCCCGCCCTGCGTCCCCCCAGCCTGACCATCTGACGCCACGAGTCCGTCCGCACCCGGCCCGAGCCCTGCTTGGTCCGGGGAACGGATACGGGCTCCGTGGCCGTACTGCGTCTCCGGCGCCTCCGCGAGGAGGCCGTCCGGGATCGGCTCGCCCCAGATGATCAGATGGAGGACACCATGTCGTTCCTCACCCGCACGATGCTCCCGGCCTTCGCGCTCGCCGCCATGATGTCGGCCGCCCAGGCACAGACCGCCACCGACCAGGACCACGACGCCCACCATCCCGACGGCGCGGCGCCGACGGCGCAGGCCCAGCCCGCTCCGGCCCCGACCCCGGCGCCCACACAGCCGACGCCCGGCGCGAAGCCCGGCAACGCGCTGATGATGGGGCAGGGCATGAGCAGCGGCATGGTCGTCCAGCCCGGCATGATGATGAACATGGACCAGATGCGCTCGATGATGGGCGGCATGATGGGCCAGCAGGACGGGCAGTCCAGCATGATGGGGCCCGGCATGATGTCCTTGATGCGCCAGATGATGATGGGGCAGCAGGGCGCCATGGGCCTGCCCTTCGAGCACGTCGAGGGCCGCATCGCCTTCCTGAAGGCCGAACTCAAGATCACCGACGCGCAGGCGCCGCAGTGGAACGCCTTCGCCGACACCCTGCGGGCGAACGCCCGGACCCATCAGGCTGTGCACGAACAGATGACCAGGGGCGGCGCGCCCTCCGCGTGGCCGGACCGCTTGGCCCTCATGCAGAAGGCTCTGTCCGCCCGGCTTGACGCCGTCAAGGCGCTCGAAGCTGCCGCCAGGCCGCTCTACGCCGTGCTGACCGAGGAGCAGAGGAAGCTCGCCGACCAGCTGCTCGCCGGCCCCATGGGCATGATGTGAGGAGGCGGCCATGATGCACGGACACAGCACTCCGGCTCCTGAGGGCCGGCCGCGCTCGCGGTGGTACCAGACCTGGAGCGGCTTGGCCCTCCTGGGCGCCGTCGCTCTCGGGGCGCTCTACCTGTCGCTCTTCCACGTCGACCACGTGCTCGACGCGCTCCCGCTCGTCCTGCTGCTCCTGTGCCCACTGATGCACGTCTTCATGCACGGCGGGCATGGTCACGGCGGCCATGGCGGTGGGAGCGATGACGCCGAGCGTCCCACCAAGGGAGGCGCGCCGCGTGCGTGACGGTCGGTCAGCATGCATCGGGTGGGGGGCGGCCGTGCTGCTCCTCACCCTCGTCGCGGCGCCCGCCGGCGCGCAGACGTTGCGTGATGCCGTGGAGGGCGCTTGGCGGCTCAACCCGGAGATCCGGACGCTGGAGGCGAAGCGCGGCCAGGCGGTCGCCCAACGCGGAGCGGGAGAGTCGCTTGTCCCGACCGCCCCGGCGATCACCCTGCGGCACGTGAACGACGCCCTCGGCAAGAACGTCGGACGGCGTGAATACGAGGCCGAACTCGGCGTGCCGATGTGGCTGCCCGGACAGGCCGCCGCGACCGTGCGCGCCGCGGATGCGCAGCTGGCGCGCACCGAGGCCGAGATCGCCACCCGGCAACTCGCCGTCGCCAGCGAGGTCCGGACCGCGCTGTGGCAGACGGCGCTCGCCGAACGGCGGGTCGAACTCGCGCGCCAGCGGCTGAAGGTCGCGCGGCAGCTGGAGGCCGACACGCAGCGGGCCTTCAAGGCCGGCGAGGCCGCCGAGGCCGATCTCCAGCTTGCCCGCGCGGAGGCGCTGGCCATCGCCGCGGACGTGCGGGACGAGGAGCTGGCGCTGCAGGAGGCCCGGCAGGCGTTCCGCACGCTGACCGGCATGGAGCCGCCGAAGGCGACCGCCGAGGCCGAGGCCGCCGAGGCGGCGCTCGAGCATCACCCGGCGCTCGTGGCGGCGCGGCTGGGCGTGCGGGCGGCGCAGGCGCAACGGCAGTTGGTCGATCTGACGACCCGCGACTACCCGGAGGTCGGCCTGATGGCGCGCCGGGAGCGGGACGTTCGCGAGGAGGGCTACGGGACCATCGTCGGGCTGTCGCTGCGCATCCCGTTCTCGGTGGACGCCGTCAACGCCCCCAAGCGGGCCGAGGCGGCGACCGAGGTCGTCCGGTCCGAGGCGGAGCAGGCGAACGCCGCGCGCACGATCGAATCCGAGATCCGTCAGGCCCGGCTCGCCCACCGGACGGCCGCGGAGCGGGTCGGCATCGCCCGCGAGCGCGCCGCCGCGCTCAAGGGGCGCGTGTCGAACGTCGCGCGGGCGCGCAAGGTGGGCGAGACCAGCCTGGTCGAGTTCGTGCGCGCCCAGGCCGCCTCCTTCGAAGCCGACCTCGCCCGCGCCACCGCGGAGGTCCAGCTCGGCGCCGCCCGCGCCCGATTGAACCAGACCCTGGGAGTCCTTCCATGAGCCCCCGCCACACTCTGCTCGCCCTGGTGGCCCTCCTCGGGATGGCCACCGCCGCGCCGGCGGCCGCCCACGAAGGGCATGATCACGGCGACGCCCCGAAGCCGGTCGCGGTCGCCACCGTGCCGACCCTGGAGACGTCCTCGTCCGAGTTCGAGCTGGTGGCCATCCCGGAGGGGAATGGCCTGACCGTCTACCTCGACCGCTTCACGACCAACGAGCCCGTCGTCGGCGCCACCGTCGAGGTCAGCGTCGATGGGGAGCCCGCCACGGCCACGCCGGCCAGGGACGGCACCTACCGCCTCGCGGCCCCGCGCGCCGCGCAGCCCGGCAGCCACGATCTCACCTTCACCATCACCACAGGCGAGGCCTCCGACCTGCTGATCGGCACGCTGGAGATCCCGCCGCCGGCCGCCGCGGCCGCGCCCGGCGGCGTGTCGACCCTGCTCGCCCGCGTCCGCACGGACGGCGGGCTGGTCGTCGGCGCCGCCATGATCTTCCTCCTGGGAGCGTTGACCACGCTCGCCTTGACCACGCGGGGGCGCAAGCGCGCCGTCGCTGCGGGGGTGATGATCGCGCTCGCGGCCCTGCTGGCCAGCGGGGCGGCCTTCGCCCACGGCGGCGAGGATCACAGTCACGGCGACGAGGGCAAGGCCGCCGCGACGGCGCCGCCGGCCGGCCCGCTCGTCGCCCCGGTGGCGGGCGGCATGACGGAGAGCCCGCGCCGGCTGCCCGACGGGAGTCTCTACGTGCCGAAACGCTCCCAGCGGCTCCTCGGGGTTCGGACGTCCGTCACCAGGGTCGAGGAGGCGAGCGAGACCGTGCCGCTCATCGGCCGCGTGGCCTCGGACCCCAACTTCGGCGGGCGCGTCCAGGCCAGCCAGAGCGGCCGCATCGAGCCGGGCGAGAAGGGGCTGCCCTACCTCGGCCAGCGCGTCGAGGCCGGGCAGATCCTCGCCTATGTCGTCCCGGCGGTGAACACCGTGGAGCGCACCAACGTCCAGCAGCAGATCGCCCAGCTCGACCGCGAGATCGCCATTGCGCGGTCGCGCGCCGAACGGCTGTCCCGGCTCGCCGGCAGCGTGGCGCAGAAGGACATCGACGAGGCCCGGACGACGTTGGATGGGCTGACCAAGCAGAAGCAGGCGCTGTCACCGACGCTCACCACCCGCGAGCCGCTGCGCGCTCCGGTCTCCGGCGTCATCTCGGCGAGCAATGTCGTCGTCGGCCAGTTCGTCGAGACGCGCGAGCAGATCCTGTTCGAGATCCTCGATCCGGATCACCTGCTGGTCGAGGCGACCGCCTTCGACCACGGTGTGGTCGAGCGGATGACGGCCGCGACGGCCATCATCGGGGACGGCGCGCCTCTGCCGCTGGCCTTCGTCGGCCACGGGGCTTCGCTGCGCCAGCAGGCGATGCCCCTGCTGTTCCGCGTGGAACGCGCGTCGCAGCACGGCCACGAGTTACACGTCGGCCAGCCGGTGCGCGTGCTGCTGCGGACCAGCACGAAGCAGAGCGGCGTCGTCCTGCCCCGCCAGAGCGTGGTGCGGGGCCCGAACGGCCAGCCCCAGGTCTGGGAGCACGCCTCGGCGCAGCGCTTCGTCGCCCGGCCGGTACGCTCGCAGGCGCTCGACGGCGACACCGTCCTCGTCTCCGCCGGCGTCGACCCGGAGGTGCGGGTGGTGACCGACGGGGCCGCGCTCCTCAATCAGGTCCGGTGAGGCGCCGATGTTCAACATCCTCGTCAACGCCAGCCTGCGGAACCGGCTCTTCGTCCTGGCCGCAGCGGCCCTTCTCGTCGTCTACGGCGCTCTGGTGCTGCGCGATCTGCCGGTCGACGTCTTCCCCGACCTCAACCGCCCCACCGTCACCCTGATGACCGAGGCCGAGGGGTTGGCGCCGGAGGAGGTCGAGCAGCTGGTGACGTTCCCCCTAGAGACCGCCATGAACGGCATGCCGGGCATCACCCGCGTGCGCTCGGTCTCCGGCGTCGGGCTCTCCATCGTCTTCGTCGAGTTCGACTGGTCCACCGACGTCTACCGCAACCGCCAGCAGGTCGCCGAGCGTCTCGCCGCCGTGCAGGGGCAGCTCCCGGCCACCGTGCGGCCGCAGATGGGGCCGATCTCCTCCATCATGGGCGAGATCATGCTGGCCGCCATGTCCGGCACCAAGGCCACGCCAATGGAGGTCCGCGAGGTGGCGGACTGGGTGGTGCGTCCGCGCCTGCTCGCCATCCCCGGCGTCAGCCAGGTCATCCCGATCGGCGGCGAGATCCGCCAGTACCGGGTGACGCCGGACCTGTCCCTCATGGGGCGGCTGGAGATCACCACCGACCAGCTGGTGGTCGCTCTCCAACAGTTCGGCGGCAACACCGGCGGCGGCTTCGTGGACCAGCATGCTCAGGAGTACCTGATCCGCAACATCGGCCGCACCACCAGGCTGGAGGATCTCCGCAACCTCGTCATCGCCTACAAGGATGGCCAGCCGCTGCTGCTGCGCCAGATCGCCAGGGTGGACTTCGCCGCGCGCGTGAAGCGCGGTGATGCCGGGGTGGACGGCAAGCCAGCCGTCATCCTCTCCGTCCAGAAGCAGCCGGGCGCCGACACCACCGCACTCACCCGCGAGATCGAAGGCGCGCTGCGCGACCTTGCCGCGGTCATGCCCAAGGACGTCAAGGCCGATGAGATCCTGTTCCGTCAGGCCGACTTCATCGGCGCCTCCATCGGCAACGTGATGAAGGTCCTCCAGGAGGCGGTCATCGTCGTCGCCGTGATCCTCTTCCTGTTCCTGCTGAACGTCCGCACCACGCTGATCTCGCTGACCGCGATCCCGATCTCGATCCTCATCACCGTGCTGGTGTTCCGCTGGTTCGGGCTGTCGATCAACACCATGACGCTGGGCGGCCTCGCCATTGCCATCGGCGAGCTGGTGGACGACGCGGTCGTGGACGTGGAGAACATCTACCGCCGCCTGGGCGAGAACCGCCGTGCCGGCAGCCCGCGCCCGGTGCTGGAGGTGGTCGCCGCGGCCTCGCAGGAGGTGCGCTCGGGCATCGTCTATGCCACGGTCATCATCATCCTCGTCTTCGTGCCGCTGTTCGCGCTCTCAGGCATCGAGGGGCGGATGTTCGCGCCGCTGGGGGTGGCCTACATCGTCTCCATCCTGGCCAGTCTCGTCACGGCGATCACCGTCACCCCGGTGCTGTCCTACTACCTGCTGCCGCGCTTGAAGCGGCTGGAGGAGCACGATAGCTGGCTTGTGCGGCGACTGAAGGCCGGGAACGCCCGGCTTCTGGGGTGGGCCTTCGCCAACCCGCGGACGCTCATCGGCGCCGTCGGCGCGGCCGTGCTGATCGCCGCGGCGACGGTGCCGGGCCTGCCGCGGGCCTTCCTGCCGCCCTTCAACGAGGGCACGCTGACTATCTCCATGCTGCTCAACCCCGGCATCTCGCTCGCTGAATCCAACCGGGTCGGCCTGGCGGCGGAGAGGCTGATCCGGGAGGTGCCGGAGGTGAAGTCGGTCGGGCGGCGGACGGGGCGCGCCGAGCTGGATGAGCACGCCGAGGGCGTCCACTCCAGCGAGATCGACGTCGACCTGAAGCCCTCGGCCCGCACGCGCGCGGAGATCCTGAACGACATCCGCGGCCGGCTCGCCGCGCTGCCGGTCTCGGTGAACGTCGGCCAGCCGATTTCGCACCGGCTCGACCACATGCTCTCCGGTGTGCGCGCGCAGATCGCGCTGAAGATCTACGGCGAGGACCTCGACACGCTCCGCAGCCTGGCCGGGCAGCTCCAGCAACGGCTGTCCGGCATCCCCGGGCTGGTCGACCTGCAGATCGAGAAGCAGGTGCGCATCCCGCAGGTCCAGGTCGTGGTCGACTACGAGAAGGCGGCGCTGTACGGCGTCACGCCGGCGCTTGCCACCGAGCTGCTCCAGAGCCTGTCGAACGGTCGCGTGGTGTCGGAGGTCGTGGACGGCACCCGCCGCTTCGAGGTGACGTTGCGCTTGGCCGAAGGCGACCGCACGACCGGCGGACTCGCCAATCTGCTGGTGGAGACCCCGGCCGGGCGGGTGCCGCTCAGCCTGTTCGCCAGCGTCGAGGAGACCGACGGGCCGAACCAGATCCTGCGGGAGAACGGCAAGCGGCGCATCGTCATCCTCGGCAACAGCGACGGCAGGACGGACATGGCGGCGATCGTCGCCGCCATCCGCGCCGAGGCCGATCGCATGCGGCTGCCGTCCGGCTACTTCACCAGCCTGGAGGGCACCTTTCAGGCGCAGGAGGAGGCGTCGAAGACCATCGCGGCGCTGTCGGTGGTGTCCCTGGCGATGATCTTCCTGGTGCTCTACAGCCGCTACCGTTCGGCGGTGCTGGCCCTGATCATCATGGGCAACGTACCGCTGGCGCTGATCGGCAGCGTCGCCGCGCTGTGGATTGCCGGGCAGCCGCTGTCGGTCGCCTCGATGATCGGCTTCATCACGCTCACCGGCATCTCGACCCGCAACGGCATCCTCAAGATCAGCCACTACATCAACCTGGTCCTGCACGAGGGCGAGTCCTTCGGCCACGCCATGGTGACGCGCGGCTCGCAGGAGCGGCTGACGCCGGTGCTGATGACGGCGCTGTCGGCCGGCGTGGCGCTGGTGCCGCTGATGATCGGTGCCGACGCGCCGGGCAAGGAGATCCTGCATCCGGTCGCCGTCACCATCTTCGGTGGCCTGATCAGCGCCACGCTGCTCGACACCGTGCTGACGCCGGTCCTCTTCCTCCGCTTCGGCCGCCGCCCGCTCGACCGGCTCTTCGAGGCGCGGGACGGCTCGCTCAAGCCGGTGGAGGCGTACTGATGCGACGCACCGATGTCCGGGAGGCCCGCGCGCCACCGCTCCGGCCCGCCCCGCGCCCGGCCTGCGCCGGCCGGATGCACTCCGTCCCTCTGAACCCATTCCCCAGATGGAGAAGCACACCGTGAAGCTCTCGAACCTCCTCCTCGCCGCCGCCCTGGTCACCGTCCCGGCCGCCGCCTTCGCGCACGGGCCGGCCACCGGCCCGCACGGCGGCCCGATGGCCGACGCCGGGGCGTACCACGCCGAGCTCGTCGTCCAGGGGACCGACGTCGTCCTGTACGTCACGGACGGCTCCGACAAGCCGGTCGACGTCGTCGGCGCCAAGGCCGAGGCCACCATCCTGGCGAACAGGCAGACCCAGAAGGTCGCGCTGGCACCCGCCGGCGCCAACGCGCTGAAGGGTCAGGCCAATCTCGGCGGCAGCCACGACAGCATCAAGGTGGTGACCGCCCTCACGATGCCCGGTGAGAAGCCGGTGCAGGCCCGTTTCGAGATGGGCCACGCCGGGCGCTGAGCCGATCCGGCCGGACGCGCCAGCGTCCGGCCACCCGATTGACCCGTGGAGACGGCGCCGTCCGGCGCCCCATCCCACCGCTCCGGTCCGGAGCAAGGAGAACGAGATGAAGTCCCGATCCATGAAGGCGAAGCCGCCGGTGCGCCGCGCCGCGTCGAAGGGCCTCTTCGGCGCGGCGATCAGCGCCCTGCTGCTCGGCGGTGCCCTGCTGGGCGCTCCCGCCCTGTTCGGCGGCGCGCCGGCCTCCGCCCAGGAGGTCGAGGTCTGGAAGGCCCGAACCTGCGGCTGCTGCGAGGGCTGGGTCAAGCACATGCAGGCCTCCGGCTTCGCCGTGAAGGTCCACACGGTCGAAGACGTCGATCCGGTGAAGGCCGCCAACGGGGTGCCGCAGCGCCTCGGCTCCTGCCACACCGCAGTCGTCGGCGGGTACGTAATCGAGGGCCACGTGCCGGCCGACGACGTGCGCCGCCTGCTCGCCGAGCGCCCGATGGCGAAGGGCCTCAGCGCCCCCGGCATGCCGCAGTCGTCGCCCGGCATGAACATGCCCGGCCAGCCCTACGACGTGATCGTGTTCGGCGCGTCCGGAGGCGACAAGGTCTATGCGCACCACTGAACGGGAGGGCGCGGCTGGCGGATCGGCCGCGCGCCGCCGACGCTGGCGCGCGGCGGGCGGGGGTGCGCTGATCGCTGGAGCGCTCGGGCTGTGGGCGGTGTTCGGCTGGCCGCTCGGCGGACCGGCGGCCGGCGCCGACCCGAGGGACGCCGCGCAGGTGGCGCGCGGCCGAGCGATCTACGCCGAGCGCTGCGCGTCCTGCCATGGGGCGCGCCTGGAGGGGCAGCCGGATTGGCGGAGCCGCAAGGCGGATGGCCGCTTGCCCGCTCCGCCCCACGACGTGTCCGGGCACACCTGGCATCACGCCGACACCGATCTCTTCAAGATCACCAAGCAGGGCATCGCCGCGTTCGCTCCGCCCGGCTATGAAAGCGACATGCCGGCCTTCGGTGGAGCGTTGAGCGACGACGAGATCTGGGCGGTCCTCGCCTTCATCAAGAGTTCCTGGCCTGAGGAAGCCCGGTGGCGCCAAGCCGCGTTGAACGAGCGCGCTGCGCGATGACGCGAGGGGGCGACCGCCTGCATCGAGCGCTTGACCTTCCAATGGCTGGAAGCTGGAGCCTGCTTCCATGGAAGGTCACCCGCTTCGGCGCGAGCGGCGTCAAGCGGCGGAAAGCCGACGCCCAGCATGCGGAGGGAGCAGACATGAACGACCCGCGCCACGGCCACGGCCACCATGATCACGGCGGACACGACCACCTGTCCGCGGACGTGGATCATGCCAAGGTGAAGGACCCGGTCTGCGGCATGATGGTCGATCCCGAGCGGACCGAGCATCATGCGGAGCATGGCGGCCGGACCTTTCACTTCTGCTCGGCGCGTTGCCGGGAGACGTTCATCGCGGATCCCGAGCGGTATCTGAAGGCCGAGGCGAAGCCTGCAGCCCCCGAGCACGCGGGGCACGCGTCGCCCCAGAAGGGCGTGATCTACACCTGCCCGATGCACCCGGAGATCCGCCAGGAGGGGCCGGGCAACTGCCCCATCTGTGGCATGACTCTGGAGCCGGTGGGCGCCGGGATCGAGGAGGGGCCGAACCCCGAACTCGTGGACATGACCCGCCGGTTCTGGGGCGGGCTGGCCCTGAGCGTGCCTCTGCTCGTCCTGGAGATGGGCCGCCACATCCCCGGCCTCGGCATCCACGACTTGGTGCCGCCCCGCATCTCGGTGTGGATCCAGCTCCTGCTGGCGACGCCCGTGGTCCTGTGGGCGGGCTGGCCCCTGCTGGAGCGCGGCTGGCAGTCGTTCCGGCGGCGCAGCCTGAACATGTTCAGCCTGATCGCGCTGGGAGTCGGCGTCGCGTACCTGTTCAGCCTAGTGGCGACCGTCCTGCCGGGCCTTTTCCCGCCCAGCTTCCGCGGCATGGATGGCGTGGTGGCCGTCTACTACGAGGCGGCGGCCGTCATCACCGTGCTGGTGCTGCTCGGACAGGTGCTCGAGCTGCGCGCCCGCGAGCAGACCGGCGGCGCCATCCGCGCCCTGCTCGACCTGGCGCCCAAGATGGCGCGCCGCCTCCGGGAGGGCGGCGAAGACGAGGAGATCCCGCTCGACCAAGTCCGCGTCGGCGACCGGCTGCGCGTGCGCCCCGGCGACGGCGTGCCGGTGGACGGCGAGGTGCAGGAGGGCCGCAGCAGCATCGACGAGTCGATGGTCACCGGCGAGAGCATGCCGGCCGCGAAGGAGCCGGGCGCCAAGGTCATCGGCGGCACCGTGAACCAGACCGGCGCGCTGGTGATGCGGGCCGAGAAGGTCGGGTCCGACACCATGCTGTCGCGCATCGTCGCCATGGTGGCCGAGGCGCAGCGCAGCCGGGCGCCGATCCAGCGCATGGCCGACGTGGTGTCCGGCTATTTCGTCCCGGCGGTCATCCTCGTCGCCGTCCTGGCCTTCGCCGCCTGGATGGTGTGGGGGCCGCAACCCGCCTTCGCCTACGCGCTGATCGCGGCGGTGTCGGTGCTCATCATCGCGTGCCCCTGTGCCCTCGGGCTGGCGACGCCGATGTCGATCATGGTCGGGGTGGGGAAGGGCGCCACGGCGGGCGTGCTGATCAAGGACGCGGCGAGCCTGGAGCGCCTCGAGAAGGTTGACACACTGGTGGTCGACAAGACCGGCACGCTGACGGAAGGCAAGCCGACGGTGACCGCCGTCGTGCCGGCCCCCGGCCTCGACGAGGCCGAGCTCCTGTCGCTGGCCGCCAGCCTGGAGCGGTCGAGCGAGCACCCGCTGGCCGCCGCCATCGTCGCCTCGGCCAGGGAGCGGGACCTGCCGCTACGCAACGTGGCCGGCTTCGGGTCGGTGACCGGCAAGGGCGTGGCCGGCACGGTGGACGGGCGCGCGGTGGCGCTGGGGAACGCCGCGATGATACGGGACCTTGGCGTCGACGTGGGCGGCCTTGGGGCCCAAGCCGACGACCTGCGGCGCGAGGGCGCCACGGCGCTGTACGCCGCCGTGGACGGCCGGCCCGGCGGCGTCATCGCCGTGGCCGACCCGGTCAAGGCGAGCACGCCGCAGGCGCTGGAGACGCTGCGGGCCGACGGCGTGCGCATCGTGATGCTGACCGGCGACAACCGGACGACGGCCGAGGCGGTGGCGCGGCGCCTCGGCATCGGCGAGGTCGAGGCCGAGGTGCTGCCGGAGCAGAAGCATGAGGTCGTCCGCAGACTGAAGTCCGGCGGCCGGGTCGTGGCGATGGCCGGGGACGGCGTGAACGACGCCCCGGCGCTGGCCGAGGCCGACGTCGGCGTGGCCATGGGCACCGGGACGGAAGTCGCGATCCAGAGCGCCGGGGTGACGCTGGTGAAGGGCGACCTCGCGGGCATCGCGCGGGCGCGGGTGCTGAGCCGGGCGACCATGCGCAACATCCGGCAGAACCTGTTTTTGGCGTTCGTCTACAACGCGCTCGGCGTCCCTGTCGCGGCCGGTGTCTTCTATCCGCTGTTCGGGTGGACGCTGTCGCCGGTGATCGCGGCGGCGGCGATGGCGCTAAGCTCGGTGTCGGTGGTTGGCAATGCGCTGCGGCTGCGGCGGCTCGGGCTGTAGCCCCGCGGCCCCCGGCGTCAGCGGCGCAGCGCCGCCTCCACCATCTTCAGCGCCTTCCTGCCGGCCGCGATCATGGCCTCGCCATCCGCCTGCTCCCCCTTGGGCTGGGCCGCCCTGGCGTGCCGGGCGATGGTGGCGAGCAGTCCAGTCCAGGGGGCAAAGGGATTCGCGGCGAGCGCCTCCTCGGCGAGCCGCCCCATCTCGCGTGCCTCGGCCTTCCCCAAGCCAAGACCGGAGACCCACTTTGCGGCGTGCCGGGCCGCCTCGTATGCGGCCCGCCAGCCTGGCTCGGCGCCGGGAGGGATTGCCGCCCGCCACAATGCCTCGGCTCCTTCCTCGGTTCGCCCGTCCCCGATCATCACCAGTGCCACGTCAATGGAAGCCCACTGGCCGGACCGCTCGGCGTCGACGGCACCGTCGCCCGGTTGTGCGAGTGCGGCAAGGCCCCGGAGGATGGAGGCGGCCTTGGCCGCCGCCGCGGCGCGCGTCTTGGGCCTGAGGGCGCCCGGGCGCCCGGCCCGGTCTCGGCCAACGGCGTCCGCGAGTTCAGTGGCCAGCTCTACGGCCGCCTGCACAGCGGCCTCGGCGCGCTGTGCGATGGCCGGCATAAGCGCCGCCGTGAGCGAACGGACCAGCGCCGTCCGCTGTCCAGCCCGCGCCTCGCCCGCGCCTTGGTCGGCGGACTTAACGACGGAAAGGCTCTCCTTGCTGCCGTACTCCGACAGGTTCTGTTGCAAAGTTTGATGACGGGTGCGGAGAGCCGCGAGGGCAGCGTTGTCAGGCGGCGATCCCGAACAGGTTGGCGATGAAGGTCGCCTGGGTAGGCATGTCGTTGGCGGGAATGGCGGCGACCTGCCCCTTGCGCACCATCGCCAGGATCTCGTAGCCGGCGATCGTGCGGCGCGCCGTGTGGAAGCTTTTGAACCCGAGCCCCGGCCGGACCAGCCGCTTGATCCGCCGGTGATCCTGTTCAACGATGTTGTTGAGATACTTCACTTGTCGCAGCTTGGCGGGGAGTATCCGGAATTTCGTGCTCGGCGGGGCCGATTTCATTTTCAGGCGGTCATCGCCTTTGCGAACCGCTCGCCGAAGATGACGGCCATCTGGGCTTTGGCGGCCGTCCATTCCCGCGGCGGCATCTTCCAGTCTTTCTCGGCGCGGTTCAAGACGAGAAACAGGAGCTTCAGGGCGGCCTCGTCATTGGGGAAATGCCCCCTGGCCCGCACCGCCCGGCGCAGCTTCGAGTTCAAGGCCTCGATGGCGTTGGTAACCGGTATGATGATCGCCGATGCCACCACCGTCCGATTGGGGCCGTCCCGGTCCCGATGTATGGTGCGACCATCCGGGGGCGAGGGGCATCGGGAGCGCGTAAGGTGGGCAGGCCGATGTATTCGATGAGCTGCGAGCTCGTATTAGTAGCTGGCCGCCCCTGCGACCCACCCGGTTGCGCTGCGAGCGCGGATCCGTAGTTGTCGTGTTGCCCGCCGCTCCCGCCGTTCACGATGGAGAGCTGCCATGCGACGTATCGTTGGAATGGACATCCACCGCACTTTTGCTGAGGTCGTGTTCTGGGAGGAGGGGCGCTTGCGACCGGCGGGGCGGATCGACATGACCCGCTCGGGCCTGGAGGGCTTCGGCCGTTTGCTGACCAAGGAGGACGAGGTCGTCGTCGAGGCGACCGGCAACAGCATGGCTGTGGTCCGTGTTCTATCGCCCTTCGTCGGGCGAGTGATTGTCGCCAACCCGCTGGAGGTCAAGGCGATCGCTCACGCCCACGTCAAGACCGACAAGATCGATGCCGGCGTTCTGGCCTCCTTGCGCGCGGCGGACTTCCTGCCGGAGGTTTGGCTGCCGGACGCCGGCACCGAGCGCCGGCGCCGGTTGGTGGCCCGACGCAACCAGGTCGTCCGCCACCGAACGCGGATCAAGAACGAGGTTCACGCGATCCTGCACGCCCATCTGATCCCGCTGTGCCCGCATGCCGATCTGTTCGGGCATCTGGGGCGGGCTTGGCTGACACGACAGCCGCTGCCCGATGACGAGCGGGCCGCCATCGACCGCCATCTGCGGGAACTTGACCGGCTGGGCGAGGATTTGGCCGTGCTCGACCGAGAGATCGCCCAGGCGGTGCTGAATGATCCTGCGGTCAAGCGGCTGCTGACGATCTCTGGTATCAATCTGACGGTCGCCGCCGGATTGGTCGCGGCGATCGGCGACATCCATCGCTTCGACAGCCCGCAAAAGCTGGTGAGCTATGTCGGGCTCAATCCGCGGGTCCGCCAATCCGGACTTGGGCTCGCCCAGTACGGCCGCATCAGCAAGCGCGGGCGGTCCCATGCCCGGGCCTTGCTGGTCGAAGCGGCGTGGGCGGCAGCCAAGGCGCCCGGACCTCTGCGGGCGTTCATCCTGCGCATCCGGGCGCGTCGCGGTCATCAGGTCGCGGCCGTGGCGGTGGCCCGCAAGCTGGCGGTGCTCTGCTGGCATCTCCTCACAAAGGACTCCGATTACCTGTGGGCGCGGCCAGCGCTGGTCGCCCACAAGACCCGCGCTATGGAGCTGCAGGCGGGAGAACCGATGAAGAAGGGAAGCCAGCGCGGCGTCGCCTACGCCTACAACATCAAGGATCTGCGGGATCGCGAGATCGCGGTGGCCCAGCAGGCCCAACATGCCTACGAAGAATTCGTCAGCCGTTGGCAGCCGCGCCGGCCGAAGAACGCGCCGCACCCGAGCACAACCGACCGCCGAGGAGGGGTATAACGGAAGCACCAATGTCGGCTGACTGAGCGCATCGGATCAGGCCAGCTTCAGGACAAACAAAGGGTTGCGCGACGCGGCGCTGCCCTCAAGCCCTGCGCCGAAGGCGCACCGCTGCGCGGCTTCGGGGCTTGACCGCCGCGCCGCGTCGCGCGGAGGGGCATTCATGTCCTGAAACCCGGGGTGTGGCCTGAGATCCGCGAAGGTTCACCCGGGGTATCGAGAGAAGCCACAGGCGGTTGGGATCACGCAGAGCCTTGTCAATCTCATCCGTGGTGTACAAGATACGCCGGACGTCGGTGGGAAAGGCGTAGAACGGCACCACCTCGTTCCAGGCCCGGCGCCAGCATTGGCCGATGGCCGGATACTTGCGGCCCCAGGCGCCGTCCGCGAAGGCTTCCAAGGCAACCTCGCCGGCGGCGGCGTCCACGGCCCGGTAGATGTCCTTCAGCGCCGCGGCCACCGCCTTGCAGTCCTTCCAGGACACGAAGTCCAGGCTGCATCGAAGCAGATGAACGATACAGGTCTGAACCAGCGTGTCGGGAAACACCGCCTGGATGGCGTCGGGGAAGCCCTTCAGGCCATCGACCACGGCGAGCAGGATGTCCTCCACACCCCGGTTTTTCAGCTCGTTCAGGACGCGCAGCCAGAACTTGGCGCCTTCGTTCTGCTCCAGCCAGAGCCCGAGGACCTCCTTGGTGCCATCGGCGCGCACACCGAGCGCGACATGGACAGCCTTGTTGCGCACCAGCCCCTCGTCGCGGATCTTGACCCGCAGCGCGTCGAAGAACACCAGCGGGTACACCGGCTCCAGCGGCCGGGCCTGCCAGGTGGCGATCTCCTCCAGCACGGCGTCGGTCACGGCGCTGATCAGGTCGGGCGACACCTCCACGCCGTACAACTCGCGCAGATGCCCGACGATCTCCCGCACGCTCATGCCGCGGGCGTACATCGAGATGATCTTGTCGTCGAAGCCGGGAAAACGGCGCTGGTACTTGGCGATGAGCTGCGGATCAAAGCTCGCCCGCCGGTCGCGCGGGATGTCCAACTCCAGCTTGCCGGTGTCGGTCAGCACCGTCTTGCGGCCGTAGCCGTTTCGGCCGTTGCCAGCTTCCACGTCGCTCGCCAGGTGGTGATCCATCTCGGCGTTCAGCGCCCGCTCGGCCAGCGCCTTCTTCAGGCTGTCGAGCAGGCCATCGGGATCGAACGCGCTCTTCGCGTCGGCACCGGCCAGCAGTTGGTCAAGCAAGCTGTCGGGGATGGCGGGCGGTTTGCGTCGGGCCATACGAGGTTTCCTTTTTCCTCATTATGCCCGCCCGCACACGAAATTCCGGACAGTCCCGCGCACGTTGCCGTGCTCGCCGGGGCCGCCCTCGATGGTCTCGGGCAGGACAGGCCGGGTGGGTGCCTTGAGCAGCCCTTCCACGAAGCGCGGCGACAGCACCCCGGCGGCCAACGCCC
>NZ_JBPXMR010000024.1:0-39241 GCF_053470425.1 Azospirillum terrae | reverse complement strand
TTCTGGCCGCCGCGTGAAGTTGTCGTCCCTAAAGCCATTCCACCGAGGGCTGTTTTGCACCAAAAATGCGGAAGAACCCGTAATTGACGCTGGCCGGACTTCGAAATTGTCGTTGCACACAGGCATTGCGCCAAGGGCAGCAGCGTCCGCACCGAGATGCGGGCGCCGTCCAGATCGGCCGTTGGCTGTCCCGCCGGTGCCCGCGCCAGGTTGGTTGCGGCCCGGCGAATGTGCCGGCGGCGCCCGTCCGGAAGAAGGACCGTCACCCAGTCCGGACCGCGGGAGGGGCCTCCGACGGCAACCTCGAGGCATTGCCCGTAAAGCGAATGCCGCCGATCGGTGACCGTGACCTCACGGACCAGTCGATCCGAAATTGGGGCAGCCTGCGATGGTTGGGGGTGCCACCTACGCCGACGCCCTGCTGGACCGCGTCGTTCACAACGCCTACCGCATCGAGCTGCGCGGGGAGTCGATGCGCAAGCGCCTCACGGCGAACACCAAGGAGGACACCCCGACCAGCCCCCCAGCGACGTGATCGGCGCCTTGCCTTCGGGCGAGGATGATGTCCAAGGGGTACAGGCCCCTCAAGTGTGGCGCTGACGCGCCACCGCCTTCGGCGGCTTCGCACTTGACCGGCCTGCGCCCCTTGGACCGATGCTCCGCCATCGAAGACAAGGGCGAAGAATGCCGACGCGCGTAATCAGGGCGGGTATTTGGATGTGCGGAGATCAATTGACGGATTATCTGGGAACACCGCCATGATCACTGATGGTTGACCCAAGAGCCAAAGAGAAGGTATAGTGCAGATGACGAAGGCGGCGTGAGGTGCCACTCCGCGGGCGACAGCGCACAGAGTGTTCATGCTGCCGTACGGCCTGTTCGATTTCCGCCGTACGCGCTGTTCAGTTTCGACCGGACAGCCTGTTCATTTTCACCGGACTGTGCACTATAACGCGTGGGTGGCAAGAGCAAGCGCGCCCTTTCAACTAACGAGAAAACCCTTTAGAAGAACCGCTTGCGGAAGTAGTCGATGGTCTTCTCCAGGCCGACTTCCAGCGGGACGGTGGGATTCCAGTCCAGCAGTGCGCGCGCCTTGGTGATGTCCGGCTGGCGCTGCTTGGGGTCGTCGGCGGGCAGCGGGCGGCGCACGATCTGCGATTTGGAGCCGGTCAGCCGGATCACCATCTCGGCCAACTCAAGGATGGTGAACTCGCCGGGGTTGCCGAGGTTGAGCGGCCCGGTCACCTCGTCCGGCGTCTCCATGAAGCGCAGGAACCCCTCGATCAGGTCGTCGACGTAGCAGAACGAGCGGGTCTGGCTGCCGTCGCCGTAGACGGTGATCGGCTCGCCCTTCAGCGCCTGGACGATGAAGTTGGACACCACGCGGCCGTCGTCGGGGTGCATGCGCGGGCCGTAGGTGTTGAAGATGCGCACCACCTTGATCGGCAGCCCGTGCTGGCGGTGGTAGTCGAAGAACAGCGTCTCGGCGCAGCGCTTGCCCTCGTCGTAGCACGCCCGCGGGCCGATGGTGTTGACGTTGCCCCAGTACTCTTCCGGCTGCGGGTGCACCGACGGATCGCCATAGACCTCCGAGGTCGATGCCTGGAATGTCCGGGCGCGCAGCCGCTTGGCGAGGCCCAGCATGTTGATGGCGCCGTGCACCGACGTCTTCGTGGTCTGCACCGGGTCGTGCTGGTAGTGCACGGGCGAAGCCGGGCAGGCGAGGTTGTAGATCTGGTCCACCTCGACATAGAGCGGGAACGTCACGTCGTGGCGCATCAGCTCGAAACGCGGGTGCCCCAGCAGGTGCGCCACGTTCTCGCGCGAGCCGGTGTAGTAGTTGTCGGCGCAGAGAACGTCGCAGCCCTGCTCGATCAGACGCTCGCACAGGTGGGAGCCGAGAAACCCGGCGCCGCCGGTCACCAAAACGCGCTTGTTGAAGCTAGGCATGCGGATGTCTCCCTGCTGGCACCTTCTGTGCCCTTATGTCGGCGTGGTAAACCGTGCGCTCACGCGCTGGCCAGTCTGGCTTCCACCTGTTCGCACAGGAAGTGGTACAGGCAGATGTGCACCTGCTGGATCAGCGGCGTGTGCCGTGTCGGGACCACCAGCAGCAGGTCGCTGAGCGGTGCCAGCTTGCCGCCGCCCTCGCCGGTCAGGGCGATGGTGGTCATGCCGATGCGGCGCGCCTCTTCGAAGGCGGCGATCACGTTCTTGGAATTGCCGCTGGTGCTGAGGCCCAGCAGCACGCCGCCCGGTTCGCCATAGGCCTGCACCTGCCGGGCGAACACGTCGTCGTAGGCATAGTCGTTGGCCCAGGCGGTCAGCACGGCGGCGTTCGAGCTGAGGCAGATCGCCTTCAGCGCGCGCCGCTCGCGCAGGAAGCGGCCGACCAGCTCGCCGGTGATGTGCTGGGCGTCGGCGGCCGAGCCGCCGTTGCCGCAGACCAGCAGCGCCCGGTTGTCGGCCAGCGCCTCGACGGTGCGGGCGACGACCGCCTCCATGAGCGCCGGGTCCAGCGTCTCGAGCGTCCGCCGCAGCACGTCGATCGACGCGGTCAGATAGCTGGCGAGCGGCGAGCCGGGGGAGGTCTGCTGGTCCATGAGCGCTGGATCCTGGGGGCGATGGGGTGCAAACAAGGTCGGATACTCTCGCAGCCGATGCCGGCCGGCGCAACGGAAACCGCCGGATCAGGTCTGCGACAGCTCCTCGCGGCGGGCGAGCAGGGCGGCTTCCGCGGCGGCGTCGGTCTCACCGGCGGCCATGCGGGCAAGCAGCGCTTGGAGGTCGCGGGTGATCGGCCGCGCCGGGGCCTCGGCCGGTGCGGAGAACTGCTTCAGGCCGGGGTTGATGGTCGCGCCGACCGCGGCGCGGGCGGCGGTGCGGGCCTCGCCGGGCGCAAGGCCCAGGAGGTCGGCAAGGCGCTCGAACTCGTGCTCCCAGTCGCGGAACCATGCGTCGTAATCGAGCACCATGCGCGCCGCGCCGACGCTGCATTGCAGGGCTTCGAAATAGTGGCGAGCCCACAGCCGCTCGGCCAGGGCGTAGCTGACCCGCCCCTTGGAGGCGAAGGAGGTGGCGACCGTCGTGGCGTCGCGCAGGCTGATGAGGTACAGCGGATCGATGCGCAGGGCTGCGAACAGGTCGAGCCACAGCGGCATCAGGCGCACCGTGCGCGGATCCTTGAAGCCCCACAGGCCGGGCGTCCCGGCCAGTTCGCGCTGGAGGATGTCGGCCAGCGCGCGCTTGTCGGCCAGCATCTCCGGCGTCTGCCAGACCGATGGCGGGATCGGCCAGTCGGCGCGTTCGGTGCCCCAATGGCGGTCGATGCGCTCCAGGATGCGTTCCTGGATCTCGGTGATCTGCGCGTGTTCCCAATAGTCGTAGCGCGGCGCGGTGTCGAAGCTGTCGCGCGTCAGCACGTTGGGCCCCAACTCCACCCCCATGAGCGCGATGGCGCGGGCGAGCAGCGACGTGCCGCTGTTGTGCATGCCGAGGATGACGACGACGCGGCGGCGCGGCGGGCGCCGGAACAGGCGGGAAAGCATCGGGGCCGGGCTCTCTACAGGATTTGCGCTTGGCTGTCGAAAGCGAAGTCGACCGGGCCGTTGGAATAGCGTCCGCGCTTGTCGGGCAGCACCATGAACATGGCGACGTCCACCATGCGGCTGAGCCAGTGCCTCTCGCCCTCGATCAGCGCCGAAACGCCCGCGTTGACGAAGTAGGTGCCTTCGGTCAGGCGGCACTCGAACTCGTGCGTGACGCTCAGGACCGAGCCGGCCTCGACGTACTCGATCATGCGCGGCGTGTGGATGGTCGAGGCGCCGCCGAGTTCGACGCCGGTCAGCATCTTGATGCGCGTGCCGGCGGCGACGCTCCACGCCGCCTCCGCCATCTTGACCTTGTAGGTGAGGACGTAGCGGCGGCCGGTCACCAGCATGTTGACGCGGCGTCCGTCGGTCGTGGTGATGCGCACGTCGTTGATGCGGGCACCACGGGACTCGTACTCGGTGATGCTCTGCGCCATGAGGCCGGGGTTGTAGTAGTCGGTGATCTCATCGGGATCGGCGGGGATGTCCGCCGGGTCGGCGGCGGTCGCGGCGGCGCGCTCGTCGGGCAGCGGCGCCTCGCCTCGGCGCGCCTTGCGCAGGGCCTCGCGGAAGTCGGTGGCCTTGTCGGCCGGGGTGTAGACGAGGCGGTGGTAGAAGTTCACCGCGCGCCTAGGGGCGCCGTCGTAGAGCATCTCGCCATGGTCCAGCAGGACGGCGCGATCGCAGATGTCCACGACCTGGTTGGCCGAGTGCGAGACGAACAGGATGGTGGCGCCGCCCTTTTTCAACGCCTCGATGCGCGACATGCAGCGGCGCTGGAACGCCTCGTCGCCGACCGCCAGCGCCTCGTCCACCACCAGGATGTCGGGGTTGACGCTGATCGCCACAGCGAAGGCTAGGCGCATGACCATGCCGGTCGAGTAGGTTTTGATCGGCTGTTCCAGATGGTCGCCGATGTCGGCGAAGCGGATGATCTCCTCCATCAGCGCGTCGGTCTCGGTGCGCGAGAGGCCGAGGATGGCGCTGTTGAGGTAGACGTTCTCGCGCCCGCTGAATTCGGGATTGAAGCCGGAGCCCAACTCCAGCAGGGCCGACACCCGGCCGCGCACGGTCACCTCGCCCCGGGTCGGCCGCAGCGTCCCGCAGATGAGCTGCAACAGCGTCGATTTTCCCGACCCGTTGTGGCCGATGATGCCGACCGTGCTGCCGCGCGGCACCTCCAGGCTGACGTCGCGCAGCGCCCAGAACTCGCGGTAGTACTGGCGGCGGTGCCGGAACAGCGACTGCTTCAGGCGGTCCTCGGGCCGGTCGTAGATCTGGTAGACCTTCGACAGGTCGCGCACCACAATGGCGGGGGGAGTGGCGTCGGCTGCCGCCGCCACGTCCGCGGCCGCGTGTTCCGCTAAGAGAGAACCTTCCAAGTCCACACCATTCCCCAAATCATGCTGCACGAGTCATGCTGCACCCGCACCGGAGCATTCTTCGCACCGGACGCCGGCCCGCCGCAACCCCGACCTGCCGGTGCGGGTTGGTTTTCCGCTGCCGATACCCCGTCAGCGGTAGCGGTGGGCCATCACCGAGACCCAGCAGCGCATCCGTTCGGCCAGCGGCGGAGCCGGTGGCGGCGCACCGAGCCAGCCCGACAGGTCGCGGCCGATGTAGGAGGCCAGACGCTCGATGCGCGGCCGGTACAACTCATCCAGATAGCGGCGCAGCGTCGGGCGGAGCGGGTGGCCGAGGCCGACGTTGTGTGGCGCGCGCAGATCCTCTTCCGGCAGCGCGTCGTAGATGCCGGCATCGGTGCCGATGTGGGTGCAGCAGCGGCGCAGCACGCCGCGCGGGTCGTGCAGGATGTCGTCGAAGGTCTCGACGTGGAGTTGCCCTTGGGGGAAGCGGGCGTGCCAGTTGCGCAGACACGTCTCATAGTCGCCGCGGCGCAGCGAGCCGGCGGAGTGGAAATGGTCGATGAACCACGCGTCCGAGGCTTCGTCGATGGTCAATTCCGCCCGCGGCAGTGCCATCAGCGCCGAGGACCACGCCCGCTCGATGGGGTTGCGGATCAGGTAGATCAGGCGAACGTCGGGGAACTCGGCGTGGATCTCGCCGATGGTTTCCGGGGGGAGGATGGAGTAGGCTGGCGTGATCTCGCCGGCCGGGCGGCCAGCCGGGGCCGGCGCGAACTGCTCGCGGTACCAGTCCAGGCCGCGGCTGCGGTGCCAGTCCCAGAAATGCAGTTCCTTCTCTTCGGTCAGGAACAGTTCCGGGTGTTTCTTGAGGTTGAAATACAGCCAGGTGGTGCCGGCCTTCTGCGCGCCGATTCCCAGGAAGCTCAGCATCCGCGGTCTTTCTGTCCTGAGGGGGCCGTGTCAAAGAACGTCGGCGAACGCGCCGCGGCTGCGGTTGAACCAGTACAGCCCGGCCCACGCAATGAAGACGGCGACCACCGAGTAGACCGCCAGCACCCACCAGTTTGGCAGCAGCCCCCAGATGATGAGATCGCGCGCCTGCTCGACGGGGATGGTCAGCGGGTTCAGCGCGATCAGCGCCCGCAGCGGCTGGGGGATGGCGGTCACCGGGAACAGCACCGGGCTGAGGAACAGCAGCACCGTGGTGACCGGCTGCATGGCCTGCCCGATGTCGCGCAGGAACACGCCGGTCGCCGACAGGAACCAGACGAAGCCGAGCACCAGCAGCACGAAGGGCGCCAGCACCACGGGCAGCAGCAGCACCGTCCACGAAACGCTCCCGTGCACCGCCAGCAGGATGCACAGCAGCACCACGAAGCTCACCGCGCCGTGGAACAGCGCCGAGGCGATGGTCGTCCAGCCCAGGATCTCCAGCGGGAAAACGACGCGCTTCACCAGATTGACGTTGGCGAGGATCAGCCCAGGTGCCCGCACCATGCACTCGGTGAGGAAGCCGTGCAGGATCAGGCCGACGAACAGCGTCAGCGCGAAGTCGGCGTGACTCTCCGGCCGGGCGGCGGCCTGGGCCGCGGTGACGTTCCAGCGCGACTGGAAGATCACGCCGAACACCAGCGTGTAGACCGACAGCATCGCCAGCGGCGTGATGAAGGACCACAAGAGCCCGATTACCGACCCGCGGTAGCGGCCGGCGATCTCGCGCCAAGCCAGCTGGCCGATCAGGTAGCGATGCCCGAGCATGCTGTGGGCGACGTTTTGCAGACTGCGGAGTGCCATGTACCTACGCTTCCTCTTGCCGACCCGAGCCCGGTATGCGGCATCGGCAAGTGGATATTCCGTTGTCCGCATCGACGCAAGCAGTCTGTCGGCCGCCGCCGCGCCGCCGCACGCTCATTCCAGCGCGCAGCCCATGGCGGCGTACATGCGCAGATAATCGCGCTTCCACGCCAGCCACGCCTCGGCGGCCGCGCGGCCGAGGCGGGCCTCGAACAGCCGCATCAGCCCGGCTTCGCTGAAGTCGTGCGGGAAGCCTTCGAGCGGGTCGAGGCTGCCGTCGTACCAGCCCTCGTTGAGGACGGCGTTGTAGGGGACCGGGTCGATCTTGCAGGTGACGCCGATCCCGCCGGCATCGGCCCGGCTGGTCGAGGACACGCAGTGGCGGACGACCTCGTGGTCCATCTTGGCGAAACGCGGCCGGGGCGTGTCGTCGTTGTGCGCCTTGACGAAGGCCAGCGCGCGCTGGAGCACGTGCTGCTCGGCGTGCCAGGAGGGGATGTCGGTGTAGCTGTGCACCCAGTAGTCGGTGCGGTAGATGGCCTGCGCCAGACTGAACATCCGGTACAGGTCGAACCAGTGCTTGGGCTTGGGCGCGTAGTATTCCAGCGTCGTCCCGCCGTCGAGGATCGCGGCCATGATGACCTCCTCGGGGAGCGCGAAGCGCGGATTGCCGTTCCAGTACAGCCGCAGCAGAAGGACGTTGTTGCGCTCCATGTTGCGTAGGACGAGCGGCAAATCGAACGGCTCGGTCAGCCATGTGTCCTCTTCCATGAGGAACATGAAGCGGTTCGGGTCCTTGCCGATCTCCTGCACCCAGAAACGCGCGGGGTCGAGCAGCCGGGGATCGTCGGGAGGCGCCGTCCCGCCGTCGCGGCAGGTCACCTTGAGCGAGCGGCGCACCTGGACGTCGGGGTGGAGTTCCAGGATGCGGGCGAGGTGGCGGTTCTCCAGCCCGTCGTCCAGCAGCACGATGGCGTTGTACCCGGACACCATGCGCTTGACCGAGCGGATGCAGCGGTCGAGATAGGCCGGCCGGCTGTAGCACTTGATGTACACGTTCAGCATTCTGGCCTTCCACCGGCTGCCTGCGGACGTTTAGGAGAAGCCCAATCCGCTTGTCAAGGGAACCACCCCTGGCCTATTGCAGGCCGCGCGGACGGATTTCGGAGCACAGGGCATGGGCGCGGACCTCACGGCGGCGACGCGGCGCATCGTACGGGATCTGCTGGCGCAGCACCCAGGCGACGGCGCGGCGCTCAATCTGGCCGGTGTGCTGGCCTATCTGGACGGCGATCTGCAACCGGCGGCCGACGCGCTGACGGCTGCGGCCGGCTTTGGTGTGGCGGGGGCGCAGAACTCGCTGGGGGTTGCCCTGATGAAGCTCGGCCGCACGCGGGATGCGGTCGAGGCTTTTCGCACCGCGCTGCTGCGTGACCCGGACGATGCGCAGGCGGGCTACAACCTCGCCATGGCGCTGCTGGCGCGCGGGGCCTGGGAGGAGGGATTCCGGCTGTACGAGTGGCGCTGGGTCCTGAAAGGGCCGCCGCCGTGGCTGAAGCGGGGGTGGGGCCAGTTCTGGATGGGCGAGCGCCTCGACGGTCGGACGCTGCTGGTGCATGCCGAGCAGGGGCTGGGCGACACCATCCAGTTCGCACGCTATCTGGTGCCGGCACGGGAGCGGGCCGGGGCGCGCGTGGTCGTAGGCGCGCCGCGCCCACTGCACCGGCTGCTGGCCGGCGCGCCCGGCGTGGATGCCGTGGTGGGCGAGGGCGATCGCCTGCCGGCCTTCGCCGCCCACGTGCCGCTGATGAGCCTGCCGCTGGTCCTCGGCCTGACCGGTCCGGGCGACGTGCCGCGCGCCATCCCCTACCTGACCGTCCCGCCAGCCGTCGAGCGGGCGCCGGGCAAGCCGCGGATCGGACTCGTCTGGGCCGGCAACCGGGCCGACCCGGACGACCGCTACCGCTCCATCGCCCTGGAAGAACTGGCGCCGCTGTTCGCCATGCCGGGCGTGGAGTGGCACAGCCTCCAGATCGGCGAGGACGGCCGGGCGCTCGACGCGCTGCCGGCGGGCGCCGTGCGGCCCCTGGCGGCGCAGCCGGCGGACTTCACCGACACGGCGGCGGTCATCCGTGGCCTCGACCTCGTGGTGACGGTGGATACGGCCACGGCGCATCTGGCGGGCGCGATGGGCTGCCCGGTATGGCTGCTGCTGTCGGCGCAGCCGGACTGGCGCTGGTTGCAGGCGCGCGCCGACACCCCCTGGTATCCGGGCATGCGGATCTTCCGTCAGGAGCGGCTGGGCGATTGGCGGAGCGTGGTGGCCGGGGTAGGAACGGCGCTGGCGGAGCGGTTCGGCCAGTAGCGCCTTAAGCCGGAAAAGCTGATCCGGCGGGCCGGACCGGCCGCCTTGCGGCGCCGGTCCGGCGGTGTTCGTCAGATGGCCTGAAGGTAGGCCGGATCGAGCGGACCGTGGCGGAACGGGATCCAATCCTTGTGGTCGGCGCGGTACTGCAACCCGTAGGGGTTCTTGAAGAAAATCTTCTGGAGCGGCTGCCCGCCTTCGCGTTGCGTGCGCTCGAGGTCGAGGAGCGGCGACGGGGTGAAGATCTTCTCCCACAGCTCGTCGTTGCTGACCTCGCGGTTCGCGTTCTTCACGTAGTCGCGGGCGGCATCGCTGAGCTGCCAAGCCTCTTCCACCATCGCGTAGTAATCAACCGTTCCTTCGGCCATGGCTTCCATCCAAAGCGATCATTGATGCGACTTCAGCAGGTTTCCTGCCGGCGGTCCGTTGAACCTCCCTTATCGCCATTATCCGCCGGGAGAGCAAGCCCCGATCGGTGCGGATGTGGGCGGGGCGCTGCCGGCCGGCCGGCGTTGCGGAAGCGCAGCGTGACGCGCAGGCCCGGCCCGTTGTCGGCCATCTCCAGAGCCGCGTCGTGCAGGCGCGCCACCGCATCGACCAGCGCCAGCCCCAGCCCGTTGCCCGGCGTGGTGCGGCTGTGCTCCAGCCGGAAGAAGCGGCGCACCACGCGCTCGCGGTCCTCCGGCGCGATGCCCGGCCCGGTGTCGGCGACGACGATCTCCGGCGTCGGCGTCACAGTGACCGAAACGCTGCCGCCGGGCGGCGTGTACTTGATGGCGTTGTCGATGAGATTCGCCACGGCCTGGGCCAGCAACTGGTCCTGCCCGACAATCATCACCTCGCGGTCGGCGTCGACCCGCAGGGTGACGCTGCGCTCCTCCGCCACCGGTTCATAGAACTCGGCCACGCGGCGGACCACGGCCCCCAGCTCCATCTCGGACAAGGGGATCTGTTGATAGCCCGCCTCCGCCTTGGCGATGCTGAGCAGGGCGGCGAACATGTCGAGCAGGCGGTCGGCCTCCTGGATGGCCTCTTGAATGGCGTCCTGGATGGCGTCGCCGCCGTCCAGTTCCTGCGCATCGAAGGCGGCCATCTCCAGCTGGGCGCGCAGCCGGTTGAGCGGCGTGCGCAAATCGTGCGCAATGCCCTCGCTGACGTGGCGCAGGCCGGCCATCAGATGGCCGATTTGGTCCAGCATCTCGTTCAGGTTCCCGGCCAGCTGGTCCAGTTCGTCGTCGTTGCGGAAGCGCGGGATGCGCTCGTCCAGGTGGCCGACCATGATGCGCCGGGTGGTGCGGTTGATCACCTCCAGCCGGTGCGTCACGTTGCGGCTGATCAGCACGCCGCCGAGCACCGCAAACGCCACGGTCAGCAGCAGCGCCAGCACCAGCACCTCCCGCAGCTGGCGTTCGAAATCGCGGCGTTCCGTCACGTCGCGGCCGATCAGCAGGTGGCTGCCGTCCTCGAACGCCCGGCCCAAGGCGCGCATGGGGCGGGTGGGGTCGGCGTCGGGGGCGGCCGGCGGCGCCAGGGAGCCGGCCAGCACCTGACCGTCGGGGCCGGTCAGCCGATAGAGCGTGCCGGTCCGGGAGTCGCGGCTGCGCTCCTGCACGGCGGCAACGAGGCCGGACAAGCCGTGGGCGCGCTGCACAGCGGTGAAGTCGTTCAGCTCCAACTCGATGGGCTGGTCGGTCTGGCGGTCGAGGAAGCGCGTGCTCATCGTGTGGATGAGGCCGAGGATCACCAGAACCGAGGTGAGGAACAGCCCCTGATACAGCAGGGCGACGCGAAAAGTGGTGGAGTGCAGCAGGCGCATGCCGGGCGGGCGCCGATCAGGCGCGCAGGCAGTACCCGGCACCACGCACCGTGTGGAGCAGGGAGGTCGGGAAATCGCGGTCGATCTTCTGCCGCAGGCGGGCGACGTGCACCTCGACCACGTTGGTCTGCGGATCGAAATGGAAGTCCCAGACATTCTCCAGCAGCATGGTGCGGGTCACCACGTTTTCGGCGTTCCGCATCAGGTATTCCAGAAGCTTGAACTCGCGCGGGTGCAGCTCGATGCTTCGGCCGGACCGGTTCACCTTGCGGGTGAGCACGTCGATCTCCAGGTCGCCGACCTTCAGGCGGGTGCCCATGGCGGGGATCAGGGTGCGCCGGCCCAGCGCCTCGACCCGCGCGACCAGCTCGGCCAGGGAGCAGGGCTTGGTCAGGTAATCGTCGCCGCCGCCGCGCAGCCCGTGGATGCGCTCCTCCAGGCTGCCGAGCGCGGAGAGGATCAGCACCGGAGTGTAGTCGCTCGCCTCCCGCAGTGCCGCGACGATGGACATGCCGTCGCGGCCCGGCAGCATGCGGTCGATCACCAGCACGTCGAAGCGCCCCGAGCGCGCCCGCTCCAGCCCCTCGTCGCCGTTGGCGACGTGTTCCACCTCGTGGCCGCTGTCCGTCAACCCCTTGGTCATCAGGGCCGACGCCTTGGGGTCGTCTTCAACGACGAGGATCTTCATCCGCGCGCCGCCGCCCCGGACGATGGGCGCGCCGCGCGTGGGCCGAGGCTCGTCGGCGGAGGGAGAACAGCTCATCGGATCATCTTGCCCAGCGGGTCATAGTGCCCAGTCACGCGCGGCTCATCTTATGCACGGCCGACCATACAAAAAAATCTAATCGGGCGGGATTACAATGATGTAATTTGCCCCTTCCGAGGTGCTTCCGCAACTGTAGCCCCGGTTTGCGACGCTGGATAGAATCAGGACCATGGCAATCAGTGACTCCGCCGGGGGCGATACCGCGCTCCGTTGCCTCGTTGAGGCCGCCCGCGTGCGTGGCATCGACACGTCCGTCGATCGGCTGCGGCACGACCATGTGCTCGATGAGGGGGAACCGTCGACGCATGTCCTGCTGGGCATCGCGCGGGACATCGGCCTCAAGGCCAAGCTCGTGCGGATGTCGTGGAACCACCTGGGCAAGCTGGGGGAAGCGTTCCCGGCGCTGGCTCGGCTGCGCAACGGCCAATGGGTGCTGCTGGCTCAGGTCAACGCGCTCAAGGGCACGCCGGTGGTCATGATCCGCGACCCGCTGGCCGACGATCAGGCGTTGATGCCGGTGGACGAGGAGCGCTTCACCCGCGCCTGGACCGGCGAGGTGATGCTGATCAAGGTCGACGGCAAGGCGGTGGAGGGCGAGCAGCCCTTCGGGCTGAGCTGGTTCTTCCCGATCATCCTCAAGCACAAGAAGGTGTTCCGCGACGTCGCCGTCGCCGCCGTCGTGCTCAGCATCCTGACGATGGCCATGCCGGTCTTCATGCAGATCGTCATCGACCGCGTGCTCGTCCACCGCAGCATCGGCACGCTGTACGTCCTCGTCGGCGGTATGGTCATCGCGACCATCTTCGAGACGATCTTCATGTACATGCGCCGCTATCTGATGCTGTACGCCACCAACAAGATCGATTCCGAGGTCAGCTCGCGCACCTTCAGCAAGCTGATCAGCCTGCCGATGGAATTTTTCGAGCATTCTTCAACCGGCGTCATCACCAAGAACATGTTGCAGACCGACCGCATCCGTCAGTTCCTGACGGGGCAGCTGTTCTCCGTCCTCTTGGACAGCGTCGGCCTCATCGTGTTCATCCCGATGATGTTCCTCTACAGCGTGCCGCTGGCGATGATCGTGCTCGGCTCGACGGCGCTGCTGTGCATCTTCATGCTGATCCTGCTGCCGCCGTTCAAGCGGCGCATGACCTCGCTCTACGAGTCCGAGGCGGCGCTGCAGAGCTTCCTGATCGAGAACGTCACCGGCATGCGCACGGTGAAGTCGCTGTCGCTCGACTCCCGGCAGCGCCGAGTCTGGGACCGCCTGCTGGTCCGCACCATCGAGCGCCGCTTCGATCTGGCGAACTATTCGAGCATTGCCCAGACGATGATCTCGCCCATCGACAAGGTGACGCAGATCGCCGTCATGGGTGTGGGCGCTTATCTGGTGTTCGACGGCGGGATGATGGTCGGCGCGCTGATCGCCTTCAAGATCGTCGCCAGCCGGGTCACCGGGCCGCTGGTGCAGTTGTCGCAGATGATCCAGCAGTTCCAGGAGGTGTCGCTGTCCGTGCGCATGCTCGGCCAGATCATGAACCACCCCTCCGAGAGCGGCCGCACCGGCCAGGGCCTGCGCGCGCCCATCGAGGGGAACGTGCAGTTCTCGAACGTGCGCTTCACCTATCCCGGCGCCTCCACCCCGGCGCTCAACGACGTCTCGTTCGACGTGCCGGCCGGCACCATGTTCGGCATCATGGGCCGCAGCGGTTCGGGCAAGACGACGATCACGCGCCTGTTGCAGGCGCTGCACCGGCCGCAGGAAGGCCTCATCAAGATCGACGGCCACGATCTGCGTGAGATCGATCTGGACCATTTGCGCACCAACATCGGCGTCGTGCTCCAGGACAACTTCCTGTTCCGCGGCTCGATCCGTGACAACATCGCCTCGGCCAAGCCCGGATCCACGCTGGAAGAGATCATGGAGGCGGCGCGGCTGGCCGGCGCCGACGAGTTCATCGAGCGTCTGCCGCGCGGCTTCGACACGGTCCTGGAGGAGGGGTCGTCCAACCTTTCGGGTGGCCAGCGCCAGCGCATCGCCATCGCCCGCGCGCTGCTCACCAACCCGCCGATCCTCATCATGGACGAGGCGACCAGCGCGCTCGACGCCGAGAGCGAGGCCATCGTCCAGCAGAACCTGATGGGCATCGCCCGCGGGCGCTCGCTCATCATGATCTCCCACCGGCTGTCGTCGCTGGTCGCCTGCGACCAGATCCTGGTGCTCGACCAGGGCAAGGTCGCCGATCTCGGGCGGCACCATGAGCTGCTCGGCCGTTGCGACGTCTACCGGCACCTCTGGCATAAGCAGAATCGTCACCTGGAGCTTGCGTCATGAGCCTCGCAGTCTTGCGTCCCACGCCTGTCGACGAGGCGGCGGTCGAGCAGGCCATCAACGACTTCCAGTCCGACGCCGCCGAGGTCGAGGGTCAACCGGAACCGTTCCTGCTGCGCACGACCCTGTACTTCTGCGTGGCGCTGGTCGTCTCCGCGATCGTCTGGGCAACCATCGCCCGCATCGACCGCGTGGTGCAGTCGCGCGGCAAGCTGGTGTCGAAGGCCTCGTCGATCATTCTGCAACCGTTCGACACCTCGATCCTGCGCAGCATCAACGTGCGCGCCGGTGACGTGGTGAAGGCGGGGCAGCTGCTGGCCACGCTGGACCCGACGTTCGCCGAGGCCGATTATGGCCAGCTCTCGATCAAGCGCGGCTTCCTCGACGCGCAGATCGGCCGCATGGAAGCCGAGTTGGCCGGGCGTCCCTACCAGCCCGCCGTCAACCTGCCGCCGGAAGCGGCGCTGGCGCAGATGGCGCTGTGGCGCAGCCGTCAGGCGCAGTTCCAGTCGCAGGTCCAGAGCTACGACGAGCGCATCGCGCGCTCCGTCGGCGTCATCTCGAACACCGAGCGGCAGATCGCCTCGCTGAACATCCAGCTGCAGAGCCTGAAGGAGATCGAGGGCATCCGGACGTCGCTGGCGGAGAAGGAGATCGGCAGCAAGATCAACGCCCTAGCCGCCAAGTCCAGCCGTCTCGATGTCGAGCGCAACCTGACCATCGCGATCTCCACGGTCCAGCAGAGCCAGCATGAGCTGGACGATCTGAAGGCGCAGCGCGATGCGTTCATCCAGCAGTGGAAGACGACGCTGTCGCAGGATCTGATGCAGCAGCGCTCGGACCGCGACGTCCTACAGGAACAGCTGGCCAAGGCCGAGCGGCGCCGGCAGTTCGTCAACCTCACCGCCCCGGTCGATGCCGTGGTGCTGGAGGTCGCGAACCGCTCGGTCAACTCGATCGTGCGCGAGGCCGAGCCGCTGTTCACGCTGACGCCGCTGAACGCGCCGCTCGAGGTGATCGCGCAGATCGACGGTAGCGACATCGGCTTCGTGCGCGAGGGCGACCTCGTCCATATCAAGTTCGACGCCTACAATTACATGGAGCATGGCTTCGCCGAGGGCATCGTCGAGAGCATCAGCGACGACTCGTTCAACGCCCGCAGCGAAGCGGGCACGATGACCAAAGCGGACTCCAACGCATCGTCCGGCGCGCTGGGGCAGGGCGGGCTCTACTACCGGGCGCGCATCAAGCTGACGTCGACGGACCTGCGGAATGTTCCGGCCAACTTCCAGCTGCTTCCCGGTTTGCCTCTGGTGGCGGACATCAAAATCGGTGACCGCAGCGTCATGGGTTACCTCGTGCGTCCGCTGATCGGCAGCCTGAACGAGAGCATGCGCGAACCATGAGCCGATCCACCAACGCAGGTCCGGAACGGCGCAGGGTGCCCTTCGCCGCACGGTTCCGTCTATGGCTCTTCCGCAACCGGGTGATGCGCCGGGTGGATGAGGCGTGGGAGGCAAAGCGGCTCGGTCTGGCGATCCGCGACCTGCGCAAGCTTGCGGTGTGGGGCGATGTCGCGGCCCAGTGCCGCCTCGGCTGCTGCTACATGGAAGGCAACGGCGTGGTGCGCAACGTCCCCGATGCGGTGATGTGGCTGCGCCGGGCCGCGGAAGGCGGAGAGGTGGAAGGCCAGCGCCGTCTGGGTCAGTTGCTCGTCTACGGGCTTGGGCAGACGCGCGACGCCTTCGACCCGCTCCGCTGGTACCGCTCGGAGGAAAAACCTGCGACGGCAAACCGCTCGCTGCTGTTCCCCAATGGTTATGACCTGAACACCGATCCGGTCGAGGGCATGGCGTGGCTGGAGCGCGCCTGCGGAGCAGAGGATGCAGAGGCACAGTACTTGCTGGGCCGGTACCTGATGTTCGGCCCGGAGGAGCACCGCGACTGGGACCGGGGGCTCGCCCTGCTGGAGCGCTCGGCCGGGCAGCGCTGCGACAAGGCCCTGATCACCCTCGGACATGCCTGTCGTGACGGCCATCTGGGCGAGGTGGACCTGGAAAAGGCGCTGGGCTACCTGAAAATCGCCGCCGATGAAGGGCTGGCGGACGCGGCCTATGATGTGGGCCTCATCTACGCGACCGCTCCGGCGCCGCTCGGCGACCCGTCGGAGGCCGTCCAGTGGCTGACCCGCGCCTCTGAGCGCAACCATCCGGCGGCCATGGTCGCGCTGTCCAAGTTCTACCTGAGTGGTCAGGCGGTCCCGCAGAACGAGGCCAAGGCGGTGGCGCTGTGCCGCCGGGCGGCACGGGCCGAGTATGTGCCGGCGCAGTGGCACATGGGCCGCTTCTACGAGGTCGGCCGTGGCGTCGACGCGGATGCCTTCGAGGCCGTGGCGTGGTACCGCAAGGCCGCGGAGAAGGGCCACGCGCGTGCCCAGTTCAACCTCGCCCTCGTGTACAGCCGCGGTCAGGGCATCAACCGCGATGTGGCGGCGGCGGCGGAGTGGTTCGACCGTGCCGCCCAGCAGGGCCATCTGGAGGCCATGGTCAATCTGGCGATCCTGCTGATCCGCGGTCGCCTCGGCGCGCCGGATCTGGAACGCGGGCGCGCACTGCTCGACCGCGCGCGGGCCGAGTCCAGCGAGGAGCAGCGGGCCAAGATTGACCAGCTCATGCAGACTCTGTTTCCGGCAGAGAACCCGGCTTCGCCGTTGCCTGAGACGACGCTCCGCTCTGCATCGGCAACGTCCTAGTTGGGCGGTCCGAACAGATCCTCGGCATATTCGCCGCTTGTGTCGCCGCTGCTGTGCAAGAAGGACTAACCTTCGATGAGTGATAAAACAATTATCATAACAGCGGCCGACACAAATTTCATGGACTTGGCCCGCGGGTTGCTGCTGTCACTCGGCGAGCATGCGGCAGATCTGCCTGTTGGCCTTCTGGACCTTGGCCTTATCCCTGAGCATCGAGAAGAGCTTGCTGCGGCTAGAGTGAACGTCGTCTCTCCAGGCTGGCACGCGAGCAGTGCTTTTTTGACTGCCTATAATGTTGCCCCCTGGTACCGGGCCATGACGGCTCGTCCATATCTACGTACATATTTTCCCGGTTACGAAACCTATGTGTGGATCGACAGCGACGCGTGGGTTTGCTCCGCCAACGCCATTCCAACTCTCGTACGCGCCGCGCAGACCAGAGAAATCGCCATCGTTTCGTCGGCAGACCGTTCGTACCAGCGCCACCACGGACACGATCTGGTGCGCGGTCGGTCTCTCATGGTGTCTCTGCTGAAACTCATGGTTCCAGAGAAACCAGCCCAGATGATGTCCATAGGGTCGGAGTATTGCTCCGGCGTCTTTGCCATGACGAGCGACTCTCCGATATGGGAGATGTGGGCCACTTCACTCGATGAATGCATGGATTACATGCTGTCGAACAACTCTCAACCAGCCCACATATTCGAACAAGTCGCTCTCAATATGGTGTTGCATAGCCGGCCGTTGAGCCGGCTTGGATTGCTGCCGGCCCGCTTTGATTGGGTTGTCGGCGAGGCTCTTCCGATGGTCGATGCCGAGCGCGGCTGCCTTTGCGAGCCGCAACCACCTTTCGAGCCCATCGAGATCGTTCATCTCATTCACCTCGGTCGCGGGACGGACAAGCTCGGCACGGTCGAACTGCAAACCACGAGCGGCGAGGTTATCCCGACCAGCCTTGGCTATGGCAGTGTTCGGGAGCTTTTGGACCAAGTGAGTCAGCCGGCAGTTCACCCAGTGCGGGACGGCGCCAGATAGCGCTTCGCGGTCTTGGCGATGGACGCCAGATCGCGGACCCGCTGGGCGGCGTTCAGCGCCAGTTTGGCGTCCGCCGCCCGCCCGCGGGCGGTGAGGCGGCAGATCAACTCCACCATGTCGTCGGAGGCCAGCGTCTCGGGCGGCAGCGCGTCGAGCAGCGTCGCGAGCCCGGCGCCGTCCAGATGGCGCCACAGGTTGAACAGCCCGTGGAAGCCGAACGTCGGCCCGTCCGGGATCGTGCGCTCGTAGGCGAAGCGGTCGGCGACTTCCTCGGGCGCGAAGACGATGCCGAACTCGCGTTCGAGCAACGGGCGGTGGTCGCGGCAGATGCTCAGATCCTCCGCTTGCTCGACCGTCACCCGTTCGTCGCGCAGCGCGTGCAGCAACCGGCGTGACCGCAGCGAGAAGCCGCCGTTGCCCACCTGCATGGCGTCGCGGAACCAGAACCAGCGGGCGCCGATGTAGTCGTAGCGCCGAAAATCGTCGCTCCAGCACGCCGGGTCGAGGATATAGCCGTCCCACTGCACAACCAGCGCGTGGTCGCTCTCCACATGGTCGGCCACCTCCTTCACCAGGAAGCGGGAGTAGTCGTCGCGGTCGCGGAAGGGCGGGATCGCCACGACCTCCACCGGTGCCGGGGCGGCCACCGCCCGGTCGGTGAAGAACAGCACCCGGTCGAAGGTGCAGGCCGCGGTGCAGCGCTCCAGCGCGAGCAGCGCCGCCGCGTGGTTGCGGCAGTCGGCGCAGAGCAGGGTCACCCCCTCCAGGCGGCGCGGGTCAGTGCTCATCACGGTCCAGGGCTTCGAGGGTGCGCAACGCCGCGTCGGCGGCGTGGTCCCAGGTCCAGCCGGCCGCCATGTAGCTTGCCGCCCGCGCGCCCAGCGCCCGGCCGCGCGCGCGGTCCTCGTAGAGGGCGCGCATCGCGCGGGCGAGTTGGGCGGCGTCGGGTTCCGCCCAGCGGCCGTCGCGGTCCAGATGGCCGGCGAGCGGGCAGGCGGGGGCGGGGACCAGCGTGTAATCCAGCAGCACGGCGTTCTCCGGCGTGGCGTACTCGGTCATGGCGCTGTAGCCGGTGGTGATCGTCGGCAGGCCGCAGGCCATGGCTTCCATGATCGGCAGCCCCCAGCCCTCGGCGCGCGATGGGGCGACGAAGGCGTCGCACGCCCGGTAGATGGTGCCCAGCGTGTCCGGCGTATCGACCCAGCGGGCCAGCAGGATGCGGTCGCGCACCGGCCCGGCCAGACGCTCCACTTCGCGGGAGAGGTCGAAATCCTTGAGGAAGGCGTTGGTGCAGCTCAGCACCAGCGCGGCGTCCTGAGTGTCGGCGAACGCTGCGGCGAAGGCGCGGATCAGGCCGGCGGTGTTCTTGCGCTCCTCGAACTTGCCGACGGTCAGGAGCTTGAAGCGTGGGTCTCGCGCCAGTGCCGGCAGCGCCGGACCCTCCGGGCTGAACACCGCGGGGTCGAACCCCTCGGGCACCACGTCGATGCGGTGCTCGGGCACCCCGGCGGCGGCGATGACGCCCTTGCCCCAGCGCGACGCCGTCCACACGCGGTCAACGTCGGCGAGCTGGGGGAGCCAGCGGTCGGGCAACGCGTCGCGTTCCCACACGAAAAAGCCGATGCGCCGGCCGGGGAGGCCGGCCAGCGCCGGGAAGTCGTCGGGTGCGGTGACGGCGATGCTGTACACCGCCTGCCCGGCGGCGTGGCGCGCGGCGAGCTGGGCGGCGCTGTCCGCCAGGGCCGCCGGGCCGCCGGTCATTTCGGTGGTCAGCACGTTGCAGCGGCGGGCCAGCGCACGGGCGAAGTTGATGGCGTGGACGCTGTACCCCGTTCGCCCGGAGAAGTGCCCGAAGACGTGGACGAGCGGCCGCATGCCCTGGGTACCGAGATCCACCGCGCCGTTCCCTGAGGGTTGCCGAGCGCCTGAGACTTAGCCCCGATGCGCCGCGCCGCCAAGCCTCTTTCTCGTGACCTTCCGCGGAAAAGGGGTAAGTACAGGCCAGGACTGCGGCGGACGGCTAAGGGATTACCACTTCTTCTGGAGTAGTTTCGCAAGTCATGCGCACGTAAATCCAGTGCCGAGAGCGCCTTTGCCAGCGACCGACGACAACACCGGGAAATACACAGCTATGGCAAACGTCGAGAGCGGAGCGGAACGGGATGCGGCTGTTACCGCGTTGGTGACGGCCCTGCGGCTTTTGAGCATTCCGGCGGATTACGACGCGATCCGGCACGATTGCGGCGGCCGGTCGGCCGACATGCGCGAGCTGGTCCGGCAGGCGCGCCGGGCCGGCGCCAAGGCGCGGGTCGTGCGCACCCGCTGGGAACGGCTGGAACGGACGCCGATGCCGGCGGTGGTGCTGGGGCCGTCCGGGTCGTGCATGGTCCTGCTCAAGGCGGCGGCGGACCGGGTTCTGGTCTACGACGCGGCGATCGGCCAGCGGCGCATCGTCAAGCGCGAGGATTTCGGAGCGCTGTGGGACGGCCACATCCTGTGCCTGGGCCGCAAGGGCGTGATGGGCTTCGGCGCCCCGCGCTTCGACATCGGCTGGTTCGCCGGCGCGGTGTGGAAGTACCGCACCATCTTCGGCGAGGTCATGGCGGCGTCGCTGTTCCTGCAACTGTTCGCCCTGGTGACGCCGCTGTTCTTCCAGGTCGTCGTCGACAAGGTGCTGGTGCATCACAGCGTCAGCACGCTGGACGTGCTGATGATCGGCATGCTGGTCGTCATCCTGTTCGAGGCGGCGCTGGGCGGCTTGCGTGCCTACACCTTCTCGCACACCGCCAACCGCATCGACGTGGAACTGGGCGCCCAGCTGTTCCGCCGGCTGCTGGCGCTGCCGATGGGATATTTCGCCGCGCGGCGGGTCGGCGACAGCGTGGCGCGCGTGCGCGAGCTGGAGACCATCCGCAACTTCCTCACCAGTTCCACCATCACGCTGGTGCTCGATCTGCTGTTCACGCTGGTGTTCCTGGGGGTGATGTTCCTGTACAGCCCGACGCTGACCCTCGTCGTGCTGGCGTCGTTCCCCTGCTACGTGATGGTCAGCGTGGTGACCACGCCGATCCTGCGCCGCCGCCTCGACGAGAAGTTCCAGCGCGGGTCGGAGAACCACAGCTTCCTGGTGGAGGCGGTGTCCTCCATCGAGACCGTCAAGGCGATGGCGGTCGAGCCGCGCATGCAGCGCAAGTGGGAGGAACAGCTCGCCGGCTATGTGTCGGCCGGCTTCCGCGCCCGTAACCTGAACAATGCCGCCAGCCAGTCGGTGCAGGTCATCTCCAAGGTGACCGGCATGGGCGTGCTGTGGATGGGCGCCCAGCTGGTGATCGGCGGCGGGCTGACGGTGGGCGAACTGGTCGCCTTCAACATGTTCGCCGGGCGGGTCGCCCAGCCGGTGCTGCGCATCGCCCAGCTCTGGCAGGACTTCCAGCAGGTGCGCCTGTCGGTGGACCGCATCGGCGACATCCTGAACACGCCCACCGAACCGTTGCAGATCGCCGGGCGCGCCTCGCTGCCGGCCATCAAGGGCGACGTCACCCTGGACCACGTCACCTTCCGCTACCGCATCGACGGGCAGGAGACGCTGAGCGACATCTCGCTGCACATCCCAGCAGGGCAGGTGGTGGGCATCGTCGGCTCTTCGGGGTCGGGCAAGAGCACGCTGGCCAAGCTGCTGCAACGCTTCTACGTGCCGGAGCGGGGGCGCATCCTGGTGGACGGCATCGATCTGTCCATGGCGGACGCGGTGTGGCTGCGCCGGCAGATCGGGGTGGTGCTCCAGGACAACGTGCTGTTCACCGGCACCATCCGCGAGAACATCGCGCTGGCCGACCCGGCCATGGACATGGAGCGGGTGGTGATGGCGGCGCGGCTGGCCGGCGCCCACGACTTCATCGCCGAACTGCCCGAAGCCTACGACACCGTGGTGGGCGAGCGCGGCGCCACGCTGTCCGGCGGGCAGCGCCAGCGCATCGCCATCGCCCGCGCGCTGGTGAGCAACCCGCGCATCCTGATCTTCGACGAGGCCACCAGCGCGCTCGACTATGAATCCGAACGCGTCATCCAGACCAACATGCAACGCATCTGTGCCGGGCGGACGGTGCTGATCATCGCCCACCGCCTGTCCGCCGTCAGCGTCGCCGACCGGATCATCACCATGGAGCGCGGCCGGATCGTCGAGGACGGGGTGCACGACCAGCTCATCCGGCAGGGTGGGTGCTACGCCAGACTGTTCCGCGGCCAGCTCGGCCGGGAAGCGAGCTGAGAGGGTGCCAATGGCCAGCAACGATGTCGTCGTGTTGAAGCCCCGGCGCCCGGCGGCGCGCCGGAGCGCGGAGTTGGAGTTCCTGCCCGCCGCGATCGAGATCCTCGACCGCCCGCCATCGCCGACGGTGCGAATCTTCTCCGGGGCGATCATGGCGTTCTTCGCCCTCGCCCTGGCGTGGTCGTGGTTCGGCGAGCTGGACGTGGTGGCGGTGGCGCAGGGACGCATCGTGCCGAGCGGGCGCGTCAAGGTGGTGCAACCCATGGAGATCGGCACCGTCCGCGCCATCCATGTGGAGGACGGCACCGCGGTGAAGGCCGGCGACGTGCTGGTTGAACTGGACGCCACCCAGGCGCTCGCCGACCGCGACCGGCTGGCCAGCGAGCTGGCGACCACGCGCACCGAAATCGCCCGGCTGACTGCGGCGCTGTCGGACGGCGACCCGCTGACCGCCTACGTTCCGCCGGCCGGGGTCCCGGCGGCGCTGGTGCAGATGCACCGGCAACTGCTGATCAGCCAGGTTGCCGAGCAGCGTGCCAAGCTGGCTTCCATGGACCGCGAGCTGGCGCGCCGCGAAGCCGACCGCGCCACCGTCGTGCAGGCCGTTGCCAAGCTGAACGCCACGCTGCCCTTGGTGCGCGAGCGTGCCGAGGCGTTGCACACTTTGTCGCTCCGGGGCACCGCATCGCGGTTCCAGTACCTGGAACTGCTGCAGGATCAAGTGGAGCGCGAACAGGAACTGCTGGTTCAGAAGACCCGCCTGACCGAAGCCGAGGCGGCCATGGCGTCCAACGCCGAGCAGCGCCGGCAGGCGGAGGCGGAGTACCGCCGCGGCCTCTACACCGAACTGACCGCCGCCGAGCAGAAGGCCGCCGACCTCGTTCAGGAGCTCGGCAAGGCGGAGCAGCGCGTCGGCCGGCACCGGCTGACAGCGCCGGTCGATGGGACGGTGCAGCAGTTGGCGGTGCACACCGTGGGCGGCGTGGTGACGCCGGCGCAGGCCCTGCTGGTCGTCGTGCCGGAGGGCAGCTCGCTGGAGGTGGAGGCCTTCATCCCCAACAAGGACATCGGTTTCGTCGCGGAAGGCCAGCCGGTCGCGGTGAAGATCGACACCTTCAACTTCACCAAGTATGGGCTGGTGCCCGGACGGGTGAGTTCGGTGTCGGGCGACGCTGTGCAGCGCGAGGAGGACACGGCCGAGCAGGGGCCGGTCTATTCGGCCCGCATCGCGCTGGACCGCACCAGCCTGGACGTGGACGGCCGGACCGGCAGCCTCGCCCCCGGCATGGCGGTGTCGGCGGAGATCAAGACCGGCCGGCGCCGCATCCTCGAATACATCCTCTCGCCCCTGTCGCGGCGGACGCAGGAGGCTTTTCACGAGCGGTAAGGCAGATCGCGGCGTAGTCCAGAGCCCCTCTCCCTGGAGGGGAGAGGGGGTGGGGGGAGGGTGGTTGCGGCCGGAAGGCCGAAAAGGAGTCTTACTTCCGCTCTACAGAGCGTAACGACCCCTCATCCCAACCCTTCTCCCCCAAGGGGAGAAGGGCTCTGTGTGGAACGGCGAAAGGAATTGACGATTCCGGTCGCGCAGCCTCTTATAGCCGCCCAGAATTCCCATAGGTTCAGCGCTTCCCGCCCATGCTCCGAGATCCCCGGCTCGACCCCTACGCGGACACCGCCAACACGGACCGTGCCCTGGCCGCCCCGCGCGTCGGCGCTTCCGCTGCCGATAGGCAGCCGGCCTCGCGCGGCCTGTCGGTCATCATCCTGAACCTGAACAAGCCGGAGCTGATCGTCCCCCTGACCGACAGCCTGATCGCCATCGAACCGGCGTTCCGCGCCGCCGGGCTGGGGTTCGAGGTGCTGATCGGCGACACCGGATCGACCGACGCCGCGGTGCTGGCGCTGTACGACCGGGTGCCGGCGTTCGTCACCGTGGTGCGCGGGCTGAAGTACCATTTCTCGCGCTCGAACAACGAGGTCTTCTTCGGCCACGCCAAGTACGACACGGCGCTGTTCCTCAACAACGACGTGATCGTCGCCGATCATCCCGACTGCCTGATGCGCATGGTCCGGCTGCTGGAGCAGCGGGCCGATCTGGGGGCGGTCGGGCTGTGCCTGTTCTTCCCGGACGGCACCGTGCAGCACGCGGGAATCGACGTGTTCCGCAGCGGGCCGCTGCGCGGCTTCTGCTTCCATCCGCACGCACGCGCGACCATGCCGGAGACGGCGGCGCAGAGCTGGGACTGTCTGGCGGTCACCGCCGCCTGCGTGACTGTCCGCTCCGCCCTGTTCCGCGAGGTCGGCGGCTTCGACGAGGGCTATCGCACCGAGTGCCAGGACGTGGCGCTGTGTCTGGCGGTGCGCCGGCTGGGCCACGGCATCGCCATCGTCAACGCCGGCAAGGTCCTGCACCTGGAGAACGCCACTCGCCCCAAGGGCTCGGAGGATTGGGGCGACCGCCAGCACTTCATGCGCCGCTGGGGCTCGTTCATCGACGCCGCTGCCCTTTGATTTCTGTGTGAGCCCCATGTCCGCACTTCTTTTCCTCTGCCATCGCATGGGCCGCGGCTACGGCGTTTCGGTGGTCATCGAGAACATCGCCGCCCGGCTGGCCGAGCGCGGTGTGGCGGTGACCGTCGGCTGCCTGGAGAACGACGGGACGGTCGCCGGCCTGGACATCCGTGAGGTGGCGGCGCAGCCCGACGCCATCGCCGCGCTGGCCGAGGCGGTCGGCGCCCGAAACATTGTGGCGCACACCACCCCGTTCTTCGAGGCGCTGCCGGCGCTCCAGGGCCGATTCTCCTGCTGGGCGTGGGAGCACGGCGACCCGAGCCCGAGCTTCTTCGAGCACGACCGCGCCGAGCGCGAACGCATCATCCGGCACAAGCACGATCACGTGTACCCCGCGCTGGCCGGCGTGATCGCCATTTCCGAGTTCATCCGGCACGACATCGACTGGCCGCGCGCGCAGCTCGTCTACAACGGCTGCGACCACGTGCCGGACCAGGGCAGCAAGGGGCTGCAGGATTTCCCGCTGGGCGACGGGGCGCCGCTGCGCATCGGCACGCTGGTGCGCATCGGGCCGGGCGAGGCGCGGTACAAGGGCACACAGGCCTTTCTGGATGTCGCCGCCGCCGTGCGCGCCAGCGGGATCAACGCCGAGTTCCATGTCATGGGCCGCGGCACCCCGCAGGATGCCGAGCCGTTCCGCGCCGCCGGCATCGTCACCCACCTCAACGCCACCGACGCGGAGCGGGCGGAGTACCTGCGCACGCTCGACGTCTTCATTTCGCCCAGCCTTTGGGAGGGCTGCAACCTGCCGCTGCTGGAGGCCGAGGCGCTGGGCACCGCCGCCATCGCCTTCGACACCGGCGCGCATCCCGAGATGACGCCGCTGCTCGCCGCCGATGGCGCGGACATGCTGGCGCTGCTGCGCGCCTATGCCGGCAACCGTGATCTGCTCCGCCAGCATTCGGTGATGTGCTACCGCTTCGCGCGCGGGCGCTATGGCTGGGCGCGGGCGGCCGACGACACCATCCGCCTGCTGGCCCTCGCCGCCGGGACCGGGCCGGCGCCGCGGCCGGTGATTCCGGCGCGGCGGTTCCAGGGCAACTGGGCGGCGGTCTATTCGGCCAAGCTGTGGTACGCGCTGCGTGACGAGGGCTGGTCGGGCACGGCACGGCGGGTGGCGCGCTACCTGTCGTACCAGATGCAGCGGCGCCTGCGCTGATGGACGCGCGGCGGAAAGCGGCGGTCCGGGCGGCGGTCCCGCTCACCTGGGTCGGCGACGGGCACGCGGCGCTGGCGTGGCGCCACGGCGTGGCGCTGTGCCGGGCGCTGGCCGCGCAGGGCCGCGCGGTCACCGCCTGCGTCGCCGCCGAGGAATCGGTGCCGGAAGCCGCCCTGCGGGCGCTCGCCGATCTGCCCGGAATCCGCGTCGAGACGGCGCCCGAGCCGTCGCCGCGCCTGGAGGGCAACGTCTACGCGCGCCTCGCCTACCGCTTCTACGCCTGGGCGCGGGAACGGGCGTTCGACGAGGTGCACGCCGTCGATCTGTACGGCCTGCCGTACTACTGCCTGCTCGCCCGCGCGGCGGGGCGGAGGTTCACCGACACTGCCTTCGCGCTGCTGGAGGTGGGGCCGAGCCGGGCGCTGTTCCAGGACCGCGGCGGCTTCCCGCAGTTCGACACCCTCGGCCGCTTCTTCCTGGAGGACGAGTGCCGTGTGCGCGCCGATGGCGTGCGCCCGCTGGCCGAGGCGCGGCTGCCGGCCGCCGAGGTGGGCGATCCGGCGCCGGACCCGGCGGAGCCTGCGCCAGGGCTGCGCCTTCTCGCCATCGGTGAGGATGTGGCGGACGGCGACCTGCGCTTCCTCGCCAAGGCGCTGCGTCAGGCTGGGCCGGCGCGGACGCTCACGCTGGTCGATCTCGCGCGCGTCCCCGATGCCGGCGCGTTCGCCGGGCTGGCCGACGCGCTTGACGTGCGCACCGCCGCCGAGGCGGAGGTGCCGGATCTGCTGCGCGCCGCCGACCTCGTGGTGCTTCCGGGGCGCACGGCGGACGCCGCGTGGCTGGCGGTGCTGTGCCGCGCCCTGCGGGTGCCGGTCGTCGGTCGCGGTCACGCCGGGCTGGCGCCCTTCGCACCCGGCCTCGCGCCTTGCGGGCCGCCGGCCGACCTCGCCGCGCGGCTGGTGCCCGGCCTGTCGCGGCCGGAACCGCTGCCGGTGCCGGATCTGGGGCTCACCCCGCCGCAGCACCCGGCCTCGCCCGCGCCGGCCGAGCCGCCGCTGGTCAGCGTCTGCGTCACTCATTTCAATCGCCCGCATCTGCTGCGCCAAGCGCTCGCCAGCCTCGCCGCGCAGGACTATCCGGCGCTGGAACTGGTCGTGGTGGACGACGGCAGCGACCAGCCCGAGGCACTCGCCTGCCTGGACGCGCTGGAGGCTACGCCGCCGGTGCCGCGGTTCCGTCTGGTGCGGCAGGCCAACCGCTACCTTGGGGCGGCGCGCAACGCCGCGGCGGCGGTGGCGGCGGGCGACTTCCTGCTGTTCATGGACGACGACAATCTGGCCAAGCCCGGCGAGGTGTCGGTGCTGGCGGCGGCGGCGCTGGCGTCGGGTGCGGACATCGTCACCTGCTTCAACGACACCTTCTCCGGGGAGCGGGACGGGGTGCCGGTGGCCGAGACGCGCCGCGTCTTCCTCGGCCCGGCCGCCGAGGTCGGCGTTCTGTTCAACGCCTTCGGCGACGCCAACGCGCTGATCCGCGCCGACGCCTTCCGCCAGTTGGGCGGGTTCAGCGAGGACTACGGCGTCGGCCACGAGGATTACGAGTTCTTCGCCCGTGCGGTGCTGGCCGGGCTGAATCTGCTGACGGTGCCCGAGGCGCTGTTCTGGTACCGGCTCGACGCCGGCAGCATGATCAACACGACGTCGCTCGGCCTCAACCACATCCGTGCGCTGCGGCCGTACCTGTCCGGCGACCGGCTGAAGGCCGATCTGGCGGCGCTGGCGCGCGGCACCTTCGTCGAGACCGAGCGCACGGTGGCGACACTGCTGGACGACGGCCGGCGCAAGCAAGAGGCCATCGAGGCGCTGCAAGGCGAGCTGGTGCAGCGCCAGCTCGCCGTCGAGGACCTGCTGGCGGACAGCCGCGCCAAGCAGAACGCCATCGAGACGCTGCGCGCGGACATCGCCGAGAAGCAGAACGCCGTCGAGGCGCTGGACGCCGTCAACGCCGAGAAGCAGCGCGCCATCGAGACGCTGCGCGCCGATATCGTCGAGAAGCAGCGCGACATCGAGGCGCTGGACGCCGCCAACGCCGAGAAGCAGCGCGCCATCGAGGCGATGCGCAACTCGTGGTCCTGGCGCCTGACCCTGCCGTTGCGCCGCGGCGTCCGTCTGGCTCGGCGCCTGCTGGGCATGGTCCGCTACCGCCGCCACACGCTGGAATTGGAGCCGCTGGCGGAAGTGAGCGACGAGGGCGGCGTGCACCACAGCCTCGGTCACGACCCGCACTTCCTGCTGCGCCCGGCCGGGGGCGGCGGGCTGCCGCGCGGCTGGACCCGCCTGACCTACAGCGGGCGCGGCATCGACCACCCGCTGGTGCCCGAACTGTACGTGGATTCCGGCGCCGGCTTCAGCGAGGCGGGGCGGGTGTCGTTGCCGCTGCTGCGCGAGGGCAGCGTGACGCAGACCCTGCGCCTGCCGGATGGGGTCGCCGCGTTGCGCTTCGATCCCCTGGCGCGTCCGGGACGGTTCCGCCTGGACCGGGTGGAGGCGCTGTCCATCGGCACGCTGCCGCTGCTAGTCTCGCTGGCCCGGCGCCATCCGCGCCGGCTGCTCGCCGGCCTTGCCGGCGGCGTGCACGGCATTGCCCGCGCCATGGCCGAACTGGTGGCCGAGGAGAACGCTGTCCCGGAGCTGACCTACCGCGATTGGATCGCCTGCTTCGACGACCTGGACGAGACGGACCGCGCGGCCATCGCCACGCGGGTGACGTGCCTGACGGCGGCGTTCACCGTGGTCGTCCCGGCCGATGGCGTGAAACCGGAAGACGTGGCCGCAGCGGTCGATTCGGTGCGCGGGCAGCTCTACCCGCGCTGGCGGCTGGTCGTGCTGGGCGGGACCGTGCCGCCCGGTGCGGCAAGCGACCCGCGGGTGACCGCCGCACCCGACGCCGCAGCGCTGAGCGAAGCCGCCGAGGGATGGCTGGCGTTCCTCGATCCGGCCGCCCGGCTGGCGCCGCACGCGCTCTATCTGGCGGCGGAACGGCTGGCGGCGGCGCCGGATACGGCGCTGCTCTATGGCGACGAGGATCGTCTGGACGACCGGGGGCAGCGCAGCGACCCCTGGTTCAAGCCGGACTGGAGCCCGGACCTTTTCTGCGCACAGAACTATCTGGGCTCGCTGGTGGTGCTGGAGCGCACCGCGCTGGACCCGGCGGTCCCGGCCGCGGACCTCGCCTACGCGGCGGTTCTGCGCCTGCTGGAGTGGCCGGAAGAGCCGCGGGTCGAACATGTGCCCTTCGTCCTGAGCCACAGCACCGGCGAATCGGTGGACACGGCCCGGCGTGGCCGCGAGCGGGCGTTGCTGGCCGCGCATCTGCACCGCTGCGGCGTCACCGCGCGGGTCGAGCCCTGGCTGGACGGCGAGGCCAACCACGTGCTCCACGCGCTGCCCACACCGGCGCCGGCGGTCAGCATCGTGATCCCGACCAAGGACAAGATCGACCTGCTGCGGCAGTGCATCGAAAGCCTGCGCGCGCGCACCGACTATCCCGGCGCCGTCGAGATCCTGGTCATCGACAACCGCAGCGAGACGGAGGAGGCGCGCGCCTACTTCGCCGAGTTGGAGCGGACCGGGGCGGCCCGCGTGCTGGCCTACGACGCGCCGTTCAACTACTCGGCCATCAACAATTTCGGCGCGGCGCAGGCTACCGGGAACCTGTTGGCCTTCCTCAACAACGACATCGAGGTCATTGCGCCGGGCTGGCTGGCCGAGATGGCGGGGCACGCGCTGCGAAGCGCGGTCGGCGCGGTCGGCACCATGCTCTATTACCCCGACGACACGGTGCAGCACGCCGGGGTCGGCCTCGGTTTGAACGAATTGGTCGGCCACCTGCACAAGGGCCTGCCGCGGGCCGCGCGCGGCCATGCCGGGCGGGCGGCGCTGGCGCAGAACTTCTCTGCGGTGACCGCGGCTTGCCTCGTCATGCGCCGCTCCGTGTTCGACGAGCTGGGCGGCTTCGAGGAGGAGCACCTGCACGTCGCCTTCAACGACGTCGATCTGTGTCTACGCCTGCGCGAGCGCGGCTACCGCATCGTGTGGACGCCGCACGCCGAGATGTACCACCACGAAGGCGCGTCGCGCGGCCGCACCGAGCGGCCGGAACGTCTGGCGCAGTTCGCCATCGAGGTCGGCTTCATGATGAAGCGCTGGGCGCACGTCGCCGCGGCGGACCCCTACTACAACCCGAACCTCACGCTGGAACGGGAGGATCTCTCCCTGGCGTGGCCGCCGCGGATCATGCCGCCCTGGCGCTTGCCGTCAACTTTCGACGAGGCACGCGCGCTCCCAATCCAGGGCGCTGCGGACGATGCCGTCGAGGTCGTTGAGGCGGGGCGTCCAGCCGAGCGTTCGCCGGAGTAGGCCGGGCGCCGCGATCAGCGCTGGCGGGTCGCCGGCCCGGCATGGTGCCATGCGCTGCGCAAGCGGCCGTCCGGTCACCCGCTCCACCGCGCGGAGCACTTCGCGCACCGAATAGCCGTTGCCGTACCCGCAGTTGGCCACCAGCGCGCCATCGCCGACGTTGCCGACGACGAGCGGCACGCCCTCGGGCATCGCGGCGCGGCGACCGGTCGACAGATCGTCCAGCACCAGCACGGGAATTCCGGCGTCGCACAGGGCGAGCACGGCATGGCTGCCGATGTAGCTGGTACCGCCGGTGACGAGAACGGCCATGGGGTTGCTCATGTCATCTCCTCACCGGCGCATTCAGGAATTTCGTTTGAAGCGGGAAAGGAGTATGGCATGTCCGGCCGCAGGACGGCGGGTGGGTCACGAACGTCATAGCGGACGCGGATGAGAAAGGTTCTGATCCTTCTGGCGATCACGCTGCTGCCAGCGGTGGCGTCGGTGCTGGGCTATTGGGCGGGATTCCGCATCAATCTCGCCGCCTGGATGCCTCCGACGCCGCCAGCACCGGAGGAGCCGGAGCCGCAGGCCGCGATGCCGCCGGAATGGCGCGAGGATGCCTATCTCGCCCGCAATCCCGATGTCGCCGCCGCCGTCCGCTCCGGCGTGTTCCGCAGCGGCTACGACCACTATCTGCGCGCCGGTCTGCGCGAAGGCCGGCGCGGTGGCCTGCCCGATGGAATGACCCTGCCGCCGGTCCCCACCTCCACGGTTGCTGCGGCTCCGCCTTCCGCGCCGGCACCGGCTCCCGTCCAGGAACCCGTGCCTGTGGTGGCGGCGCCCGTCTCGCCGCCGCCCGTCCCACCGACTTCACCGCCGGTGGTCACGGCAACGCCGCCGGCCAGTGTGCCGGTGCCGCCGCCCGCGCCCGTGGTCCAGCAGGCTCCCATGCCGGCCCCTACGCCGCCGGCACCTGAGGCGCCGGTGCGCTACGTGGTGCGCAGTGGCGGGGCGCTCGCGCGCGTCGCCGAACTCAACGGCACCACGGTGATGGAGTTGCTGCGGGCGAACCCCGGCCTCAAGGATGGCTGGCTGGCGCCGGGCACGGCGCTCAACCTGCCGCTCAATCGGGAACAATCCACCGCTCCGCCCCCCGTCCTGGCCGCCATTCCCCCAGTGCCGCCGCCAAAGCCGGGCGGGGCCAGCGTCGGCCCGGTGCCGACACCCGCGACAGAGCGCCCGGCGGCGGTGACCGTGCACAGCATCCGCATGGGCGAGCACCCGCCGGTGACCCGCATCGTGCTCGACCTGTCCGGGCCGCTCGACGTGCCTGCAATCGTTCGGCCGAACGCCACGTCTGTGGTGCTGGCGCTGGCCGGCGCGCGGTGGAACACGACGCCCCGCTGGAGTGCCGACAGGCATCCGGTGCTGAGTTCCTATCAGGTGACGAACGGGCCGGAGGGCAGCCGGCTCGACATCCGGGCGCGCACCGCCGTCGAGGTCCGGCAGATCGCGGTGCACTCGCCGAACGGCGAGCGGGGATACCGCGTCATCGTCGATCTGGTGCCGGCGGGGCGATAGGCGAGTCGGGCAACCCGCTACGGAAGAAGCCGGCGCATCCGCTTGGCAAGCCGTGCGGCAACCCGCAACGGTGCTGCCACGTCCCACCACACCGAGCCCATGACGGTGTCTACCGCCAGTTCGGGTGGAAGGCTGGCGAGCGCCGTCGCGTCGGTGCCGCCTAACGCCCGGCGCAATGGGGCCGACAGGCGCCAGGAGTGGGACTCCAACACGCCGTCCAGGCGGTTCCGCCAGAAGGCGGCGCGCCGTTCCGCGTCATCGGCATCCTGTTCCAACTCGCGGGCGAGTTGGTCGCGTTCCGTGCGCAGGGTCGCGAGGTCGCCGTCGTGGCGTGCGGAGGCGGCTTGCTGGGCGGCTTGCAGGCGCTCCGCCTGTGCCGCCAGCCCGGTGGACAGGCGCGCCAGATCGTCGAGCGGTGCCGGCGCGCCGGCACGGAACGCCGCCAGCCGCAGGGCGCGGTCTGGCAGCATCGGGCGCTCGGCCGCGGTGGCGAGGACCAGCGGCACTGGCACCACCCGCTCGCCGTCGCCCAGCAGGCGCATCAGCAGGGCTTGGCGTCCGGCTGCATCGGTGGGAGGTGGGGCGGCGCCCAGGCGGTCGCGGCGGACGACAACCGGGCCGGGGCCGAACACATCGCGCAACGGGGCGAGCGCCAACGGACCACCGTGGGCGGGCCACAGCTCTCCCGCGGCGTCCAGCACGCCGATGGCGGCGGCGGCGCCCATGCGTCCGGCAGCCTCGGCCAGGACCGTTGCCGCCGCGTCGTCCAACCGCAGTTCCGGGGCGGCGAGCAGGACGTAGGCGTCGGGTGCGACCGCAGCCACGAGGGGTGCGGAACGGCCCCAGCGCTCCTCGTGCCACCGGCTCCAGATGTCGGCGGTGGCGCATTGCGGATGGCGTGGCTGGGCTGGCTGCATGCCGTCGTGCAGCGCACCGGCCAGCCGCTCGGCCAGCCGCCCGGCGTCGGGCGGGACCAGAGTGCGGCCGGCGTCGGCCTCGGCGACCAACTCGGGCGTGCCGCCCACGTCGGTGGCGATGAACGGCAGGCCGAGCACGAGGCACTCGGCCACCGTGCAGGGCAGGTTCTCGATCAACGACGGGATCACCGCAAGGCGGCCGTCGCCGCGCAGGTAGTCCAGCGCCTCGCGCGAGCCGCGGTTGCCGATCAGCTCCACCTTCCACGGCCAGGACGCCGCACGCCGTCGCACATAGGCCGCCCCGTCTTCGCCGTCGACCGGGGCCGAGCCGCCCAGGAAGGTGACGCGCAGGCCGGCGGGCGCCGTCGAGGCCAGCCGGTCGAGCGCGTCGCAGAACAGGGCCACGCCCTTGCGCGTCTCCAGCCGGCCGAAGAACACGAGTTCCGTGACGGCGTGCGTGCCGGCGGGGCGCTCCGGGCTGCCGCCGGGCAACAGGTTGGGGATCGCCAGCGCGTCGGCCGGCAGAACCCAGCCGGTGGCACGGACCCAGTCCAGCATGAAGCGGCTGGGCGACACCACGGCGTCGGCCTGCTCGGCCGAGCAGCGTTCCAGGAAGTCGGCGGCCAGCTCGTCGGGGCTCTCGAAGGCGCCGCCGGTGATGCTGCGCACCCAGCGGGTCGGGCCGTGCAGGCCGACGGTCAGCGTCGTGTCCGCGAAGGCGAGCCCCTGCCGCTTCGCCGCCGTGGCGCAGAAGCCCAGACCGGTCCAGTCGGCGAAATGCACCACGTCGAAACGCCGGTCGCGCAGCCATGCGAAGACCGCGTAGGACAGCCGCAGGAACGGGTCGGCGTGCACCGCCGCCGGGGCGTCGGGCAGGCGGACGCGCCGGATGCCGTCGTGGTCCTCGGGGGTCTCGAAGCCGGGCGGAACCGGCAGCAGGCCGCTCACCAGCACGGTCACGCTGGCGCCGCGGCGGCTCAGCGCCTCGGTCAGGCCGGCGAAGGCGGTGCCGATGCCGCCGCTGCCGGGAAGGCCCGGAAACTCGTGCGTGACGATGCAGACGGACAAGGCTCCGCCGTCCGTCCCGGCACCCTCAACGGTCGCACCCATCACCGGCCTTCTCCCATGCTCAGCACCTGTGCCGAGCAGTAGCGCGGCAGGCCGGTTGCGGCCAAGCGTCTTCGTGCGTCACCGCCAGGGCGGGACGGCGCGCGGCGGGTCGGCCAGCTCGAACTCCCGCTCCTGCGAGAGGTTGGGGTTGTAGTACGGGTCGCGGGTCAGCCGCTCGCCCCAGATCTCCTGAAGGCGTGTCGTGGCCGTGCGCAGCAGCGCCTCGCGTCCCGAGATGCCCTGGGCGCCGCGCGAGACCGACTCGTCGTGGTACAGCTCGGCGAAGGGGGTGATCAGGTTGCGCAGGCCGGACGCGTCGATGCGCAGGCACAGGTCGATGTCGTTGTAGTCGACCGGGAATTCCTCGTCGAAGCCGCCCACGGCCTCGAACACGGAGCGGCGCACCGCAAGGCAGGCCGCGGTCACCGCGCTGACCGAACCCACCAGTTGCAGCCGCCCGAAGAAGCCCGGCTCGCCCCGGCCACGGCGGTAATGCGAGTGCGCCGCGACGGTGACGCCGACGACCACGCCGGCGTGCTGCACGGTGTTGTCGCGGAAGCAGAGCCGGGCGCCGACGGCGCCGATCTCCGGCCGCACGGCCTGCGCCACCATCTCGCGCAGCCAGTCGGGCGCCATGGGTGCGGTGTCGTTGTTGAGGAAGCACAGCACGCTGCCGCGCGCCTGCCGCACGGCGGCGTTGTTGAGGGCGCTAAAGTTGAACGGCCCCGGTGCGCGCAGCACGCGGCCCCGCCCGGAGCGCTCCAGGGCGGCCAGATAGTCCAGCGTGTCCGGCTCGACGCTGCCGTTGTCGACGACGATCAGGTCGATGTTCGGGTAGTCGGTGCCGTCGAGCACGCCGTCGATGCAGGCGCGCAGCAGCGCCAGCCGGTCGCGCGTCGGCACAATGACGCTCACCACCGGCGCCGGGGCGGGCAGCGGGCGCACCACCCGCAGGCCGCACCACGTGGTGCGCACCTCGGCCGCCTGACCGGTGCGCCGCAGATGGTCGGTCACCGCGGCGACGCCGGCCTGCACGGCGTAGGGCTTGGCCTCGACGGCCTCGGCCGTGGAACCGGGGATCGTCCGCCAATGATACAGCACGTGCGGGACATGGCGGATGCGTTGCGGCCCGGCGCGCTCGGCGATGCGCAGCGCCAGATCCCAGTCCTGGCTGCCCTCGAAGCCGAGCCGCAGGCCGCCCACCGCCTGGACGGCGGCGCGGTCGTAGACCGCCAGATGGCAGACGAAGTTCTGGGCGACGAACAGGTCCGGATCCCAATCGCCCTTGAAATAGGCGGAGAAGCGGAAGCCGCCCTCGTCGATCTTGTCGTTGTCGCTGTAGAGCAGCATCGCCTCGGGGTGCGCGGCGATCTCCTCGGCCATGAGGTAGAGCGCGTGCTCGGCGTAAAGGTCGTCGTGGTCGAGGAAGGCGACGTGGCTGCCGGTCGCCAGGTCCAGCGCGCTGTTGCTGGCTGCGGAGATGTGGCCGCTCACCGGCCGGTGGACGATCTTGACGCGCGGGTCTCCCGCCGCGGCCTCGGCGAGGACGGCGTGCACCGCCGGGTCGGTGGAGGCGTCGTCGGCGATGCACAGCTCCCAGTCCGGGTAGAGCTGCGCCTGGACCGAGCGGATCGCCGCGCGCAGGAACGCGGGCGGCGGGTTGTGAACGGGCATGACGATGGAGAACACCGGCCGCCGCGGCAGCGCGGCGATGCGCGCCCGGATCGCCGCCCGGTCGGTGTCGTCCAGCCGCGCGAAGCGGTCCAGCCACAGCCGGTAGGGTGTCGGTGCGGCGCTGGCGAGAGCTTGGTACTCGCCGGAGCGGCCCAGGCGGCGCATCATGGGACGCAACCTCGCCAGGATGCCCTCGTTGCCGGGGTCGAGGGCGAGTGCGGTCAGGCAATGCTCCGCGGCGTCGTGATGGCGGCCCTCCTCCTCCGCAATGTCGCCGAGGCGCAGGAAGGCCTTGATGCGGGTCGGATCGACACGGACCAGATGCTCCAGCAGCCGGCGTTCATCGGCATCTTCGCACTCGCCGGCGATGGTCGCCAGCGCCAGCAGGGCGATGCCATCGGCCGGGCGCGTCGCCAGGGCGAGGCGGAGCTGCGCCGTCGCGCGATCGAGGTCGCCAAGGGCGATGAGCTGCCGGCCCAGGCGGCTGCGCGCCAGGGTGTGCAGCGGATCGGCCCGGACCGCCCGTTCCAGGCAGGCTATCCCCTCCGCGGTGCGGCGCAGCTGGGGCAGGGTCGTGCCCAGCACGAACAGGCCGCCGACATGTGCCGGCTCCACGGCCAGCAGGCCGCGCAGCACCGCCACCGTCTCGTCGAGCGCGCCGGCCTCGTAAAGCGCGGCGGCGAGGACGGCGCGCTGCCCGGCGTCGTGGGGCGCCAGCCGCACCGCCCGGCGCAACGCCGGCAGCGCCTCGTCGCGCCGGCCGCGGCGCCGGAGTGCCAAGCCGAGCTGGTGGTGGGCGTGGGCGTGGTCGGGCGCGTGCCGCAGCACGTCGCGGAAGCAGGCCTCCGCCCCGGCACCGTCGCCCGCGACGAGCCGCCGCGCGCCGTCCTGGAGCCGTTGCTCCGGTGTCGGAAGGGCGCGGGCGACGGTCATAAGGTTTTAGCCTGCGTGGTTGTGCGTTGCCGCTGTGCGTCGGATACACGCATCATGACGCTCTGCCAATCATTTGGACGCGGCTGGCGAAACGACCTGATCGTCGGGTCGCCGAGCGGTCGGAAATTGCGGCTGGGCTCGGCGCAAGGAAAAATCTCGGAATTGCCCTTGTCGGGCAGGAAGCTGGGACGAATGCCACTCGCGGCTACACGAGCTTGAGGTGAAAAGCCGCTTGATCGCCCTGGCCTTCCCGGTTGAGCCGTTCGGCTTCCTGTCGCCATGATCGAATTTGGTCCCCCGTGAAGACCGGGGCGCCGTTTCCCCACTGGTAAGACTCTGGAGAGAAAAGGGGTATGTCACGACGATACTGCTCGCTGCCCCAGAACTGGAAATCGTATGAATCGTGATCGATGGCAACCACCTTCATTCCTGCCTGTGCAGCGAGAATTCCAATGCTGCGGCGGGTGAACAAGAAAAGATGCCTTGGCGCGTCGAGTTGCACCCAATCGCATCCATAGATCCGCCACGCCTCCGAATCTGCGACGGGTATTCGCAACAGACAGCTGCCATTCCTGCTCAGGCGGGATGCGACGGCTTTCAAGGTTGAGAGTGGATCGGGCACGTGTTCGAACGAGTGATGGAACATGATCATGTCCCATTGCCCTTCAATCTCCTTCAACTCCGCCCGCCGGACCGTCAAGCCGTTGGCATAGTGTACGTCGTGGGGCAGGAACGGATCGATGCCGCACCCATGCAGCCATCCCGCGACATTGAGCAGATACAGCAGCCGCCCCCCGCCACAGCCGACATCAAGGATGCGTGAGCCTTTAGACAGGCGCGCCCGGCGCAACGCCCACAACGGGCGACGCATGTCCGTGTGATCAACCTTTCGGGCTAGCAGCTCAGGCAGCGCAAGCAACTTCCACACGCTTGTCGCGCGCTTTCGCCGCAAGCCATCGTCGGCGAACTCCCTATCCAAGTCTGTGCTCAGACTGTAGTAGGATTCTCCGTAGTAATCAGACAGATTTTCAGGAATCTCACCTATTTGCAGACAGCCGCACGCCGCACATTCTATATACTGGAACTGGTCACGACGCCCGTGCATCATTTCACGAGCAATGTGGATTCGATTCCCAGAAGAATTGCCGCAGATCCGGCAGTCTGGCTTGGACTCGGGCGCATTCATGGCGTTGTCGCTTCGGCTGTGTTGAGCCTTGAGTAGGCAAGCATGATTTTGGCCAGTGGGCGGTACGTCAGCCACAAGGGAGCTGGCTGGCGGTACGGGTGAAAGATCCTCCGTCCGCCACGGGTTGCCGCCTCTTCCAGAATGGTTTGGAATGCGACATCTTGGCCCACAGCGTTCAGAGTCCGGCTGCGTGCCGGGGCACTGCGCGTCGAAGGATCGCTTGCCCACCAAGGCTGGTATGGGTGATTGGTGCACGCCGGGATGCCGAAGATCCTGGCCATTGTCGGCATCTTGTACTCCAAGAAGCCTTCTTCGGGCGGCCCAGCTTCCACATACAGGTTCAGGAAACGCCGTGGCAGGCAGACAATGATGAACAAGCAGCACCAGAGGGTTCCTGAATAGCCGTAGCGGTCACGGGTATGATCAAGGAATGCACGCATGTCGTTCGCCTTCTCCAGATCCTTTCCCGACACCCATCCCCACCAGTCGGCGACTTCGCTTTGTGGCCGGAGACCGGAGAACAGCACCTCGTCGCGGCGCAAAGTTGAAAAGGCTTTGCTTATTGATTCCAAGATCAGCATATCCCATTGGACAAGGATGATGGTTTCCCAGTTCAGGGCATGCCCGCGGTCGCGGTGCCACGCCGCAATAAGCCGATCACCGTGCTGCCATTTCCAATGGGCGCTTCGGTCTTCCGAAAAGGCGTAGAAGTCGTCGAAGAAAGAACCGAGTTGGCGGCGCGCCTCTCCTTCGTTGGCGGCGTCGCCGCCATACAGGCCAAAAATCGCCGTACCAGGATTAAGCTGGCGGAGTTGTTTCAGCCGGCTTTTGCATGTGTGCAAGTCCTTATAGAACCAGAAAAGAATGGCAAGCTTCGGCATTGAGTAATGTCCCTCAGCTGGCACGCTCATGGCACCTTCCCATCGATAGAAATCAATATGCCTGTTGGTCGTAAAAGGCGCCGGTCTGCCCCATGGTGTTCAAATCCGCAATGAGGGCGCTGTTATCCATGCTGGGACTATACCCCTCATTTTTACAGCATGCCACGGCAGAAGGCGAGGTGCTTCGATGACGGGCAGCAACGCGAAATGGTACCGCAGGGGGTGATCCTGCACCCTCCAGCGCTGTCTGAAGCCTACCCACGGCTCCTCTCCACAGGCTTGGTCCCATGCCGGGGAGAACCGATTTTTGAACGGCGGTGATGTGGTGGATTGACTCACCTTGGGGGCGCGGGAGCATGCGTCCGTCTGAACGGACGCCCCCAGGCCCGGTACATCGTCTCCCCTGGAATCGCCAGAGCCAACGTGAGTGGAGCATGCTCCGCATAGCCATTATTATCCCGGCCTACATCGTTGCCACCTTCATTGGGGAGGCGATTGCAAGTGCTGAGCGAAGCGTCGTGCATGCCTGCGAGCGCCGCAGGGGTGAACTGTCGCCGCGAGAGATGGCCATCATCGTGGTGGACGACGCGTCCATTGACGCCACCGCGTCGGTGGTGGAGGTGACCTGAGACCGAGGTTTCCTCCGGCTATGGGTGGAGTCCCGTGTGGTTTTGATGCCCGAAGCGGGCGGTGATGGCAAGCAGGGCTGGGGCATGCCCCAGCCCTGCTTGCCTCGCGGCCT
>NZ_JBPXMR010000023.1:0-40125 GCF_053470425.1 Azospirillum terrae | reverse complement strand
CCGCCAGCGCGTCCAGAGCGCCATCCCAACCCACCGCCTCGGCAACCGTCGTCATGCTCGGCATCCTCTCGCAGAATGCCAACCTCAACAGCCGACAACACCGATGATCCCGGCTGTAGTATTAGGTCGGAATCAACGGGGTGGTCGGCCATGGACTCCCGGCCACCCACGACCGTCTTTCCGAAATGAAAGCTATGATTACACCGCCATGACGAGACACAAACTTCTGCGATCTCTGATTTACGGAAATCCGGCAATCCGTCTTTGCAGATCGCCGGATAGACGGACGCTCACGCCCCACTATCACCGAAGCACCAGACCGGAATGCCCATCGCCCGCGCCTTGTCGGCCAAGTTCTGCACGATGCCCGAACCGGGGAAGGCGACGACCCCGATCGGCAGCGCCTCCAGCAGACGGTCGTTGCGCTTGAACGGGGCGGCCTTGGCGTGGCGCGCCCAGTCGGGCCGGAACAGCACCTGCGCCACCTTGCGGTGCTCGGCCCAGCAGGCGGCGATGCGCTCGGCGCCTTTCGGGCTGCCACCGTGCAGCAGCACCATGTCCGGGTGCTTGGCACGGACCTTGTCGAGCACCGCCCAAATGCGGTGGTGGTCGTTGCACTCGACGCCGCCGGTGAAGGCGATGCGGGGGCCGGCCGGCAGCAGCGGCTCGGTCTCGGCCCGCCGCTTGGCGGCGAGGAAGTCGCGGCTGTCGATCAGCGACGCCGTCAGGGTGCGGTGGCTGACCAGCGAGCCGGCCCGTGGCCGCCAGCCGGAGCCGGTGTGGACCTCGAACAGCTCGGCGGCGTGGTCGCGGAAGGCCTCCATGGCGGTGCGGCGCTCAATCAGCGTCAGGCCCTCGGCCAGCAGCCGCTCCAACTCGACCGAGCGGATCTCCGAACCGTCCTGCTCGCCCTGGTTGCGCTTCTGGGCGTCCTCATTGTCGTCGAGTTCACGCTGCACCCGGTCGGCGGCGCGGTGGAACAGGTTGACGGTGGACCACAGCAGGTCGGCCAGGTCGGGCTCCAGGCGGGTGTCCTTCAGCGTGACCACCAGGGCGTCGAAGACGTCGGCCAGGGCTCCGCGGATGGCGGTTTCGTCCGGCAGCGGCCGGGGGTCGGGGTCGTCCTGGAAGGGGCGGTGGCCGTAGAGCTGGAGTTCGACCAGCGCGTGGTCGGTGGAAGAGGCGGCGTGGCGGGGCTCGACGTCGTCGGTGTCGGGGGCGGTGCGCATGGCGGATCGTCCTTCGGCTGGGACCGGCCGCGCCCATCGCGGCCTTCGTGGCGATCCCTTCGCGGCGGGCGGGGTGGGACCGCACCCTCTTGGGCCGCAGCGCAGCGGAGGACGGCGGCGGGCGGCTTTCTTGTTTCGCGAGGAAGGCCGGCTTGGCCGGCCGGGGAAGAAAGTTGACCGCCGCCGTTGCGGTCCCGCCCCGGCTGCCGCCCGATCGCCCGCTGGAAGGCCGTGGCCGCGGCCTCTCCCGGACCGGAGGGTCTGCCCGGCTCCAACCAGCGCCCCGACAGACAATGCCCTTCTTCCCGCCCGCCGATCCATCAGCCCTCCGAATCGCCGGTCTCCCAGCCCGCTGCGCCCTCCTCCGGCGCGAGCTGCGCCCGCAGATGCGCCCGAAGCATCGCCAGACCGTGGTCCCGAAGGTCGTCGTTGACGTCCTTGGCCTGCGGCGCCAGCACCCGGACCTCTACGCCGGCCGCGTCGGCGCGGTCGCCCAACCGGTCCACGGCCCGCTGCCCGGCCGCGTCGTTGTCGCGGGCGATGTAGAGACGCCGCAGCGCCGACGGCAGCCGCATGGCGGCAAGGTGCCCGGCCGAGAGCGCGGCCACCACGGGCAGGACCGGCAGGGCGAGCCGCAGCGCCAGCATGGTCTCGATGCCTTCCCCCGCCGCCAGCGCGTCGTGCGCCACGCCGAAGCGGACGCCGTTGCCGAGCAGGTGCCCCAGCGCCCGGCGCGGTGATGGCATGGCCGCCTTGCCCCCGCCGGTCGGGTCGAGCCAGAGCCGCTGCACCCCGGTGATCCGGCCGCCCAGGTCGGTAACCGCCGCCACCAGCGCCGGGCCGGCGGCGAACCGGTCCTCGGCATCCCGGTACCAGCAGCGCGGCTGGAAGCGCAGGGGGCCGAAATTCCGGATGTCCGGAAGTCCGCGGTTGCGCAGATACGCCTCGGCCAACGTGCCGGCGATCGGCAGGGACCGCACGAACAGCCGGCGGGCGGCCTCCGGCGATCCCCCGGACACCGGCGCCTCACGATTGCCGGGACCAGGGCCGATCCTCGGTTGGCCGAGAAACGCCCGGGCCTCGGCCAGAACGTCGCGCAGGCGGTCGAGCCCCCGGTTCGCCCCGATGAGATCGAGCAGGTCGCCGTGCTCACCGGTGGCGGCGTCGGCCCATTTACCGGCGGCGATGCCGTGCAGGTGAACGTACAGGCTGCTCCCTGGTGTGCCCTGAACGTCGCCGATCCGCCAGTAGCGTCCCTCCCGCCGGCCAACCGGCAGGTAACGCCGGCACACCGCCTCGGCCTCCCGCGCGAGGCGCTGCGCCATCTCCGACGCCGCGGACATGCTGCCGGCCGCTCACGCCACTGTCCGATCGACGACGCGCAGCAGCGGGCGCCGCGCGAGCAGCGCCGCGAACACCGCCGCTCCCCGCTCGCCAACCGGCACGAACAGCCGCAGGCTCCAGGCGATGATCTCCCCCGTCAGCCCCAGCGCCTTCAGCCGGTCCACCATCCCGCCGGTGAAACCGAACAGCTCGACGCGATGCGCGCCCGCCACCGTCACCCGGCGCAGCCACAGCCCGTCGGCCAGATGCAGGGCCACCCGCTCGCCTTGCAGCAGTCCCCAGGCCTCCTCGACCGATGGCACGGGAACCGCTGCCCCGGCCCCAACGCCGAAGTTCCGCTCGACCTCGGGCAGAACGTCCGGCGCCACCACGCGGCCGATGACCCGCTCGCCCGCGTCGGTCTGCAACCGCACCACCCGCAGGTTCGTGTCCGGCAGGCGCCGCCACACCGGCAGCAGCAGCCCGGTCACAAGGTGGAGCGTGCTGGTGGAGAATTCCGGCACCGTGGCAACCTCCGCCTCCCAGGCGGCCGAGAAGGCCGGTGGTTCGGTCGAGCGCCAATGGCTCTGGGCCAGTTCGGCCACTGTCACGGTCATGCGCTCCATCGTCCGCAGCAGGCGGACCCGCCGCTCCACCGTGCCGTCGTCCAGCATCAGGCTCGCCGCCGGCACCGCCACCGCCGCCCGCCCCGAGCGCGTGTTCACCAGCAACTGGGCCTGCGGCCCGGCGCCGCGTTCCAGCGCCTCCTCCAGCCTCATCGGCTGGTTGCGGTCGCGCCGGGCGAGCGTGAACAGCCGGGTCTCCGCCCCGGTCGCCGCGTGGGTGTGGAGCGTCCGCCGAGCGGTGACGGTGACGCTGTCGGCCACCAGCGTCTCGACGCCGCGGTCGTAAGTGCCCGACGCGATGGCCCCCTCGACCTTCGCGGTGAGCAGTTGCTCGAACACGGTGAACAGCGTGTTCTGCAAGCCGATGGTCAGCGCCAGCAGCCGGTTGAGAAAGGTGGTGATCGGCGGCAGCTCGTCGCGCAGGCCGCCGTCGCGGTCACAGAGCGCCAGCCCGGTCGCCGCCTCGAACGCGCCCAGCGAGCACCCCTCGACCTTGCCGGCGTGCAGCAGGCCGTAGAGCTGGCGCAGGGCGGCGCGGGCGTAGACGGATTCCAGGTTGTCGTCGGCGCGAAACAGCCCCTGACCGCCGGTCTGGCGCTGGCCGCGGGTGATGGCCCCCAGAGTGTCGAGCCGGCGGGCGATGGTGGAGAGAAAGCGCTTCTCCGCCCGCACGTTGGTGGCGATCGGGCGGAACAGTGGCGGCTGCGCCTGGTTGGTGCGGTTGGACCGCCCCAGCCCCTGGATGGCGCTGTCGGCCTTCCAGCCAGCCTCCAGCAGGTAATGCACCCGCAGCCGCCGGTTCTTCGCCCCGAGGTCGGCGTGATAGCTGCGGCCGGTGCCGCCAGCGTCGGAGAAGACCAGGATGCGCTTCTCGTCGTCGAGGAAGGCCTGGGTCTCGGCGAGGTTGGCCGAGCCGGGGCGGCTCTCCACCGCCAGCCGCTCCAGCCCGCCGGGATCGGTCTTGCGCACGATGCGCCGCGAGCGGCCGGTGACCTCGGCCACCAAGTCGGCGCCGAAGCGCTGGACGATCTGGTCCAGCGCCCCCGGCACCGGATCGAGCGCCGCCAGCCGCTCGATCATGCGGTCACGCCGCTCGACCGCCTCGCGGCACGGCACCGGCTGGCCGTCCCGCCACACCGGCCGCGATGAGAGGTTGCCGTCGCCGTCGGTGAAGGGCTCGTGCAACTGGACTGGGAAGGAGTGCGCCAGATAATCGAGCACGTACTCCCGCGGCGTGACGTCGATGCGGATGTCGCCCCATTCCTCGGTGGGCAGATCGGCCAGCCGTCGCTCCATCAGCGCCTCACCGGTGGAGACAAGCTGCACCACCACCGCGTGGCCGGCGGCGAGGTCGCGCTCGATCGAGCGCAGCAGGGTCGGCGTCTTCATCGCGGTGATCAGGTGGTTGAAGAAGCGCTGCTTGGCGCTCTCGAAGGCGGAACGGGCGGCGGCCTTGGCGGCGCGGTTCAGGGTGCCGCCGCTTCCGGTGACGTTGGCGGCCTCCAGCGCGGCGTCCAGGTTGGCGTGGATGATCTGGAAGGCGGCGGCGTAGGCGTCGTAGAGGACGATCTGTCCCGGCGTCAGCCGGTGCTCGACCATCTCGTAGGCGACGCCGTCGAAGGAGAGCGAGCGGGCGCTGTAGAGGCCGAGCGCCTTGAGGTCGCGGGCGAGCACCTCCATGGCGGCCACCCCGCCGGCCTCGATGGCCTGGACGAATTCGGCCCGGGTGGCGAAGGGGAAGTCCGCCCCGCCCCACAGGCCGAGGCGCTGGGCGTAGGCCAAGTTGTGCACGGTGGTGGCGCCGGTGGCGGAGACGTAGAGGACGCGGGCGTCCGGCAGGGCGTGCTGAAGGCGCAGGCCGGCGCGGCCCTGCTGGGAAGGGGTGACGGGACCGCCGTCGCGGCCGAAGCCGGCGGTGCCGCCGGCGTTGCGCAGGGCGTGGGATTCGTCGAAGACGATGACGCCATCGAAGTCGCGGCCGAGCCAATCAACGACCTGTTGGATGCGCGGGACGGCGTCCTCGCCGCCGTCGCCGCGCAGGGTGGCGTAGGTGGTGAAGAGGATGCCGCGTTCCAGCGTGATCGGCACGCCGGGGCGAAAGCGCGACAGCGGGGTCACCAGCAGCCGTTCCTGGCCGAGGGCCGACCAATCGCGCTGGGCGTCCTCGATCAGGGTGTCGGACTTGCTGATCCACAGCGCGCGCTGGCGGCCCTTGAGCCAGTTATCCAGCAGGATGCCGGCGACCTGCCGGCCCTTGCCGGCGCCGGTGCCGTCGCCGAGGAACCAACCGCGGCGGAAGCGCACCGTCCCTTCGGCCCCTTCCGGGGCTGCCGAGACGGTGTCGAAGGTGTCGTCCACCGTCCAGGCGCCGGCGAGGTGGCCGGCGTGCGCCTCGCCGGCGAGGATGACGCTCTCCAACTGGGCGTCGGAGAGAACCCCACCACTGACCAGAGTAGCGGGCAGATGCGGGCGGTAGCGCGGTTTGGGCGGCGCGACCGACGCCATGGCGGCGGACTGCACCAGCGGCGTCGGGTGTGGACGGGCGCCGGGGAGGACGACGGATTGCAGCGCGTAGGGCTCGTAGATCCCGGCGGTGAGCCGGGCGTCGGCGGGCGGCGTCCAGTCGCGCGTCTCGTAGACCAGCTCGACCGCCGTCGGTTCCATCGGCGCCACGGCCCTGGGGCTGGGCATCACCCGGTGCGTCCTCCGCCCTGCCGCAGGCCGGGCCATCATCGGCCGGAGCGGTGCTGTGGGCGTGGCCATCGGTGCACGGCACGGAACGGCCTGTCGGACCCAGCCGAGCAGCGTCGCGACGTCGGGAGCGGTGCCCAGGGAGGCGGGGACAATGGTCGGGTCCTCGACCGGGACGCGGTCGATGATCGTGAGCCGGGTATCGACAGTGGTGCCGTGGCGGGCATAGACGCAGCCGTCGATGGCGGCGGAGAAAACGACTCGGCCGCGCTCCTGCAAGCGCACGAAGGCGTCCCGCCACGCCGGATGATCCGGGGACAGCCCAGCCCCGGTGACGGCGACGAGACGCCCGCCCTCGGCCAACCGGGCCAGGGCCGCGGCGATGTGCCGGAGCCCGGCGTCGGCCACCCGGCCGTCCACCGCGGCCAGGGCCGAGAAGGGCGGGTTCATCAGCACCACCGTCGGCACCACCGCCGGATCGAGGTGATCGTGCAGGCTGGCGGCGTCGAACCGGGTCACCGGCACGCCGGGAAACAGCCGCTCCAGCAGGCCGGCCCGGCAGTCCGCCAGTTCGTTGAGGGCGAGCGAGGCCCCGGCCAGCTCGGCGAAGATGGCCAGCAGGCCGGTGCCGGCGGAGGGCTCCAGCGCACGGTCGGCCGGGGTCAGCGCCGCGGCCGCGGCGACCGCCACGCCCAGCGGCAGCGGGGTCGAGAACTGCTGCCAAGCCTGGCTCTCCTCGGAGCGGCGGGTCTGGGACGGCAGCAGCGCCGCCACCCGCGCCAGCAGCGCCGCGAAGGCCGCCGGGTCACCGGCCCGGAGGCGCATGGCGGCGCCGAAGCGACGGAGGAACAGAAGCTGCGCGGCCTCGCCGGCATCGTAGGCCAGCTTCCAGGTCCAGGCTCCCTCGGCGTCGGTGCCGCCGAAGGCCGCCGTCATCGCGGTGCGCAACGCGGTGGTGTCGATGGCGCGCCCGCGTTCGAGGTCGGGCAGCAGCCGCTCGGCGACGGCGAACAGGGCGGCGCCCGCGGTCCCGCGCGCGGAGGCACGGGCGTCCGCGGAGAAGCCGCAGGCATCGGCGATCATGGTCATTGCGAACCTCCGGATGAAGGAAGGGGAGAAGGCGGAGCGGCCGGGCGCCGCCCCGCCACGTCACGATCAGGCCGCCTCGGCGGGAGCCTCCTCTTCCTCATCCTCCGGACCACCGGCGCCGGTCAGGAAGGCGGGCAGAGCATCGGCGCCCGCACCGCCGATGGTGTCGGCGCCGTCCACCGTGTCCCCATGACCGGCCACGTCTCCGTCCCCGGCCGTCGGGCCTTCCTCCGGCCGGGCGCGCAGCGGTTCCGGCAGCCAGCCGCTGCCGGCGAGCAGCCGCTCGGCCTCCTTCGCCATGTCGCCTTTGCGCAGATGGTCGATCAGCCGGGCCGCCTCGGCGCCCCGCGCCTCCCGCACCGCTTCGAGGATGCGCACCTTTGGCAACCGGCCGAGATAGCTGTCCACCGTCGCCGTCCAGCCCGCGGCCACCATGTCCAGCCCGACCGCCCCGGCCAGCACGTCGGCGTGGGCGGCACGCTGCGGCGCCCGGTTCCAGGACTCATGCACGGCGTTGACGCCCAGAGAGACGCAGTGGGCGAACAGCGCCGCCCGGCTGTCGCCGTCGAACCCCAGGAGCACCGCCCACAGCTCGTCCGGCTCCCGCGGCAACTGCTCGGCCCACAGGCGCTGGCGGGCGTCGATCGCCTTCGCCGCGGCGCTGGCGGCGAGGTCCGGCGGTTGCACGCTGAAGGTCGCGCTCTTCACCTCCAGGTCGAGGCAGGAGCCGCTGCCCCGGTGATAGAACAGGCGCAGGCACAGCGCGTGGAGCGCCGCCAGGAAGGCGGTGTCCGGCTCCCGGGCCAGCGCGTCGCGCAGCGCCAGGGTGCGGTGGACGCTCAGCTCGGTCTGCAGACGGTCGGGCAAGGGACGGATGGCGTCCTCCTCGTCCGCGCCGTCCGATCCGGTGGCGGGGATCGGCGCGGGTGCCGAGACCCGGCTGCCGCCGCTGATGGCCGCGGGCTGGGCCGCAACGGGGCCGCCGGCACCGCCCGCCGGTTCGGCTGTCGGGGCGTCGTCGCTGCCGGCCACCGGGACCGGCTCGACCGGCGCCTCGTCCTCCTGACGGACATAGCCGCGGTCGACCTGAAGCCGGCCCTCGGCGTCAACGCTGACGAACACCCCGGCCCGTGCCACCTCGGCGGTCTCGAAGACCAGCGGCCGCTCCTCCAGTTCCCGCAACGCGATGTCGATGGCGTTGAGCCGCTCCGCCGACGCTTCCAGCGCCTCCAGGTCGGCCGGATCGGTGTTCTCCAGTTGCTCGTACTCGGCGTGCAGCGCGTCGTAGGTGGCCTGTTCGGCCTCGGTCAGCGGCACCGGCTCGCCGGCCAGACGGCGCAGGCTCCGGCTGTGGCCATAGGGGAAGCCCAGCGCCACCTCCACCCACTTCCAGCCCTCGGCGCGGATGATGGCGGCCTCGGCCTCCAGCTTCTCGGCGACCAGCCGGTCGAGCAGCGCTGGGTCCTGCAACCAGCCGCCGTCGTCGTGCTGGAACAGGTCACGCATCACCACCCCGCCGGCCGCCTCGTAGGCCTCCACGCCGACGAACAGCGCCCGCTTGTCCGAGGCCCGCACCGCCCCCTCGGTGAGCAGACGACGGATCTGATAAGGCTCGCGGCTGTAGGCTTTCGACAGTGTCTCCCACACCTGCTCCTGGCGCGCCCTGTCGTTGGTGACGGTGAAGGCCATCAACTGCTCCAGCGTCATCCCCTCCTCGGCGTAGACGTCGAGCAGCGCCGGCGCGACAGCCGCGAGCTTGAGGCGCTGCTTCACCACGCCAGGAGCGACGAAGAACCGGGCGGCGATCTCCTCTTCGCCGAGCCCGGCCTCGCGCAGGGTGTGGAAGGCGCGGAACTGGTCGAGCGGGTGCAGCGGGGCGCGCTGGAGGTTCTCGGCCAGCGAGTCCTCCGCGGCCAACCCGGTGTCCCGCACGACGCAGGGCACCGGCTGGGTCTTGCTCATGCGCTTCTGCCTGACCAGCAGTTCCAGCGCCCGGAAGCGGCGGCCGCCGACCGGCACCTCGAAGACACCGGTCTCGGCGCCCTCGGCGTCGAGCACCGGACGGACGGCGAGGCCGTGCAGCAGGGTGCGCCGCGCGATGTCCTCGGCGAGGTCCTCGATGGAGACGCCGGCCTTGACCTTGCGGACGTTGGCCTGGGACAGCACCAGCTTGTTGAAGGGGATGTCGCGCGACGGGCTGAGAACGATTTTGGACGTCGCCATGGTGGTCTTCTCCGCGACGGGCGGCCGGGAGCCTGTCTCTCGACCTTCTCACCCGTCACCCCGATCCCCTCCCTCCTTTTCCTCTACCCACCCCTGGACGAACGGGACGGGCGATGGTCAGACCCCACACAGGCCCTCGCACTCGTTGGGCCAGAGGTCGAACTGCCCCGGATCGGCTCCGTCCGACAGGTCCGCCGCGTCGAGCGGCACCGCCGACCGGTGCGGATCGCACGGTCCACCGCGACGGCGTCGGTCCAGGCGTCCGGCTCGTCGTCGCGCAACTGGCGCCACGCCGCGTCGAAATGGAACGGGCAGTCGATGCAGGCGCTCTTTGGCGGTTCGGGGTAGCCGTGCCGCTCCAGCCGGCGCAGGCAGTCCCGGCGCGTCATCCCCCGCTCGACCAGTGGCCAGCGGTTGACCTGCCACTCCTCGGCCGATGGCTTCATGCGGACGGCTTCGTCCCGTGAGATGCCGATCTCAATCTTTTGTAGTATCTTTGGACAGTCCAAGGCCATTCACGGCCGGAGGCAGGAGTGACCCATGGCACCGCGGTTATTTACCAAGCCCAAGAAACCTGCACCGAAAGGCGTGGGGCATCCTGCTATTCCGTTCGAGTTCGACCCGCCTGGGAATGATTTTGAGGCTGGCCACTTAACAGAGCAGACCGTTGATGGCGGTGAGCGAATCACTTGGCCTCTCATTGGCAAGTCCGTGTTCGCCCCCGACCGAGAGGGCAAACTGGCGTCCGAAATTTTCTATATCGATCTCGACACCATTGAGCAGGACAACCCCCAGCTGACCATCCACGCCCTGGGGGGTTTCAGCCTGGGCGACTATCACGAGTTCTTCATCGGTGACGCGCCGGCTCACCGCGCCTATCGGTTCGGCACTGTCGAGGTCAGCTTCGGCCAGGGCTCGCCGCTGCTCGCTCGCCTATTCTGGAACGTCTATTATGAGAAATACTGGGGCGAGTGGTCCTCGTGTACCAGCCTGCGGGTCACCAACTGCCCACCAGACCTCGTCGAGCGCTATGTGATTTCTGCTCTGTTAGAGTATCGGAACGAGATCGGTCTGCTATTGTCAGTGATGCAGGTCAATTTCAATGACCTGGACTTTGACGAGGAACTCGACGTCGAGCCCATGGGGCAAGGGGTCGTGTCGGCCGCCGCTCCCGTCATGGACCTGGATCCGCTGCGGTTCTACATGACCGGATTGAACTCGGATGATGAGGCGGCCTGCCTTGCGTTCTACCGCGTGCTCGAGTTCTACGCTTTCATGCAGCAGGCGTCGCAGGTGACCGCCCTGCGCCGGGACGGGGCCGTGAGTGATACAGATTTTACGCGCCGAACCCTTGAACTTGTGTCGCGGGACGAAAAAGGTCCGCTCTTCAAACTACTGGGACAGATCACGACGCCGGACATCTTAAAGGCCGCGAAGGCTGGCGGGCTCATCAATGAAGCAAGGCAGGAGCGGTTTAATGATGCCCTTTACGCTTACCGCAACGCCATCGTGCATGGAAAATTCGGGGCGGCGTTCACGTTGCGCTCGCAGAGCGTGCTCGTCCCTAATGGCGAGAGCAGCCATTGGCGCACTCTGCTTCAAGATCTGGCCTGGGCCGCCTTGCAAAACCTCGGCACGAAAGCTTAATCTGACATCCAGCCTCTGACACTACCATCGCATCAGCCTAAGGCCCGTTTTTCAACAGGTCCCGCTCAATAGTATCAGTTTCGCACCGGCGCTGACGCGCCGACCCACCGAGAATGAAAGCGCAGCCTTTGCCGTAGTGCGGCGCTTTCTTTCTAGTTCCGGTACGGCACGGAACACAACGGGGGCCGTCATCACGCCGTCTCCCGCGCGGGGCCGGCCACCCGAGCATCATCGGGCAGGAGGCCGAGGAGATAGTCGGCGGCCTTGCTCGCCTGGCTGGCGGCGCGGATGATGGCGTGGTCGTCGTTGCGAAGGACGTCCAGCCAAGCACCGATGTAGTCGGCGTGCCGGACGGTGGGCACGATACCGAGTGCCGCGCAGAGGAAGGCCGAGGCGATCTCGGCGACCAACTCCTCGACGGCATACTTGCGCGAGCCGAAAGCCCCGGACAGGTCCCGGCCGAGGCGGCTGGGGTGTCCGGTGCTGTGCCCCAGTTCGTGCAGCGCGGTGCGGTGCCAGTTGACCGGCTCGAAGAAGCTCTGCGGAGGCGGTACCTGCACGTAATCGTGCTGGAGGTGATAGAAGGCCCGGGCGCCGCCGATACGGACATCGACGCCGCTGGCGCGGATCAACGCCTCGGCCCGCGGCAGGATCAGCCCCTCCGGGATCGGCGGCGGCACCGGGGCGATGTCGTCGGGCAGGCCTTGGCATTGATCGACGTTGAAGACGTTGAAACGCTTCAGGAAAGGAATGGGCTGGGCATCGTCGTCCTCTTCGCGCGCCCGAAGGCGCTCGCGATCAGGAATGAAACGGTCGGCGTAGACGACGGTGGTGCCGCGTTCGCCCTTGCGGACGTTGCCGCCGAGCGCCTGGGCCTGCCGGTAGGTGAGCCACGTCTGGCCGGAGAAGCCGCCGGCGAAGGCGGCGCCCCACAGGATCAGAACGTTGATGCCCGAATAGGCCCTCCCGGAGGAGGCGTTGCGCGGCAGGCCAAGGGAGGCGGTGCCCGTCCCGCCCCATGGCTGCACCCAGGGCAGCCGGCCGGCTTCAAGTTCGGCAATGATGCTGGTGGTGATCTCGGTGTACAGGCTGGCGCGGTCACCAGCGGAGCGGGCGGTTCGCGAGGCATCGGGCATGGCGGATCTCCGCGACGGACCAGCCGGAGGCCTTTCCTCCTGCTTCCAAGTCCGTCACGGTCTCCCCCTTCAACCCTCTCCCTTTCCGTGGCGCCGGCGCCACCGTCGATGACAGTACCTGCGGACCGCCTGCATTAGTTCCCGGCCGTCGTCCGGGACGTGTATTGGCCATCGTCTTAGCCGGGCGATTTTTCGCCGACCGACTCGGGGACTTCGGACACAGGGGGCTTCGGCAGCGCTAGACTTGAGTTATAGTTTGCACTCACGCAGCGGCGAAGCAGCAGCTTAAGCCGTGGGAGGGGGAGCATAAACGACCGTGGCGCTGGTGGATGAAGAGGACGGTTCGGGCGGGGCCGGCGGAGCCTCCCTGGCCGGCTACGAGTACCAGATCGACGCATCGGTCTGGTTGGCGCTCGATCTCGTCGTCGTTTCGCGGCTGACCTCGGCGCTGCAGCTCGAGCCGGCGAGCCAAGAGGACCTCGAAGGCGAGCTGGCCGACTCCGAGCCGTCACGCGCAGTCACTCAGGTGCCGCTCGGCGCTTACAAGCTGATCGTGCAGGTGAAGCGCCGTGGCGGCGACGCCTGGACGCCGACCACGCTGAAATCGTTGTTACTGCATGGTAGCGACACCCGACCGTCGGCGGCGAAGCGGCTCGCCGACTCCGCGTCGCGCTACCTGCTGATCACGAGCGCAGGGCTCAACGGCGACGCGCGCCAGCTCAAGGTCCGGCGCGCCGGAAACTGGCCCAAGCACGCCGCTCTCCCGGACGTGATCGCGGAGGAGCTTCCCGCTGATGCGGCGGGCCGCGTGGCGGTGATCGCAAACGAGGATGATGAGCGCCTCAGGGCGGACATCGAGCGTCTGCTGACTGAGGGCTGCCGCGTGCCCAACGCGAACCTGGACGCGTGTCGCCGAAAGCTCCGAGAAGAGGCTCGGGCGAGGATCGCGCGGGCCGGCGGAGGCTGGTGGCGCCGCGAGGAGCTGGAGCACGTCGTCCGGGAGCATGGCGGCTATCTCGCGAGCGCGCCCGAGCTTGAGCACTATGTGCATCCCACGAACTGGAGCGATCTGCGGGCGGCGATGCGCGAGCGCAGCGCGGCGCTGATCATCGGCCAGTCGGGGACGGGTAAGACCTTGGCGACGAAGAAGCTCTATGACGAGCTTCGCCTGGAGATGCCCGGACTTACGCGGGTGTCGATCCGGCTCGGGCCGCAGCAGCTTCGGGACGACCAGACGCCATCGCCCGTGCTCTACGACATCGAAGACCCATGGGGGCGCTTCGACTTCGACCCGAAGAGCCGACCTTGGAACGACCAACTCGCGCGCTTCTTCGCGGAAGCGGGGCCGAATCGGATGATTGTCGCCACCTCGCGGCTTGACGTCGCCCAGGAGTCGAAGGCGCTGGACAGCGTGGCTGCGTGGCTCATCAAACTGGAGGCCGAGCATTACGGCGCAGCGGAGCGCAGTCGCCTCTACCAATCCCGGATCAGCGGCCTGCCGCGCGAGCTGCAGCCCCTGGCTCGAGGCGCCGAGCGGAAGGTGCTGGACGAGCTGGCTACGCCGCTTGAGCTGCAGAAGTTCTTCGACGCTCTTCGAACGCTTGATCGAGCTGGGCTGAAGAACCCGCTGGGCTTCATCGCGAACGCAATCCGCAGCGCGCACCAGAACGCTATCGAGAACACGGTTGTCGACCAAATCGAGGAGCGTAAGGACATTCGCGCCGCCGCGGTGATCTGGAGCCTGCTCAAGGCTTCGGACAAACTGTCACAATCCGTGCTCCGGGAGATCGAGGATGGGCTGGCCGATCTCGACGCGGCGATGGAGCGGGGCGTGTCGCCGCTGGTCGATTTCTTCATCGCCGCCCGCAACCTGCGGCAAGCGGACGGCGGGATCGTAGCCTACTACCATCCCCGGGTCGAAGCGGGGGTCGAGAAAGCGATGGAGGCGCATCGCCAGGAGGTTCGGCATACGCTCAAACACCTTCTGGATCTTCTCGTTTCCGAGGACGGGCCCGGCGGAGAGTGGGGAACCGGGGCTGCGGCGCGGATTCTCGCCGCGGGCCGGAGCCGGTTCTCCGTCAAGGCGAGTGGTCCGACCGTGACCAAGATCGACGCTTGGCTGGAAGGCAGACTGACGGAGGGTGGCAAGGCGCTCGAAAGCTATATTGAACTCGCCGCCGAGGCCGGCTCAGCCGCGAGCAACGGAGCCGAGGTGGCGCGCTTCCTCCTGCATCGCCCCGACAACACCTTTCCGGGCTTCACCGTCTGGGGTGCGCCAGAGCGGTCGGAGGCTTGGTACGAGGCCCGGCGCGCCGATCCGCGGACGAAGCCCCTGATCGAGGGTTTCGTGCGAGAGATCCTGCCCGCCGATCGCGTTAGCTATCCTGCCAGCCTCTCGGAGCAACTGGAGCGGCTTGCGCCCGATCTGTCGGGCGCGTTTCTCGATGCGGCGATGCAGGTGGTGCGCTTTGGCGTTATGCAAGCCGACGACGCGATCGCCGAAGGTGCGCTCCGGGACTTGGTGGGCTTCGAGCGGATTGTCGACGCGGCCGTCGCCGAACTGACTCCGAACGACGCGGATCGAAACAGAGCCGCGCAGCTCCGCCTCGATTTCGCAAACGAAGTCTACTCCGATGACTATGCACAGCATCTGGCCGAAGATGACGAGGGCCACACCGCCGAAGTCTTCCTGACAGCATATATCCGGCAGGCGCGGGCCACCCTGGGGTGGCGCAGCCTCGTCACGCATCGCCATGCCGGCAGGCTGCTGTTCTACTGGCTTCACCAGCTAGCGAAAGAGGTCAAGGAGAAAGGCGCGGACGCTGAGGAGCTGCAAGGCGTTTTCCGAGCGGCTTATGGCGATGAGCGTGAGGACCTGCTCTGGCTCATCCTGCAGTCCGCCTGGGATCCGGTCTACCTTCCCCCGCTGCGTGACCGGATCGTGGCGGGACACACCGATGAGGATGTCGCACAAGCGGCGTTGACCTGCCTGATTGAGCGAGCGCCCGATGCTTTCCGGAGCATCATGGGCGAACTCGCGGCTGACGGTGGTGCGAGTCGCCTTGTCGAGATCGCGATCGAACTCGCCGGCCTGCGCTGGCGGCGCGGAGGAGACGGCATGCGGCATAGCGATGCCGCCGAGGTTGCGGTTCAGGCGCTTCCCGGCCCATACCGGCAGATCAGCGAGGCGGCGCTCGCGGTGGATACCAACGATACGCCGACGTTGGACGACGAGGCGCAGGCGACGCTCGCCGCCATCGCGTCACCGAGCGAGCGCGTCCGTCGGTTGCGGGTCGCCCTGGCTGCCGTCGCGCCTTCGCCGGCCCAGGAGGACGTGCGCTGGCTTCTCCAGCACAGCGCCGACTCTGCCACGGCGGTCTTGGCGGTCGAGGCCGCGATCAGGCTCGACATGGACGCCGAGGTTGAGGCGGCTCTTGACCACAAGTTCGCCCATGTCAGCGCTTGTGCGCTCACGACGCTTGGGGAGCGGGCCGACGTGCCGATACCGGTTCGTCTTCTTGCCAAAGCCTCAGACCGTGGCAGTCCCGTGCGCAAGGCCCTCGTCGCCCTGCTCAAGCAGAAGCCGCACATCGCCCATCTGCCGGCTCTGATGATCCTTGCCAGGGACACTTGGTCCAGGGACGAGCAGCATTACGGCGATGACAGGGATTTCCCGATCGCGCGAGGCGCCGTCGAGGCCATCGCCCTAGCGGCGCCTCTGCCGCCAGCCGAGGCTCGCGAGCTGATGGCGATCGGGCTGGACACGGCCGATCCGGACGTCCGGACGTCGATCTTCCGATTGCTGACCAACAGCGGCGATCCTGAGCTACAGGAGCAGTTGTTGGACCTGGCCGTCCGTCCCGGGCAGCCGGGCGTACGGCGGGCTGCCGCGGGCGGCCTCCTTCAGGGCGCGGAGGCAGTGCGACCGGAGATCTTGGAGAAGATCACGGCGCCATTGCTCGCGACACGGTACGAGCCTGTGGCCGCCTCGCTCTCCCTTTTGCTCGCTTGGCGGGGGGATCAGGACAGGGTGCGCGCGGTAGCCGAGGAACTGGCGACGAATGCGGACCGACGCGTGCTGCTCCTCCTGCTTGTCTGGTTCATGAACAAGCGGAACCCGCCGATCGCCCAAGAGATCGCGGCAATGCTGCCTGCCGGGCATCCGGCGGTGGCCTGGGCGCTTGGCGGCGTTGTTGTGGAGCCGGACGACATGTTGCTGGCCGATCTCGGCGCCCCCGCGATCTGCACCCGGGTGCTCGGCTTCATGCGCATCAAGAAGTGACCCGGGGCGCGCCGGCTGGCGCACGCCGGAGACCAACCGATCCATGTTCTGGACGCAGCGCCAGTGATCGTTTGGTCCAGATCAGCCTGAACGGCGCCGACGATGTGTACGCATCCGGTGAGCGCCGTCCTGGCGAGGAATGAACCGCGCCGGGTTTCCTGGAGGCCCCATCTTCTGAGAGACTGGGGTCATCATGACGTACGCATCCGGTGAGCGCCGCCTTGGCAAGGTAGGGTTCGGCGGCTGAGGTTTGCGCGGCGCGTCATCGCGCGGACGCAAACGAGTGGCAAACGTCATGGCTTACCAGCGTGTCGAGGTTCTGACGGGGACGGAGCGGCGGCGGAACTACACGCCGGCGGAGAAGGTGCGGATGGTCGAGGAGGCGTTCCGCCCCGGCGTGGTGGTGACGGAAGCGGCCCGCCGCCTGGGCGTGCACGAGAGCCTGCTGTACCGCTGGCGGCGGCTGATGACGGCCACCGGCACGGCTGTGGCCGAACCGTCCAGCTTCGTCGCGGTGACCATCACGCCGGAGCCGATCGCCACCGAACCGCTGGTGAAGGCGCCTGAACCACCGCCGCTTCCGATGACACCGGCCGCGAGCCCGGCGGCGGTCCTCGAGGTGATCCTGCCCGGCGGGGCGCGCCTGCGCCTGGAAGGGCCGGTCGATCCGGCCCTGGCCGCGGCCGTCGTCGGTGCCCTGGCATGATCCCGGTGCCGAGCGGCGTGCGGGTCTGGCTGGCCAGCGGCCACACCGACATGCGCAAGGGCTGGGCGAGCCTGGCGCTCCAGGTCCAGGAGCGGCTCGGTCAGGATCCGCACGGCGGCCATCTCTTCATCTTCCGCGGTCGCCGGGGCGATCTGGTGAAGGTGATCTGGCACGACGGCCAGGGCAGTTGCCTGTTCGTGAAGCGGCTTGAGCGGGGCCGGTTCATCTGGCCCACGCCGGTGGACGGCGCGGTGTCGATCACGGTCGGGCAGATGGGCTATCTGCTCGAAGGCATCGACTGGCGCAACCCGCAGAAAACCTGGAGGCCCGGGGCCGCCGGCTGACTGCGACACGGTGAATCGACGCCGCCGTTCCGGCCGGAATGCGGCGGCTCTTCGGGACAATCCCGGGTAAACTGGCGCCATGACCGCCGCTGCCCCGCCCGACGACATTGCCGCCCTGCGCGCCGCCTTGGCGCAGGCCGAGGCGCGAGCGGATGCCGCGGAAGCCGAGGCGGCCCGGGCCAGGGCGGTGGCCTCCAACACCGATGCCCTGATCGCCAGCCTGAAGCTGGAGATCGAGAAGCTGCGCCGGGAGCTGTACGGCACGCGCTCCGAACGCAAGGCGCGCCTGCTGGATCAGTTGGAACTCCAGCTCGAAGAGCTGGAGGCGACAGCCAGCGAGGACGAGCTGAAGGCCGAGGCGGCGGCGGCCCGAACCACCGCGGTGGCGGCCTTCGCCCGCAAGCGGCCCTCGCGCCAGCCCTTTCCCGACCACCTGCCGCGCGAGCGCGTCGTTGTGCCGGCACCGGCCACATGCCCGTGCTGCGGCTCGGACAAGCTGTGCAAGCTGGGCGAGACGATCACCGAGACGCTGGAGGTGATCCCGCGCCAGTGGAAGGTGATCCAGACGGTGCGCGAGAAATTCTCCTGCCGGCACTGCGAGACGATCAGCCAGCCGCCGGCGCCCTTCCATGCCACGCCGCGCGGCTGGGCCGGCCCGAGCCTGCTGGCGATGCTCCTGTTCGAGAAGTTCGGCCAGCACCAGCCGCTCAACCGGCAGGCCGAGCGCTTCGCCCGCGAAGGCGTGCCGCTCAGCGTGTCGACGCTGGCCGACCAGGTGGGCGCGGCGGCCGCAGTGCTGGCGCCGCTGCACGCGCTGATCGCGGCGCATGTGATGGCGGCCGAGCGGCTGCACGGCGATGACACGCCGGTACCGGTGCTGGCCAAGGGCGCGACCGACACCGGGCGGCTGTGGGTGTATGTGCGCGACGACCGGCCGTTTGCCGGCCGGGCTCTGCCGGCGGCGCTGTTCCACTACTCGCGCGATCGCAAGGGCGAACACCCAGAACGGCACCTGGCCGGCTTTGCCGGCTGGCTGCAGGCCGACGCCTTCGCCGGCTACAACCGGCTGTACGAGGCCGACCGCAAGCCGGGGCCGATCGGCGCCGCGCTGTGCTGGGCCCATGCACGACGGGGTTTCTTCAAGCTGGCCGACATCGCCGCAAGCAAAAGGCGCGGCAAGGACGCCCCGCCGATCGCGCCGTTGGCGCTGGAAGCGGTGAAGCGCATCGACGCCATCTTCGACCTTGAGCGCGCCTTGACCGGCAAGCCGGTGGCCGAGCGGCTGGCGGCGCGCCAGGAGCACGGCGTCCCTTTGGTTGGCGCGCTGGAGAATTGGCTGCGCACGGAGCGCGCCCGGCTCTCCCGCCATGCGCCGGTGGCCAAGGCGATGGACTACATGCTGACCCGCTGGGACGGCTTCACCCGCTTCCTCGGCGACGGCCGGCTGTGCCTGACGAACAATGCCGCTGAGCGTAGCCTTCGCGGTATCGCTCTGGGCAGAAAGGCGTGGCTGTTCTGCGGCTCCGATCGCGGCGGCCAGCGGGCGGCCATCCTCTACGGGCTGATCACCACGGCGAAACTGAACGACGTCGATCCCCAGGCGTGGCTCGCCGACGTCCTGGCCCGCATCGCCGACCTGCCGCAGAACCGCTTGCCCGAACTGCTGCCCTGGAATTGGAAACCGGCCTGACCGCGGTGCTCACCGGATGCGTACATCATGACGAAGCAGGCATCACCCAAATACGCCCCTGAAGTCCGCGAACGCGCGGTGCGGATGGTGTTCGAGCACGAAGGGGATCACGGTTCGCAGTGGGCGGCGATCGGCTCGATTGCGGCGAAGATCGGCTGCACGGCGGAGACGCTGCGGGGCTGGGTCCGGCAGGCCGAGCGTGATCAAGGCAAGCGGCCCGGGCCGACGACGGATGAGCAGGAGCGGATCAAGGCGCTGGAACGCGAGGTCCGGGAGTTGCGCCAAGCGAACGAGATCCTACGGAAAGCATCGGCGTATTTCGCCCAGGCGGAGCTCGACCGCCCGTTCAAGAAATGATCGCCTTCATCGACGCACACCGCGCCGTTTACGGGGTCGAGCCGATCTGCAGAGTGCTGCCGATCGCCCCGTCGACCTACCGCGTCCATGCCGCCCGGCGAGCCGATCCGTCCAAGGCGCCGGCCCGCTCGCGAAGTGATGCGGAGCTGAGTTTGGCTATCCGACGGGTCTGGGACGCGAACTTCCAGGTCTATGGGATACGTAAAGTGTGGCGGCAGTTGCGGCGGGACGGCATCGACGTGGCACGCTGCACGGTGGCCCGGCTGATGAAACACATGGGTCTGAAGGGGGCGACGCGTGGCAAGACGGTCCGCACCACGATCAGCGACCGGGCGGCGCCGTGCCCCGCTGACCGGGTGAATCGCCGGTTCCAGGCGCCACGCCCGAACGCCTTGTGGGTGGCGGATTTCACGTATGTGTCGACATGGCAGGGCTTCGTCTATGTCGCCTTCGTCATCGACACCTTCGCCCGCCGGATCGTGGGCTGGCGGGTATCCAGCACAGCCCATGCCAGCTTCGTTCTGGATGCCCTGGAGCAGGCGCTTCATGACCGCCGGCCCGCCAAGGGCAGCGGCCTCATCCATCATAGCGATCGTGGATCGCAATACGTTGCGATTCGCTACACCGAGCGTCTCACCGAAGCTGGGGTTGAGCCCTCCGTGGGAAGCGTTGGCGATTCCTACGATAACGCGTTGGCCGAGACCATCAACGGTCTCTACAAGACCGAGGTGATCCGGCGCCGCGGGCCATGGCGCACCCTGGAGGCTGTCGAGTTCGCCACCCTCGAATGGGTGGACTGGTTCAATCACCGGCGCTTGCTCGAACCCATCGGCAACATTCCACCCGCCGAGGCCGAGGCGCGCTACTATGCTCAAACTGAGGACGTCGCCATGGCGGCGTGACTCAAGCCAAATGGCCTCCGACAAACCCGGAGCGGTTCAGACCGCCTTGACCCTGGAGTGGAGCACTGGGCCAGTGGAAGGGCGGATTACCAAACTCAAGCTGGTGAAACGCCAGATGTACGGCCGGGCGAGATTCGACCTCTTGCGCCAGCGGGTGCTCGCCGCAGCTTAAAATGCTTAAAGTTGTGCACCGAGAATGCGGGAGAGCCCATTTTCACCGGACTGTGCAGAGTTCGAAACCCGCTCGGCCGTACATGGTGCGCTTGACGGTCTTCAGCCGGTTGATGCGCCCCTCGACCGGGCTGGTGGATCAAGGCGTCTCCAACGCCGCCTCAACGGCCGCCAAGTCCTTGCGCAGTCCATGGGCACCGCGCGGATCAAGCGCAGCAGCGTGTCGCCGCTGACCGGTATGGCGAGTCGGGCGGACGCCGGGCGCCGGGATTTCCACCAGCAGTCAGCGCAATAGCGCGCTGCGCCTCGGCGAGCCGGCGGGTGCGCCGGACCCGGGGCGCCACCACGGTGGGCTGCGTTCGGCGAAGATGTGGCGGGGATAGTCCGCCGTCGCACACCGGAAGCGGTCCATCCGCATTCTCGGTGCAAAGGCAGGGCTTGAGCGGCACTGGTCAGACGGCCTCTCGCCGACCGACCGACTCGGAGAGGTCGGACATAGGGGGTGAGCTGCACGCCGGAGTTGGCAATGTCCGTTGCGGCCTGATGCTGGATGCACTGGGTGCCGATGTGCGGGAGGCTCGGCCGCTGATACGCTCGCCGACGGTACTTTTCGATGTGGAGTCGGTCGCGCTCGCTGCCGAGGGGCGGTACGGAAAATTGCTCAATTGGTCCCGATAGCTGTCGGAACCGCGAAAAATATTTTCCGGGAATTTCCTCTTTAAAATCAAGAGCGTAGTTTTGTGACGGCCCTATCGTCGGGCATTGCAGGCCGTTCGCGACATATTTCTCAGAAATTTCAACCTGTTATGGCACCTTTGGACAATCGAGTGGGAGTGAGTTGAATCCCTCCCCCAGCCGGGCTGGGGGAGGGAAAGGGCCTGTCCCAAGCCGGACCGGGATCGTATTGCCGATTTCCCTGTTGTTTCCAGAGAGCCTGGACCGCAACAGAGGGATTTCGACATGAAACGCTACAAGCTGATTGCAGCTGCTCTTTCAGCGACCATGCTGCTGGCGGCTTGCAACACGGGTACGGTGCTCGGCGGCGGTGCCGGTGCGGCCGGTGGCTATGCGCTCGGCGGCAAGCGGGGGGCGGTGATCGGCGGCCTCGGCGGCGCTGCTGTCGGTACGGCCCTCGATCATTAGGCCACACCCAAAAACCCAACCCCAAAATCTGTCTGCAACATCGGGGGGCGGGGACGGCGCACCAGCGCGGTTCCCGCCTTTCCCGTGTGCGGAGCTTACTTCTTCGCCTTGGCGCGGCCCTTGGTGCGGCCACCCTGAAGGCCGAGGCCGGAAGCCTTTGCCAACTGCGAACGAGCCTCGGCGTAGTTCGGAGCGGTCATCGGGTATTCGCGCGGCAGGCCCCACTTGGCGCGGTACTGGTCCGGCGTCAGGTCGTGGTCGGACGCAAGATGCCGCTTCAGCATCTTCTGCTGCTTGCCGCACTCCAGACACGTGATGTAGTCGGGTTTTACGGACTTTTTGATCGGCACCGCCGGGGTCTGCGGCTCGGACGTGGCCGACTCGCCGGTTTCACTGCCGACGCGGCTCAGCGCCGAATAGACGCCCTGAATCACCGAAGGAAGGTCATTCACCGAGACGCTGTTGTTGGCCGCGTACGCTGCAACGATCTGCGCCGTAAGCTGCTGTAGATCCTCTGCCACCTGGGCTCTCCCTGCGTTTATCTGCACTCTGACGCAGAGCATACATGAATGTGACCATGGGTCTAGTGTTTACAGAGACGTATACCGCCAATTCATTGTTTGCCCGTGTATCGGTTGCGTGGTTACGCAATCGAAAACGCGAGTGCTCGAATGGAAAAAGTCTCGATTCTTGAACAGGGGAAAGAAGGGTTTCAGCTGCGCGCGGCTTCTGCGGCGGGGGCGGCGATGATGCGCGCGGCCGGCAACAGAATGGTGACTTTCGTGCCGCGCCCCGGCGCGCTGTCCAACTCCACCCGGCCGCCGTGCAACTCGGCAAAACGGCGCACGATGGGCAGGCCGAGGCCGATGCCCTCGTGCTGGCGGGCCAGCGACCGCTCGGCCTGGGTGAAGGGATTGAAGATGCGGTCGACCATCTCCGGCGCGATGCCCGGCCCGTCGTCGCTCACCCGGATCGCCACGCCTTCGCAGCACTGCGCGGCGCTGAGCGTCACGTGGCCGCCGGAGGGCGTGAACTTGATGGCGTTGTCCAGGAGGTTCAACAGCATCTCGCGCAGCCGCCGGTGGTCGGCGCGCAGCGTCAGCGCCGGCACCGGTTCGAGCGTCAGGGCGACGCTCTTGGGCTGTGCCTTCGGGGTCAGAAGGTTGATGCAGGTGCCGAGCAACGCCGGCAACCGCACGTCCGACTCCTGAATCTCCACCGAGCCGGTGGAGCCGCGCGTGTAGTCGAGGATCTTGTTGACCATGGACAGCAGCACGTTGCCGCTCTCCTCGATCAGCTTGACGTAGTCCATGTAGTCGGGGTGGCCGAGCGGCCCGAGGGACTCGGCGGCCATCACCTCGGCGAAGCCGATGACGGAGTTGAGCGGCGTGCGCAGCTCGTGACTCATCACCGAAAGGAAATCCAGCTTGGCGCGGTCGGCCCGGTGGGCGGCGGCCAGCGCTTCGCTCAGCTCGGCCGTGCGGTCGGCGACGCGGCGCTCCAGGTCGCGGTTCTGCTGGGCCACGTGCCGGTACAGAGTGCGGATCTCCAGCATGTTGCGGACGCGGTGCAGCAGCTCCCACGTGATGAACGGCTTGGTCAGAAAATCGTTGGCGCCCATCTCCAGCGACTTGCGCCGGGTGTCCTGGTCGGTCTGCGCGGTCAGTACCAGCATCGGCACGTGGTCGCCGGCGTAGATCGCCTTCAAACGCTCCATCAGCTCGAAGCCGCTCATGTGCGGCATGCGGATGTCGATGAGCAGCAGGTCGAACACCTGCGCCTCGCACAGCGGCGGCACCCGGCGCGGGTCGGTCTCGCCGCGCACGTTGGTGTAGCCGTCGTGCGCCAGCATCTCGCGCAGCAGTTCGACGTTGGAGGCGTTGTCGTCCACGACGAGGATCGCCGCGGCCTTGATGTCGTCGCGCGTCATGATGCGGCGCTGCTGTCCCCTGGCTGCCGATTGGTCTTCAAAGTTGCCAATAGTCGCAGGAAAAGCAATTGGCTTATCGGTCGATCTTCACGCTGCACCTGCGAAACAGGCGCCGCTCACGCCTTTTTCTCCCAGGCTCCGCGCTCGTTCTCCTGCCAATAGGTCAGGGTGTGGCCGTCGGCCTTGCAGGCTTTCCAGCGGTCGCGCGCCGCCATCACCGCCTCGTCGTCGTTGCCGTCGAACAGGTCGCAGACGAGGTCGTAGGAGGCCAGTTTTTCGCTGACGCCGCCATCGAGTTGGAACAGCACGGTGGCAGCGTTGGGGTTCTCGTCCTCGGACGTCAGCCAGATCGGCTGTGCGTCGGCGAATCCGTCGCGCTGGTTGCCGTGCGGCAGGAAGGACGCCGCATCGTAGGTCCACAGATGCTGGGTGAGCACGTCGACGCGCTCCCGCGAGCCGGCGAGCACCACGGCCCGCCAGCCGCGCTCCAGCGTCTTCTCCAGGAGCTTGGGCAGCACCTGCTCCAGACTGCGGCGCTGGAGGTGGTAGAAGCGGACCTCGGTCATGGGTGGGTGCCTAAGCGTCTATCACCCCTCGTGGAAATCCGCGACGAAGCGGTCGAGCAGGCGGACGCCGAAGGCGGTGCCGCCCTTCGGCACCACGGCGCTGTCCTTTTTCGACCACGCGACCCCGGCGATGTCCAGATGCGCCCACGGCACATCGTTGACGAAGCGCTGGAGGAACTGCGCCGCGGTGATGCTGCCCGCCGCCCGGCCGGAGCCGGTGTTCTTCATGTCGGCGGCGTCGGTGTTGATGTCCTTGTCGTAGGCGTCGCCCAGCGGCAGCCGCCACATCGGCTCGCCCACCGCGGTGCCGGCGCTGGTCAGCGCCCCCGCCAGTTCGTCGTTGTTGGAAAACAGGCCGGCGTGCTCGTGGCCGAGCGCGATGATGATCGCCCCGGTCAGCGTGGCGACGTCGATCATCAGGCGCGGCTGGCAGGTGTCCTGCGTGTACCACAGGCAGTCGGCCAGCACGAGACGGCCCTCGGCATCGGTGTTGACCACCTCGATGGTCTGGCCGGACAGCGAGGCGACGATGTCGCCCGGCCGCTGCGCGGTGCCCGAGGGCATGTTCTCCACCAGACCGACGACACCGACCGCGTTGACCTTGGCCTTGCGGCCGGCCAGCGCCATGATGGTGCCGATCACCACGGCCGAGCCGGCCATGTCCCACTTCATCTCCTCCATGCCGGCGGCCGGCTTGATGGAGATGCCGCCCGAGTCGAACGTTACGCCCTTGCCGATGAAGGCCACCGGGCGGCGGTCGGCGGCTTCGGGATTGCCGTTCCAGCGCATGACGACGACGCGCGGCTCGCGGACACTGCCCTGGGCCACGCCCAGGAGCGCGTTCATCCCGAGCTTCCTGAGCTTCTTCAGGTCGAGCACCTCGACCTCGACGCCCAGCGCCGCCAGTTCCTTGCACTGCTCGGCCAGCGTCTCGGGATAGATGATGTTGGCGGGCTCCGACACCAGGTCGCGGGCGAACAGCACGGCGTCCGCCACCTTGTCCAGCCGGGCAAAGGCGCGCTTGGCGGCGTCGGCCTCGTCGGTCAGCAGCGTGACCTTCTTCAGCGACGGCTTGGCGTCCTTCTTGTCCTTGGTGCGGTACTTGTCGAAGCGGTAGGCGCGCAGCCGCGCGCCGAAAGCGATCTCGGCGGCCATCTCGGCGGGCTTGAGCGCGCTGGCGCCGGGGGATTCGACGTACAGGTGCGCCTCGGTCTCGCCGGTCTTGGCGAGTGCCGCGACGACCGCGCCGCCGGCCGACTGGAGGGTCAGCGCGGTGACCTCCTCCGGCTTGCCGAGGCCCAGCAGCAGCACGCGGCCGGCTTCCAGATTGGCGGGGGCGAGGACGGCCAGCGTCTCGTCCTTCTTGCCGGTGAAGCGGCTCGCCTCCATGGCGCGCGTCAGCATGCCCGAGGTCTTCTGGTCGAGATCCCGGCCGGCGCTGCCCAGCGCACGATCGGCAAGCACGGTGACGACGACGGTGCCTGCCTTCGGCAGGGCCGGCTTGGCGAAGCTGAACTTCATCTCACGCTCTTTCTTTTCACAGGAACGTGGGCCGAGGGTAGAGAGGTTGTCCGCCCTGTCAAGCTGCGCGGGTTGTTTTGCCGGCGGTTAGGGGGTACATAGCGCTCCGGTTCCCGTTCCCGGCCGCTGGAGGCCGATCATGTACTCGTCCGCGACGCTGTCTCGCTACATCGGCCGGCAGTTCGTCACCTGGTTCATCCTGCTGTTGCTGGTCTTCCTCGGCATCATCCTGCTGCTCGACGTGGTCGAGTTGCTGCGGCGTGCCGGCTCGAAGCCCAACATCACGCTGGGGCTGGTGATGCAGATGGCGCTGCTCAAGCAGCCGGAGATCGGGCAGCAGGTCTTCCCGTTCGTGGTGCTGTTCGCCGGCATGTTCACCTTCTGGCGGCTGACGCGCAGCGCCGAGCTGGTGGTGGCGCGCGCCGTGGGCGTGTCGGCGTGGCAGTTCCTCATGCCGGTGCTGATCGCCGCGGCGCTGATCGGCGTCGTCAAGGTGACGCTGATCAACCCTGTGGGCGCCGTGTTCATCGCCAAGTACGACCAGTTGCAGAGCCGATACCTGAAGCAGCGCAGCAGCAGTTTCGACATCTCCAAGGCCGGCCTGTGGCTGCGCCAGTCGGGGGCCGGCGAGCAGTACTTCATCCACGCCGAGACGGTGAACCCGTCGACGCTGGAACTGCGCAACGTCATCGTCTTCCTGTTCCAGGGCGACATGACCTACACCGGGCGCGTCGACGCGCCGTCGGCCGTGCTGAAGAACCGGCAATGGGAGCTGCACGACGCCGTCGTCAACCGGCCCAAGCGCGACCCCGAGGAACAGGCCGCCTACACGCTGCCCACCGAACTGGACATGGCGCAGATCGAGGAGAGCTTCGCACCGCCGGAAACCATCTCGTTCTGGGACCTGCCGCGGTTCATCCACACGCTGGAGCTGACCGGCTTCCCGGCGACGCGGCACCGGCTGCATTACAGCTCGCTGCTGGCGCAGCCGCTGCTGTTCTGCGCCATGGTGCTGTTCGCCGCGGCCTTCTCGCTGCGCATGCCGCGGCGCGGCGGCGCGCTGATCATGGTGGCGGGCGGCGTGATGACCGGATTCGTGCTGTTCATGGCCACCGACATCGTCAAGACGCTGGGCATGTCGGAGACCATCCCGGTGCTGATGGCCGCATGGATGCCGACGGGCATCGCATTGCTGATCGGCATCGCCGCGCTGTTGCATCTGGAAGACGGATGAGCGTCCACATCCGCGAACGATCCCGTTTGCAACTCGGTCGGCGGAGCCGTATTAAGGGCCGATCATCAGGGGAGCAGAAGTCCATGTTCGATTTGCGTGCCGTCCGGACCGCCCTTGCCGTGGCAAGCGCGTGCGCGGCCGTGGCGCTCGCCCCTGCGGAGAGCGCGGCGAAGGCCAAGCCGGCCCAGGGTCAAGCTCAGCCGGCTCAGGGCGGCCAGAGCGGCGGTGCCTCCGAACGCATCGCTGCGGTGGTCAACGAAGACGCGGTGTCCGTGTCGGACGTGAACGCGCGCATGCGCCTGATGGTGCTGAGCGCCGGCATGCCCGACAGCGCCGAGACGCGCCAGCGGCTGATGCCGCAGGTGCTGCGCCAGCTGGTGGACGAGCGGCTTCAGCTTCAGGAGGCCAAGCGCCTGGGCATCACCGTGCCGCAGGCCGACCTCGACAAGGCGATCGATCAGATCGCCCAGCAGAACCACATGAACCGCCAGCAGCTCCAGAAGTACATGGCGGAAAACGGCATCGCCCCCGCGACGCTGATCGAGCAGACGCGCGCCATGATCGCGTGGCAGCGCGTCATGCAGCGCCGCATCCGCCAGGAAGTGGTGATCGGCGACGACGAGGTCGACGGCGCCATGGAGCGCGTCAAGCAGAGCATCGGCAAGCCTGAATATCTGGTGGCCGAGATCTTCCTGGCCGTCGACAACCCCGATCAGGAGGAGCAGGTGCGCCGCGCCGGCGAGCGCCTGACCGACGAGATCCGCAAGGGCGGCAACTTCGCCGCCGTGGCCCGCCAGTTCTCGCAGGCGACCACCGCCGGGTCGAGCGGCGACCTGGGCTGGGTGCGTCCGGGCGAGCTGGACCCGCAGATCGACGCGGCGCTGGCGCAGCTCCGCCCCGGCCAGATGTCGCCGCCGGTGCGCACGGCGTCCGGTTATCACATCCTGCTGGTCCGCTCGAAGCGCGCCATCGGCGGCGCCGAGGAAGAGGCGCCGCCCCCGCAGCCCGTCGTGCAGACGATCCAGCGGCCGGACATCAACAAGGCCAAGGTGCACCTGAAGCAGATCATCCTGCCGGCCACCGACGACGCCCAGCGCAAGGCGGTCACCGCGCAGGCGGAGAAGCTGCGCAAGTCGATCAAGAGCTGCGCCGACTTCGAGGAGAAGGCCAAGGCCACCGGCGTGCCGGAGTCGGGCGACATGGGCACGCTGCGCGTCAAGGATCTGCCGGCGGGCCTCCAGCAGCTCGTCCTCGGCATCCCCGTGGGGCAGCCGAGCCCGGTGCTGAACGGCGGCGGCGGTTCGATCCTGCTGATCGTCTGCAAGCGCGACGTGCCGATGCTGCCGCCCGAGACGGTGGTGCAGAAGGCCGCCGCCCCGCCGCCCCCGCCGCCGAAGGCGAAGGAGGCGCCGCGCCTGCCGACCCGCGAGGACGTCGAGGGCATGCTGATCCAGGAGCGCGCCGAACTGGTGTCGCGCCGCTATCTGCGCGACCTGCGCCGCGCCGCGTTCGTGGAGTACCGGGTGTGATCTCGCAGATCCCGCTGGCGGTCACCATGGGTGAGCCGGCGGGGATCGGCGGCGAGATCGTGCTGAAGGCTTGGGCGGAGCGCCGGACCACCGGCGCTCCGCCCTTCGTCGTTCTGGACGACCCGCTGCGCCTGACCCGCCTCGCCGCCCTGATCGGGCTCGACGTGCCCGTGCACGCCGTCACCGGGCCGGAGGAGGTGGGCGCGGTCTTCGACGCGGCGCTGCCGGTGCTGGCGTTGCCGCTGGAGGCCCCCGTCGAGCCGGGGCGGCCCGACCCGGCCAACGGTGCGGCGGTGATCGCCAGCATCGACCGCGCGGTGGAGCTGGTGCGTCAGGGGCGGGCGTCGGCGGTGGTGACCAACCCGATCCAGAAGTCGGCGCTCTACGCCGCCGGTTTCCGGCATCCCGGCCACACCGAATATCTGGCGCACCTCGCCGGCCTCACCGAGGAACCGGTGATGATGCTGGCCACCGCCGATCTGCGGGTGGTGCCGGTGACCATCCACGTGGCGCTGCGGCAGGCCGTGGACTTGCTGACCGCCGAGTCCATCGTGCATTGCGGCCGGGTGACCGCGGAGGCGCTGGCGCGTGACTTCGGCATTTCCAGGCCGCGGCTGGCGGTGGCGGCGCTCAACCCGCACGCGGGGGAGGGCGGGTCGATGGGGCGCGAGGAGATCGACGTGATCGCGCCGGCGGTGGCGGCTTTGCAAGCCGCGGGGCTCGACGCGTCCGGGCCGAAGCCGGCCGACACGCTGTTCCACGCGCACGCCCGCACCCGCTACGACGCGGTGCTGTGCATGTACCACGATCAGGCGCTGATCCCGCTGAAGACGGTGGACTTCGACACAGGCGTCAACGTGACGTTGGGGCTGCCGTTCGTCCGCACGTCGCCGGATCACGGGACGGCTTTGGACCTGGCGGGGACGGGACGGGCGAGTGCGTCGAGCCTGGTTGCGGCGATGCGGATGGCGGGGGAGATGGCTGGCCGTCGGAGAAAATAGCCCTCCCCCAGCTCTCGGCGGCCACAGGCCGCCTGTCGCGTCAGCGCAAGCTTCGCTGGCGCGAGAGCGGGGCTGGGGGGCTGGCTTACAAATTGTCGAAGACGTCGCCGTTGTCGAGATCCTGCGGCGGGCTTTGGTTCGGGTGGCTGGACGGGTGGCCGCCCATGCCGCCGTGCGGCTCGCGGTGGTGGTGGACGCGGGCGATGGAACCGGCGAGGTCCTGCAACTCGATGAAGTTGTCGGCCTGACGGCGCAACTCATCGGCCACCATCGGCGGCGAACTGCGCACCGTGCTGATGACGCTGACCCGCACGCCCTTGCGCTGCACCGCCTCGACCAGACGGCGGAAGTCGCCGTCGCCGGAGAACAGCAGGATGTGGTCGACGCGCTCGGCCATCTCCATCACGTCGATGGCCAACTCGATGTCCATGTTGCCCTTGATCTTGCGGCGGCCGGACGCGTCGGTGAACTCCTTGGTCGGCTTGGTCACCATCGTGTAACCGTTGTAGTCGAGCCAGTCGACCAGCGGCCGGATCGGCGAATATTCCTGATCCTCGACCAATGCCGTGTAATAAAATGCCCTAATGAGTCGGCCTTCCGCTGCGAAACCGTCGCGCAGCCTTTTGTAGTCGATGTCGAATCCGAGGGCGCGGGCGGCAGCGTAGAGATTGGCGCCATCGATGAACATGGCGACGCGCTCTTCTTTGTAGAAAAGGCGGCTGAGTTCTTTTGGCAATGTCGCTGATCGATCCAATTTCCTGTTCCTTCTACAAGCAATGATGGAAATATTCGGTCCCTACAAAATGCAGTGCACCAAATTGCAAAATAGGCCGGTTCTCCCGAAGCGGCAAGGGCGCAACGGTGGGCGACCGTCCGGCGAAGGAGCATTGCCTCCGGTGTCTTGCGTTTTGTGTCATGCCGCTTGCATGGTCGGGGTGTCGTCAATATATTCGGACCCCTCCCAGGAATCCGGAGTTGGTTTGGCATGGCCCGCGTTACCGTCGAAGATTGCGTCCTCAAGGTTCCCAACCGGTTCGAGCTGGTGATGATGGCCGCCCAGCGCGCCCGCGAGGTCGCGTCCGGCGCCCCGCTGTCCATCGACCGCGACAACGACAAGAACCCCGTCGTGGCGCTGCGCGAAATCGCGGATGAGACGGTGGTGCTGGAGCACCTGAAGAACTCGCTGATCAAGGGCCACCAGAAGCACGTCGAGCCGGACGAGCCCGAGGAGGAAATCGTCGAGCTGATGGCCGGCGAGCACGACTGGGCGCGTCAGGCCGACAACTCGCTGGACGGCGACGACGTCATGGGCGAGGGCGAGGAACTGGGCGAAGACGACGATCTGGCCGCCGACATGGAAGCCGATCCGGACAAGGCCTTCGGCATGACCGAGGGTGATGTCGGCGACGACGTCTGATCCGGTGTGGGCGCGCGGGTGGCCGTCCGCGCCACCCGGTTCCATATATCTCGATATTTCAACCGGTAGGGCGCACTTGGCGCCGGGTCGGGTGGCATGATCCGGCAATATGAACTCGTGGAGCGGGTGAGGGCTTACGATCCGTCGGCCGACGAGGATCTGCTCAACCGCGCCTACGTGTTTTCCATGAAGGCGCACGGGTCGCAGACCCGCGCCTCGGGCGACCCGTACTTCTCGCACCCGCTGGAAGTCGCCGGCATCCTCACCAACCTGAAGCTCGACGCCGCCACCATCGTGACGGCGCTGCTGCACGACACGGTCGAGGACACCGTCGCCACCCAGGAAGACATCGAGCGGCTGTTCGGCCGCGAGATCGGCCGTCTGGTCGACGGCGTGACCAAGCTGTCGCGCCTGGAAATGCAAAGCGAGCAGGCCAAGCAGGCGGAGAACTTCCGCAAGCTGGTGCTGGCGATGTCCGAGGACATCCGCGTGCTGCTGGTCAAGCTGGCCGACCGGCTGCACAACATGCGCACGCTCCACCACATCAAGAACCCGGACAAGCGCAAGCGCATCTCGCGCGAGACCCTGGAGATCTACGCCCCGCTGGCCGAGCGCATCGGCATGCATCAGGTCAAGGACGAGCTGGAGGACCTCGCGTTCGCCCAGCTCAACCCGGATGCGCGCGACTCGATCCTGGCGCAGCTGTCGCGCCTGCGCTCGGAGGGGGAGGACCGCGTCGAGCGCATCATCGACGAGCTGACCAAGGTGTTGGCCGACGAGGGCGTGTCGGATGCGCAGATCAGCGGGCGCGAGAAGACGCCTTACTCGATCTGGCGCAAGCTGCAGCAGAAGAACGTCAGCTTCGAGCAGCTGTCGGACATCATGGCGTTCCGCATCATCGTCGGCAATCTCGGCGAGTGCTATCAGGCGCTGGGCATCATTCACAGCCGCTATCCGGTCGTGCCCGGCCGCTTCAAGGATTACATCTCGACGCAGAAGCCGAACGGCTACAAGAGCCTTCACACCGGCGTCATCGGTCCGCAGCGCAACCGCATCGAGGTGCAGATCCGCACCCGCGAGATGCACGAGGTGTGCGAGCTGGGCGTGGCCGCGCACTGGGCCTACAAGCAGGGCCAGCCGCGCGCCGGGGCGCGCGAGTACCGCTGGCTGCGCGAATTGCTCGACATCCTGGAGCACGCCACCAAGCCCGAGGAGTTCCTGGAGCACACCAAGCTGGAGCTGTTCCAGGATCAGGTGTTCTGCTTCACGCCGAAGGGGGATCTGATCGCCCTGCCGCGCGGCGCGACGCCGGTGGACTTCGCCTACGCCGTGCACTCGGAGGTCGGCGACCACTGCGTCGGCGCCAAGATCAACGGGCGCATGCTGCCGCTGCGCACGCAGTTGCAGAACGGCGATCAGGTCGACATCATCACCTCCAAGGCGCAGACGCCGGTGCCGGGGTGGGAGCGCTTCGTCGTCACCGGCAAGGCGCGCGCCCGCATCCGCAAGTATCTGCGCACCCAGCAGCGCTCGCAATACATCGAACTCGGCCGCGCCATCCTGCAGCGCCAGTTCCGCCAGGAAGGCTACGATTACGGCGAGAAGGCGCTGGAGGGGGTTCTCAAGATCTTCCAGCAGCCGGCGGTGGACGATCTGCTGGCGGCGGTCGGCTCGGGCCTGCATTCGGGGCGCGAGGTCTTCCACGCCGTCTTCCCCGGCCACAAGCCGCACGCCCAGGCGCAGGCGCTGCTCAAGGACGTCGATGACAAGGGCAACGCCCTCATCGTCAAGCCGAAGCCGAAGGCCAAGGGCAAGGCGGCGCCGCTGCCGATCCGCGGGCTGATCCCCGGCATGGCCGTGCACTACGCGCGCTGCTGCCACCCGCTGCCGGGCGACCGCATCGTCGGCATCGTGACGACGGGCAAGGGCGTCACCATCCACACGATCGACTGCGAGACGCTGGAGAGCTTCAACGACTCGCCGGAGCGCTGGATCGACGTCGCCTGGGACGTCGGGCCCGACAGCCCGGAAGAGCACGTCGGCCGCATCCATCTGGTGGTCGCCAACGAGCCGGGCAGCCTGGGCAACCTGTCCACGGTGATCGGCAAGAACGGCGGCAACATCACGAACTTGAAGATTACCAACCGGAATACGGATTTCTTCGAGCTGCTGATCGACATCGACGTCAAGGACGCCAAGCACCTGACCAACATCATGGCGGCGCTGCGCGCCACGCCGGTGATCAATTCGGTGGACCGGGCAAGAGGGCGGTAGAATCCCTCTCCCGTCATCCGATCGTTCGGGGCATAGTCGCGCCGCAACATCGCTTCGGACCCGTTCATGCTTTCCATTCTGCTCCTGGTCGCCGCCGCCTTCGCGGCGGGCGTGCTCAACGCCGTTGCCGGCGGCGGCAGCTTCCTGACCTTCCCGGCGCTGGTGTTCGCCGGAGTGCCGCCCGTCGCCGCCAACGCCACCAGCACGGTCGCCGTCTGTCCCGGCGCGCTGGCCGGGGCCTACGGCTACCGCAACGAGTTGGGCCGGCTGACCGAAGTCAGCCTGCCGTCCTTCATCGGCATCAGCGTGATCGGTGGCCTGCTCGGAGCGCTGCTGTTGTTGTGGACGCCGGACGCCACCTTCAGCGCGATCATCCCCTGGCTGTTGCTGTTCGCCACCGCGCTGTTCGCCGCCGGGCCGAAGCTGGCGGCGTGGATCCGCTCGAAGGCCCGCCTGGGACCGGTCGGCGTGCTGGTGGTGCAGTTCTTCATCGCGGTCTACGGCGGTTACTTCGGCGGCGGCATCGGCATTCTGATGCTGGCGACCTTCGGCGTATTCGGGCTGACCGACATCCATGCCATGAACGGGCTGAAGTCGCTGCTGTCCGGCTGCCTCAACGCCATCGCCGTGGTGGCCTTCGTCAGCGGCGGGGCGGTGTACTGGCACGAGGCGTCGATCATGCTGGTCGCCTGCGTGGCCGGCGGCTATCTGGGCGCTCGCGTCGCTCGCCACATCCCGCCGCCCGTCCTGCGCAAGTTCGTCATCCTCGTCGGCTCGGCCATGACGGTCTACTTCTTCCTCACCAAATAGGGACGGGGGAGGAAAACCATGGCCGACACCATCTTCGCCAGGATCATCGCGGGCGACGTTCCCTGCGCCAAGGTTTACGAGGACGAGCATACCTTCGCCTTCATGGATGCGGGCCAAGTGAACCCCGGCCACGTGCTGGTGGCGCTCAAGCGCCCGGCCGAGACCATTCTGGATATGAGCGAAGACGAGGCGGCAGCGTTGTTCCGCACCGCCCACAAGGTTGCTCGCGCGGTGCAGGAGGCGTTCCAGCCGGAGGGGCTGACCATCCTCCAGGCGAACCGGCCGGCGGGCTGGCAGACGGTGCCGCACGTTCATCTGCACGTGCTGCCACGCCACGCCGACGACGGCGTCGGCCTGGAATGGCCGCGCAAGGGGCCGTCTCTGGACGCGTTGAGGGAATTGGCGGCGCGCATCCGCGTCGGCTGATGCCGCTCCCCCCTGCGTCCAAATGGCATATTAGCCATACCTGGGCAAAAGTGACCCTGTGGTGTATCAGGGTATATTCGCGCCCTGGAAGCAGGACCGGTCCCATAAAGATGGGATTTGGTTTAACTACGAAGCAAATAAGCCGCAAAAGCGGCCATCCTCCAGGGCGCACAAACGGGTGAAGGCGCCGAAAGTGCGCCCGCCCGCCTAGGGGATGGCACGGACGATGCTGAGCAGACTGAAGATAAGAACGAAGATCCTGTTGATGATCGGGGCGGTGCTGACAGGGATGGCGCTGGGCTCCTGCGTGGCGCTGTACAACCTGCGCGCCGCCATCGTCGCCGAAAAGGAAACCCAGGTGCGCAACCTGGTCCAGGCGGCGGTTTCGGTCGCCGCCTCGTTGCAGGCGCGGGCCGCGAAGGGCGAGATCAGCGAGGAACAGGCCAGGGCGCAGGCACTGGCCACGCTGCGGCCGCTGCGCTACGGCCCGCTCAACGATTATGTCTTCGTCTATCAGATGGACGGCACCTCGCTGGCCATCGGCCCGCGTCCGCAGGACGAGGGCAAGCCGCGCATGGACGCGCTGGACGCCGCCGGCAAACCCTACATCCGTGCCATGATCGAGGCCGCGCGGGCCGGCGGCGGCTTCGTGTCGTATGTGGTGGCGCGCCAGGGCTTCGATGGCCCGCAGCCCAAGCTGTCCTACGCCGCTCCCTTCGCGCCGTGGGGCTGGATGCTGGGCACCGGCGTCTACACCGACGACGTGGACACCACCTTCCTGCGCAACGCCGCGGAGATCATGGGCATCGGCGCGGTGCTGGTGCTGCTGTCGCTGCTGGCGGCGCACCTCATCTCCCGCGACATCACGCACCCGCTGGCCGGCCTGTCCCGCACCATGGGCGCGCTGGCCGAAGGCGACCATTCCGTCGAGGTGGCGCACGTCGGGCGCGGCGACGAGGTGGGCGCCATGGCCGCGGCGTTGCAGACCTTCAAGGACCGCGCGCAGGCGCACCGCCGCCTGGAAGACGAGGCGCGCGCCGCGACCGAGCGCCGGCTCGGCCGGCAGCAGCGGCTCGACGCGCTGTCGAAGGACTTCAACGGCACCGTCCAGGGCCTGATGACGACGGTGCAGGAGGCGCTGGAGAAGCTGACCTCGGCGTCCGGCGACCTCAACGCCACCGCCGCGCAGGCTCAGGCGCGCAGCAGCGAGGTTTCCGCAGCCACCCAGCAATCCACCGCCAACGTCGAGACGGTGGCCGCCGCGGCGACCGAGCTGACCGCCTCCACCGACGAGATCGACCGGCAGGTCCGCATGGCCGCGGACATCTCCCGCGCGGCGCAGGCCCAGGCGGAGACCGCCAACGCGCGCATCGCTGACCTGGCCGACACCGGCCGCCGCATCGGCGAGGTGTTGCAGCTCATCACCTCCATCGCCAGCCAGACCAACCTGCTGGCGCTGAACGCCACCATCGAGGCGGCGCGGGCGGGGGAGGCGGGCCGCGGCTTCGCCGTGGTGGCGACGGAGGTGAAGAACCTCGCCAGCCAGACCGCCGACGCCACCGAGGAAATCGCCCAGCAGATCACCGCGGTGCAGGGCCAGACCGAGGGCGCCGTCGCCGCCATCCGCGAGGTCGGCGACGTGATCGGCCGGCTCAACGAACTCGCCACCGCCATTGCCGGCGCGGTCGAGCAGCAGGGCGCCGCCACCACAGAGATCGTCCGCAACGTCGAGGAAGCGGCCATCGGCGCCCGTCAGGTGTCGCGCAGCATCGGCGACGTGATGGAGGGTGCGACCCGCACCACCGGCATGGCGCATGTGGTGGCGACGGCCGCCGAACGCCTCAACGGCGAGAGCCGTTCGCTGCGCGGCGAGGTGGAGCGCTTCCTGCGCGCCGTGCAGGAGGCGTGACGCGGCGGCTGCGGCCCGCTATATAGTCGGGGTGAGCGTGCGCTGGCCGGCTGGCCGGCGCACAGCCGATTCCGGGAGCGTTGCGATGACCCGTTACCTGCGCCTGGGTGTGAACATCGATCATGTGGCTACGGTGCGCAACGCGCGCGGCGGCCGCCACCCCGACCCCGTGCGCGCCGCGCTGCTGGCCGCCGAGGCCGGCGCCGACGGCATCACCGCACACCTGCGCGAGGATCGCCGCCACATCCGCGACGCCGACATCGCCCGGCTGATGGCAGAGGTGGCTCTGCCGCTCAACATGGAGATGGCGGCCACCGACGAGATGCTGGCCATCGCGCTGAAGCACCGCCCGCACGCCGTCTGTCTGGTGCCGGAGAAGCGCACGGAGGTCACCACCGAGGGCGGCCTCGACGTGGACGGCGGCCGGGCGCACCTGGAGCGTTACGTGCAGGAGCTGGGCGCCGCGGGCATCCGCGTCTCGCTGTTCATCGACCCGGAGGTCCGCCAGCTCGACGCGGCGCGCGATCTCGGCGCGCCGGTGGTGGAACTGCACACGGGGGCCTATTGCGACACCGCGCCGGGCGCCGGCCGCGGGTCGGAGCTGACGCGGTTGCGGCAGGCCGCGGCGCACGCCGAGTCCATCGGCCTGGAGTGCCACGCCGGACACGGGCTGGACTATGGCACGGTGGGGCCGGTGGCGGACATCGCCAGCATCGTCGAGTTGAACATCGGTCACTTCCTGGTCGGCGAGGCGCTGTTCGTCGGACTGGCCGAGAGCCTGCACGAGATGCGCCAGCGGATGGACGAGGCGCGTCCGGGTGCCACGCGGCCACGGCGGGAGCCGGCATGATCCTGGGCATCGGCAATGACCTGACCGACATCCGCCGTGTCGAGCAGACGCTGGAGCGTTTCGGCGAACGGTTCCTGAACCGTGTCTTCACCGACGTGGAGCGCGCCAAATCCGAGCGCCGCGTCGGCAAGGGCGGCAAGTACGACGCTCGCGCCGGCAGCTACGCCAAGCGCTTCGCCGCCAAGGAGGCGTGCGCCAAGGCGCTGGGCACCGGGTTCCGCAACGGCGTGTTCTGGCGCGACATGGGGGTGGTGAACCTGCCCACCGGCCAGCCGACCATGAAACTGACCGGCGGGGCGCTGGAGCGCTTGCAGGCGATCACGCCGCTGGGCATGCGCGCGCGCATCGACGTGACGCTGACCGACGAATACCCGCTGGCGGAAGCCTTCGTCGTTATCAGTGCCGAGCCTGAACCTCCCTCTGCATGACTTTTCCCGACGCGAAGAATCGAGAGCACATGGCCTTGGTCGAAAAGAAAAAGGAAGCCGGCGGCATCGGCGAGACGCTGAAGACGGTCTTCTATGCGGTGCTGATCGCGTTCGGCGTGCGCACCTTCGCGTACGAGCCCTTCAACATCCCGTCGGGATCGATGATCCCGACGTTGCTGATCGGCGACTATCTGTTCGTGTCGAAGTTCTCGTACGGCTACAGCAAGCACACCATCGCCTTCGGCCTGCCGCTGTTCGACGGCCGTATTCTCGGCAAGATGCCGGAGCGCGGCGACGTCGCGGTGTTCAAGCTGCCGCGCGACAACAAGACCGACTACATCAAGCGCGTCATCGGCCTGCCGGGCGACAGCGTGCAGATGATCGGCGGCATCCTGAACATCAACGGCAAACCGGTGCAGCGCGATCGCATCGAGGATTATGTCGGACGGGACGGCCTGGGCCGCGAGACGCGGGTGGCGCAGTACATCGAGACGCTGCCCAACGGCGTGAAGCACCGCATCCTCGAAGAGTCCGACCACGGTCCGCTGGACGACACGCAGGTCTACAAGGTGCCGGAAAACCATCTGTTCATGATGGGCGACAACCGCGACAACTCGCTGGACAGCCGGGTTCCCAGCATGGTCGGCTATGTGCCCATCGAGAACGTGGTCGGGCGGGCCGAGTTCCTGTTCTTCTCGCTGGAGGACGGCACGCGGTTCTTCGAGGTCTGGCGCTGGCCGTTCGACCTGCGGTTCTCCCGGCTGTTCAGTGGCGTGAAGTAAGGGCGTGATTTGACCAAGGAAACCATGGTGCCCACCGGCACCGACCAGGGCGCCGACGTCGCGGAGCTGGCGATGGCGCTCGGCCACGCGTTCGCCGACGCGAGTCTGCTCGCCGACGCGGTGACGCACCCCAGCCTGATGGGTCTGGAGCGCTCGGACAAGGGCATCGCCCCCACGCACGGCCCCGGCATCGCCTACGAACGGCTGGAGTTCCTCGGCGACCGGGTGCTCGGCCTGTGCGTCGCCGAATGGCTGCTGGAGCGCTACCCTGGCGAGAAGGAAGGGGCGCTCGCCAAGCGGCACGCCGCCCTGGTGCGGCGCGAGGCGCTGGGCACGGTGGCCGATGGGCTCGCCCTCGGGCGCTATTTGCGGCTGTCGCCGGCCGAGGCATCCGGTGGCGGGCGCGGCAACCGCACGATCCTGGCGGACGCCTGCGAGGCGGTGATCGGTGCCCTGTACCTGGACGGCGGGCTGGAAGCGGTTCGCCGCTTCATCCGCGGCGCCTGGGGCTCGATGATCGACCGGCATCAGCCGCCGCCCCTGGACCCGAAAACGGCGTTGCAGGAGTGGGCACAGGGCCGCGGTCGGCCCTTGCCGTCTTATGAAATGGTGGAGCAGAGCGGCCCGGCGCACGAGCCGGTGTTCCGTGTGCGGGTGCGGGTGGAGGGGGAGGAGCCGGTGACGGCCTCCGGCGCCTCCAAGCGCGCCGCCGAAAAGCAGGCGGCCAGTGCGTTGCTGCGCCAGTTGGGAGTTGCGGTTGATGAGTGACGATATCCACGACGACGATCTGCCGGAAGACGAGACGCCGGACGAGGAGACGGCCGGAACCGAGCCGGAGAACCCGCGCTGCGGATTCGTGGCGCTGGTGGGTGCGCCGAACGCCGGCAAGTCGACGCTGCTGAACGCCATGATCGGCCAGAAGGTGTCGATCGTCAGCCCGAAGGTGCAGACCACGCGTTCGCGCGTGCTGGGCATCACCATCGAGGGCGACAGCCAGCTGTTGTTCGTCGACACGCCGGGCATCTTCACGCCGAAGAAGCGCCTGGAGCGCGCCATGGTCGCCGCCGCGTGGCAGGGGGCGAACGATGCCGATCTCGTCGGTGTGCTGGTGGACACCTCGCGCCGGGGCATCGACGACGACACCCGTGGCATCATCGAGGCGCTGAAGGAACAGCAGCGCCCGGCGATCCTGATCCTCAACAAGATCGATCTGGTCAAGCACCGCGAGAATCTGCTGGCGCTCACCGCCGAGCTGAACGACGCCGGAGTGTTTACCGACACCTTCATGGTGTCGGCGTCCAACGGCGACGGCGTGCAGGATCTGCGCAGGTTCCTCGCCGCGCGCATGCCCGAAGGGCCGTGGCTGTACCCGGAGGATCAGATCTCCGACATGCCCATGCGCCTGCTGGCCGCCGAGGTGACGCGCGAGAAGCTGTTCCTGCAACTGCACCAGGAACTGCCCTACGCCGCCACGGTCGAGACCGAGGAGTGGGAGGAGTTCGACGACGGCTCGGTCAAGATCCGCCAGATCGTCTATGTGCAGCGCGAGAGCCAGAAGGCCATCGTGCTGGGCAAGGGCGGGGCGCGCATCAAGCAGATCGGCCAGTCGGCGCGCACCGAACTGTCGGAGTTCCTGGAACGCCGCGTCCACCTGATGCTGTTCGTCAAGGTCCGCGAGAACTGGACCGAGGACCCCGAGCGCTACAGCGTCTGGGGCCTGGACTTCGAGCAGAAGTAGGTTCTTTTTTGCCGTCATGGCCGGGCTTGCCCCACGGCTGTCCGGTTAAGGATCATGTCCATTGCAGGGTGAGTTGCCTTGGCTCTTCGCCTAGGTTTGGACGGGGAGCGTTGAGGCGGTCGAGGCGCTTTCGGTGCATGAGGTTGGCGCG
>NZ_JBPXMR010000022.1:0-52430 GCF_053470425.1 Azospirillum terrae | reverse complement strand
CTGGAGAGTGCGACTTCCTTCTATGTGTGGATGCCGCTACGCGCCGGCACCCCTGTTTGCACCAGAAGTGCGGAAGAACCCGTAATTGACGCTGGCCGGACTTCGAAATTGTCGTTGCACACACGCACAACCTCCCATCCTTCCGGCGTGACGAACTCGGGCAGGAAGCGATCGCTGTTCTACAGGAAATGTCTTATCCGCTGAGCACACAGGAAATTGCCGCGGCCATTTGTGCGCGTCGGATGCTGTCCCTGGAGCGCAAGGCATTCCTGTCCCTTGGGCAAATGATCGTTGCCAACCTTCGCCGCGCCCAAAAACGTGGGTTGGTGCACGAGGTCGGGCGCACAGGGCGGCGAGCCCTTCTATGGTTCTGTCCCGCTCCGTAGGCCAAGGAAAAGACCGACGGACAGCGGCGGGGTTAGCGGTACTTACGCCGACATCACTTGGTTCTTCTCCAAAATGGCCGCAGCGACGTACGCATCCGGTGAGCCTTTCAATTACCCACAAGCTGCGGCGCGATCTCCGAGCCCAAGGTGATGTCGATCAGGCGCGCCATGCCGCGCCACATGACGGTGTTCCCCGGTGGTGGATCGCAGCCGCGGGCGAGATAGCCGCCGAGCTTGGCCACTTTGGTGAGATAGATGCCCAGGGTGTTGCTGCCGGGCAAGGCTGGAGCTTTGTTCGGGATCAGGAAATCAAGGATCTCTTGCTCGCGATCGGTGAAGACGATCCCCGCATCGACGTCCGGTGCCGATCGGTTGATCATCGTCAGCCAGAAGACTCGCCAGCTCACCAAGCAATAGACGGCGATTAACTTCACCAAACGGTCGGCGCTTCGAAGGCGGGCCTCCTCGGCCTTGCAGCCCGACTTCAGGATTTTGTGAAACACCTCGATCTTCCATCGAACCGCGTACCAGCGGAGCTTTTCGATGGCCGCTTCCTGGGTGAGGACGGGCAGATCGGTGAGGAGCTTCCAGTCGATGCGCGGCCGATCGGCGGGCGCCTCGCGTTCCCGGGCATGCAGGACCGTCAGGGTGAGCGCCGGATAGCGCTTTTGTTTCCCGATCGGCGGCAAGATCCGCAGGCTGCGATAGGTCAGTTCGACCTCCGCCGTGCCGACGCGGCCCTGACCATCCCGGATGGCGATGGCATGCACGCCCTGAACGGCGACCTCGTCCATCACGGCGTCGACGGTCGTATCGCCGCCCAGGGCGAGCCGGTCGACGCAGGTCCGCACCAGGAAATGCGTGCCCAACTCCTGAGCCAGGCAGAACAGCTCGTAGATGTCGCTCTCGCGATCCCCGACATGGATGCAGCGCGCCGGATCGCCGAACCGCTCCGTGGTCCGACGCAGGTTCTCCAACCAGCGGACACTTTCTTTCTGCTCGATGGGAACCCGCGTCGGGTTGATCTTCCTCTTCAGGGCGGCGGTGCCCTTGAACTTGGTCCGGGTCCAGAACTTGACGGCGCCGAGGCCCAGCGGCAGGCCCTCGGTCGTGACCGCCAGACTGGCGTGCATCAGCAGCCCACACACGGTGTGCATGCGGAACCGTCCCTCCTGGTCCTGACCGCTGTTCACCCGGACGGTCTGACCGATCTTCTCGGGATGCTCGCGCTGGAAGGAGAACTCCGTGGTGTCCTGAATGACCAGGAGGGGGCCGGTAGTCGCGGCGACCCGCTGGCGGGTCGAGTCGAAGTGGCCGGCGAGAATGTCCGCTTCGCTTACCCGGTCATTGGCAAAGAACCGGTACGCCGCCTTGGTGTTGGCCCAGTCCTGGCAGGCCAAGGGGATGCTGTCGCCCATCGCCCCGGCCATCTGATCGAGCAACGTGCTCAGGCGGCGGCCCAGACGCTCATCGGCAAAGTGGCAGCCGGCGAGTTCATCCTCGATCCATGCGTTTGATCCCGTGGCCATCGGCACCTCCCGAACAGCGTTCGATGCCAACAGGCTGGAGACCGCCCGGGTTCGAGGCGGGGGCCGCCGTCACCGGCGGCCCGGCCGGATGTGGGTAATTGAAAGCCGGTGAGCGCCGCCTTCCGGTGCGCGGTCGCGGACTGCCCGCGCCGCATCTTTGCCGAACGCTTGCCCGCCGTGGCACCGCCCCGGGTTCGGCGAACCTGCAGGCTCGCCGAGGCGCAGCGTACCATCGCGCTGAGTGCGGGCGGGAATCCCGGTGCCCGGCTGTCCACCCGGCTCGCCATGCCGGTCAGCGGCGACACGTTGCTGCGTCTGATCCGGGTAGTCCCCGTACGGCATCCTCATCGTCGATCTGGAGCGCAACCGCCCGATCGACTTGCGGCCCGACCGCCAAGGCGACACGGTGGCTGCATGGCTGAAGGCGCACCCCGGTGTGACAGTCGTCGCCCGTGACCGCGCCGGCGCCTACGCCGACGGCATCCGCCAGGGCGCCCCCGAAGCCATACAGGTGGCGGACCGGTGGCACCTCCTGTGCAATCTCGGCGACGCGTTGGGCGCGCTCCTCACCGGCCATCAGCACGACCTTGCTGCTGCCGCCAAGCTGGCCCTCACTCCGGCCGAGGCCATCGCGCAAGGACCGCCCCCGCCCCCGGACGTCCGGCCTCCGACTCGCCGTGAGCAGCGGAGCGCCGCGATCCAATGCGGATGGACCAAACTTCATCCGGCCTTTACAGCTTCCACCTTAGCGACGAAATCCAGCTCAAAGCCCATCGCTGGTAGCTTTTCAGCAGCCTGCTAGGAGAAGCCTTGTGGATACCCTCACGCCTGACCAGCGCCGCTTCGCCATGAGTCGTGTTGCAAGTCGGGACACCGCTCCCGAGCTAGCGTTGCGCCGCAGTCTTCACGCGATAGGGTTTCGCTTCCGGCTGCACCGAAAAGAGCTGCCTGGCCGACCCGATCTGGTCTTTCCAAAGTATCACGCCGCCATCTTCGTTCACGGCTGCTTCTGGCACGGTCACGACTGTCCGCGGGGGCGCCCACCCGCTACACGCACGGAGTTCTGGAGTGCAAAGATCGCCCGCAACCAAGCCAGGGACGCCGCAGCCGAGCAGGCGCTAATTGAAGCCGGCTGGCGCGTCCTGACCGTTTGGGAGTGCGGCATCACCGGCCCTGCCCGATGGGAACCGGATGCGCTGAGCGCATTGTGCGCTGACTTCCTGCGAGGGGTAACAAGGAGAAAGGACGTTAGCGGTGAATGGACGCGCGCACTTTTGCGAAAGCGACAGAAATAAGCGCTTGCAAGCAACTGAGATTTATTTTCTGCGGCCAAACTTCGATGCCGACAGCTTTTTCTGCACAGCGCTCTTCAGCTCTTGTTTTGTTAGATATGTCCAGACTATATATCAGGATCTTCGAGCAGAAAGACTGAATCGCGGTGATATTCCAGATACATGGCCTGTTTCGCCGTGAAAGGGCCAACATTTTTGGCCAATGCCACAGTCAATCCAAGGCGTTCAACGTCGGATAGGGCCAGCAGTGGGGAAACCAGGATTTGCCCGTCATCTCGGAAGCTGATGAACCCACGATCAAAGAGTCGATCGATGTGAGGCGCAAGCATGAGACCGTTGTTCCCGTCGAGACGCTCCGCTCCCGTTGTGCAGGATCGCCAGGGCTTTATGTGGCTCGCGATGAGCAAATCAGGATTTGATACGCCCGTAACACGACAAGCCTTCTCGATAGCCGACACATTGGCTCGGAACCACCCTTGCCCCCGCCGTGCCTTAACTTGCTCCAGCCTTTCAGTTTCCTCAACCGCAAGGTTCAGACTGATGGCCCGCTCAGCCTCGTCATCCAGCACCTCGACTATCTGCTCGAACACCCGGATTCCGCCAGACGGCAATTCCTCCAACCCTAGACCGGCGCGGCCAAGAATGGCCTCTACAACTGCGCGCTCTACTTGGGCCAAGTAGGCTTTCTGATTGCCAGCTCTTCTGATGGCATTGAAAGGCGAATGTTTGCGCGGCAAAAGAGGCGCCAGTTGATCCGCAATGTCCCTTGGCCTGACCGGTTTCGGGAGTGGGATCCACATTACCGGCAGCCACCACCCGTCCTGTGCCCAATACGCTCCGGCCGCACCGAAATGCCCGGGCTTCGGCGCCGTGACGCAGCGCGCTTCAATTACGCCCACATGCCGGATCCATGTGTCCGCAAAGGACAGCACGACATCGCCCGGATCGGCGAGCCGCATGTTCTCGTAGAACTGACTGCGTGCGCCGCCGTTCTCCCGTTTCGGGGACCACAGATAACCGCCGCCGATTTCCTGGCGGATCGTCTGCTTATGATTCACCCACCAATATCGAGGCATGCTCCGACCCTGAACGCTCAACCGGTTCGCTGACGGCCGACCGTTGCGGTCAGCCGCCTAGCTTCACATGATCCATCCCGATCCTCGAAAGGTGCTGCCCAGCCATTTGCAGGAAGCGGCTGGCGTTCTGAGGGCGGAGTTGGCCGACGACAGCGAAATTCTCGGTATCTAGCGCCGGCTGCCGATCGCCGTTCAACCGAACTCGTGATGCGGAGAACGTAGACGTGCGGCCTGCAGCAACCGTCAGAGTGGTGCTGCCAGGCAGAAAGAAGAACTCCCAAATGACCTGCTTGACACTCGACGACTCTATGCAGAACGCCTTTTCCTGCTCACCAGCCCGCACGAATACATGGCGTCCTTGGGTGGCGTTCTTCAATGCATCACCCACTTTGCCCATTGAATGCAGACGCAGCGCAAGCATCGGCATCGTTGGGAAGAGGCTATGAAGCCACACCTGGTCCTCGTGCGGAGACCTGGCGACCATGTCGCACGACGGTGAGGCGCAAATCCAGAACTCGTCCGTACCGACCTTTTGGAACACGGTCCCCGTCGTTACGTGCCGCCGAGGACGGGGCTCATTGGAGAGATAATAGTTCAAGGCGAAGCCCACCTTGTCCTTTACCGGCTTCACCTGCGGTGCGCCAAGTTGGATGGCGGCGTCCCATGTCCCGTTGGGTGTGGAGGGCTCAGCCCAACCGATCTCCTGCAGCTTTTCCCGAAAGACCGACGTGGCCATCGTCCGCAGCGCCTCGTCGTCGCCGATGCGCCGCCTCAGCGTATCCACCAGCTTGTCGATGATGGTCTCCACGGAAGCCCAGACCCGGTCCTCATCCGGCGGCATCTTGCTGCCGAGTCCTTCGAGCATAAAGTAGGACAGGCCGGTTCGGATCAGCGGATCCTTGAGGTTGAGCTCGTCCGTGGCGAGCGCCTGCAACTCCAGCAGATTTTGGATCTCCGAGCCGATCACCTGGATCAAACTGGGCTTCCAATCCAGAAGGGCCGCATCCAACGTCGCAAAAAGTCCGTCGGGATCATTCTCATCGGCGGTGACACCGTCCGCCTTCCGTGCGACGGCGACAAAGCAGTTCCCAGCCTGAACCCAGCAGATTCCGTAGTCCGGCTTGTACGCGCCCGCCACTTCCCTCTTGGAACCCGCATAATCTTTCTTAAGAGTGTTCCGCACGAACCGGTGGATCAAAGCCTCGATGAATTGAGAGATCGCCCATTTCGGAACTCCCTCAGCTTCGAGCTCTTTGCGAAAGGCCTCGGCATCGGCGTGTTCCGTCCAGCCTTTCTGACCGTGAGTGACGTAGGACCGGATCAAACTGATCGGCGGATCAGGCAAACGGTCGCTGAGCAAATCCCACTGCGTCGTCAACTCCTCCGCCTTCTCGCCATCCTTGTCGAATATCCCCGACTCGTCCTCAGCCCAGCCCTGTCGAAGGCGGCCCGCAAGTTCGAGCCAGACCTCGGCCAGGTTCCGATGCCGCGTGTAGATGATGATTGTGTTGAAGTGTGCCGAGGCGCTGAGCCGCAGCACGACGTCGACCGCCTTCACTCCGTCATCTGACCCGGGAATAAGATGATAATCCAGAACGATCAAATCGCTCTTCTTAAACCGCTCAATCTCAAGGTCGAGGTTGGCGACGTCGTTCTCGACATCACAGATCATCCTGCGCCTGTGGAATGCCTCATACAGCCTTAGTGCCTTTGGCTCTTCCGTAAAACGAGCTCGATCGTTACGGAGGACGTCCTTATAGGTGGGAAATTGGTCATCAATGAGGAGGACGCTCTTCAGGGCCTTGCCATGGAAGGAGTCCAAAACGGCCGATTGGTAGGCACTAAGCTGCTGCATTAGAAAGACCCTTGAACTCGATAACGAAATTGGCCCCCGGAAGAACATGAGGGTCTTCCTCACGGGCATAGCGTATCTGGTGACCAGCCACAGCGAGGTTCACCCGGGCGAGATAGAGCCCGATCCCCCGGCCCGAGCGCTTCTTGGTGAAGAAGAGTTCGAACAGACGGTGCCGGTCGTCCGGGTCAACGCCGGGGCCGCTGTCAGCCACCACGACTAGTCCGTCCACCAGGTCCAACGTTATTCGTCGGTCGATTGCTTGGGACGTCCAGTACACCGCGTTGTTTACCAGGTTGATAAACACAGGATATATTCTTGATGGAATATCCAAGATCGTCAAGCTGCGAAACGCGTCGGTTGCGGTCAAGACAATCCGATTGCTGGCAGTCGCTCTCGCAAAGAATTCCTCAAGGTAGCTAGCGATCTGGCGGCCGGTGATGGTCTCCCGTGCCCGGTAACCGGCGACTTTGAGCGGAGACAGGAAACGCAGCCGCTCGGTCAAGGCATGGTGAGCTTCATAGGCGAGCTTAAAGGCGGTCGACCGGCGAGTCTCGTCGGGAAGCCGGGCAAGGTTACGGCGCACCTCCGCATCCAGCGTCTCCAATTCGTGCCCGATGATCTCGACGGTGATGCCGACCTGAGCCACCGCGTTCAGATCCTTGACCTTGTCTTCCAAAGCCTGTCGGTCGTCGTCCACGACGGCCAGCGCGCTGTCCAGGTCGATGCCCTCGGCCAATTGCTGGAGCGATTTGACCAACGGCTCATAGGTGGAGACAAACTCTTCCTCGAGGTCCGTGCGGTGCTTATCCAGCAGGTTCAGCATTCGGACTAGCGAGAGACCCTCGATGTCTTCCTCCAGCAACGGCCGGCACAGTTTGTAATACTTCGCCCGGTCTTCTTCGGCTCGGCGGCGCCATATTCCCCGGAGGCCTTCGATCTGCTGATCAGCCTCTTTCATGTAAGCGTCCACCCGGTTCGCCAACATGGCCTGATGGCTGCTGAAGGATCGCGTTAGAACTTCCTTTGGATCGACGGGGCCGAACTTAGCCTGAGCGTCGGCCAGGAGCTTCGATGCTCGGTCCAGTTCCGCTACGAAAGCCTTGTACCGGTCCCGGTACTCCCGGTAGCGCTCCTCCATATCCCCAAGTTTTCCACCCGCAGCCGGGGGCTTCAGGGCTACCCGCTCCTGTACGATGTCCTGAAGGCGCGAGGCCGCCACCGCAACCTTCTCCCTGTCACCGGTCTCGGCGGCACGCTCAAGATCGTGCACTAGCTCCTGGGCTTCCGACAGCCGACCGTCCAACGCTCCGCGTTGCTTACGGAGGAAACCTTTCAGGCCGACCTTCCGCTTGGACCGGGCCTTTTCCGCCGCGTTACGGGCTGCCGCGTTCCGAGCCATCAACTCCGGCATAATTTCAATACGCAGGTCTGCATCCGTCCCGAAGTACTTGAACGCGAACTCGACCAACAGCCCTTCCACAAGCGCCTTCATCTCCCGGAAGGCGCGATTGTCCACCAAGCCCTCGCGACCAGCCTTATCGCGCAGGTTGGGGTTACGTTCTCGGGTAATGGCGACTCGACCGAAACTTCTCCTGTGGGCCCAATAGTATCGGCCTGCATGTTTGCCGCGGCGGCCCTCTAACTCGAAGACGTCCGAGTCGGCCCGGCCATAGGGCATGACCCTCAGCCCGTCGCGGTAGAAAGTGACCCCCGCGTGCTTCTCCTGCTGCTGCTTGATAATCTCGAGTTGATTCGCCGTGTGCGTCGAGCGGAGAGCGTCCTGCTCAGCCGCTGCGATGCAAAACCGGAACGGTCCCAGACGATCACGACCGGTCTTCCCAGGAGGACGCTTCGGAACGAAGGTTCTCTCCCCAAGGTCCCGCCCGAACGCCTTCACGCGACCATGGAAAACCCCGTCCTCGTCGAACTCCCCGTCGACCACATGCTCGAGTGCCCAGAGGTCGTCATACCCGAACACGTCCGTGTTCCCAATGATCCGGGCTGGCGTACGCCCTCTGTAAAGCAGCACCTCATAGTCGAAGTCAGGCTTACCTGCACTATATGGGTCGGTAAACCCACTCAGCGTCTGCCGCCATCGTTCCCGAACGGCTTCGATTTCATCGTTCTGAACGTCGGGACGGTTCCATTGAGCGAGTTCGTAGTGAACGCCCAACAGGAAGAAGCCGGTCCCATGCTCGCCAAGGCCCGCAAAGACTGGCCATTCGCCCAGATGCCGGTCACCAATCGGCAGTTCTTCCCAAGCTCGTTCGATTATGCTCCTGGTCGTGGGCGAGCCCTGCGCCAACTCGAAGGCGTCAAATCGTTGCCACGCCGCTGCTAGCCGACGCCCACGGTCGTCGTTCGACCCGCCGAGATTGGATCGGATGAGGTCGATCATCGCAGGCAGCCGGTCCATCAGGCCGGACGACTGTTCGAACTCCTCAACGGGAATTCGGATGTCGTCCAGGTTCAGGTAGGGGTTCTCAAACAGGCGCCAATCGACAAGAACGGCTGCGAATGGCGCGCCAACCCTCTTGGAGAGGACTAGCGCCGCTGGCGCGAGGTAGGCCGCCGACAGACGGCCGATGCCTTTCTCGCCCTGTCGCTCGCGCGGCTCCAGACCAAAGGTCTCAACGGAAACCGAAGAGTCGGTGAACTTCGACTCCGTGCCAAGCACCAGCCAGCGCTCGGCGAAGTCGTCGGCGGTCATGCCGCAGCCGTCGTCAACCACCGCCGCGACTTCCGGAGTACCGTCGAAGATGTAGAGGCCTACGTATCTGGCGTAGGCGTCGTAGGCGTTCTTCCAGAGTTCGCTGACCGCCGTCGGAGCGTCGGCGATCTGCCCGCGTCCTAGGTGGTCGACCGTGCGAGCGCGGGTCTGAAACGCGGCCTGCCGCATCACGCAGCCTCCGCCGGCCTGCCTTCGCCGGACTCGGCGGCATCAGCGGCCAGAACAAACGGGCGCAGAAGCGCCCGGCTCATCTCGACCGGTACGGCATTGCCGATTTGGGCACCGCAGGACATCAAGCCGCCTTGGAAAACGAACCAGTCCGGGAACGCTTGGAACCGTGCCGCTTGCCGGAGCGTGATGCCGTGGTGCTCGAAGGGGTGCACGAAACGACCTTTAGACGGGTTGATGCAGGCCGTGGTCATCGTAGGGCCAGGTACAGACGTTTTGATCCGACCGTACACGTCGTTATGACCGTCATGACCTTTGTGGCACGGCAGTATGCAGTTCGACTGGTGGCGGGTACCGCCATCAAGCGGGGTGCTCTCGAACCGGCGCACCATCTGAGGGCTGGGGTTCATGAAGCGGTTGTTGAGATCCGGCTCCGGCGTGGGAATGGAAAAAACCTCTTCAGCTATCCGCCAAAGCGGAAGTCCGTGGCGTTCCCCTTCAGCGTCACCGGGTGCACGATGGCTGGGCGTCGGTGGCCAAGTGACCTCCGGCAGCACGACGCGATTGTCTCGCCCCAGCAAGAAGACCCGCTTGCGGTTCTGTGGCACCCCGTAAGCACGGGCGTTCAACTGGCGGGGAGGTTCCACCGTGTAACCAACGTCCGCCGCCATCCCATAAAAGTCGTTCAGGTATTTTTCATGCCTGGACCAAAGCAGGCCAGGCACATTCTCCACCAGGAAAAACCTGGGCCTTAGCGCGTCGACAAATTCAAAATAGCGCAGTAGCAGTCTGTTGCGGGGATCATCGACTCCCACACCCTTCAATCGATGTGTCGAGAAACCTTGGCAGGGAGGGCCGCCTATGAGAACGTCGCACGCTCCGGGGACTAAACCCACCTCATCCATCAAGCGCCTAGGACTGACCTCAAGGATGTCTTCCTCAAACAGCTTGGGGCCGTCCTTGATTGGGGCGACCAGGTTTACACGGTATGTCTCGCACGCGTCCCTGTCCTTCTCGACCGCGGCAACAACCCGCAAACCGGCCAGCATGGCACCGAGCGAGAATCCGCCAGCGCCAGCAAACAGGTCCACGGCAACCAGATCGGAGTGAGGGCGTAACGCAAGGGGATGCGTATGATCGGCAAGGGCGACTATGCTCATTTTTCAGATACAGCCATGGTATAATACGTCCCCCGCCCCTCACCATAAACCCTGCGGGCATCGATTCTACCGGGTCAAGCAACGTCGGTCCACAACCTCTTATTGGTTAATGGCCTTAGTACTTTGCCTTCCTTGATTCTAAATGTCAGCATCCCGCCGTATGCATTCTTGCGCCTCCCAGCGGACCGCCAACGCAACCCACCTCACCGTGTGTCCCGCCTATGTCAAGCATGACGTCCAGTACGCCATCGATGCTGGCGATGTGTGCTTTGCTCCGGCCCTGTGCCGGCTGCTACGCTGGGTGGACTACGCACCAGCGTCATCTTCCGCAAGGTCACCAACGGCTTCCGCTCGCTCTGGGGTGCTGACCATCAACGCCCTGATCCACTCCGTCATCGGTACTGGGCGCCTCAACGGCTTGTCGGTGTTGCGCAGCAGATGCCAGCGGTCCGCGACATGGACCGCATCCGCAGCGCCTCGCCGGGCTCCGTCGGCATAGACGTCGGCCCGATCGCGAACGATCACCACCACCCCGGGATGTGCGCGCAGCCACGCCGCGAACGAGGCGGCGTCCCGGTCCGGCAGCAGGTCCACCACGGCGCCGCGCTCGAGGTCGACCAGGATGGTCCCGTAGCGATGGCCCTTGCGCCAAGCCCACTCGTCCACTCCCAGCACCCGCGGCGCCGGACCTTCGACGCGAGGGGCCGCGGTGGCGAGCCGCAGCAGCGTGTCGGCGGAGACCGGCATGGCCAGACGGTGAGCAAGCCGGCCGCCGGCCTCCCCGCCCAGGGCGAGGTCAACGTGGCGCTGGATGTCGACCAGACGCTCGGACCGACGGGCGGACGGGCGAACGACGCCGGGCAGGACCTCGGCAAAGGTGCGCTTCGGGCAGCCGGCCTTTACATCATGCACAGGAACCGGCGCACGTGGAGCCGAAGGATCACTGGGCGGCCTTGCCACGGTAGGTCGCCCAGCCGCCGCTCATAGCGGCTGTGCACGGGCGACGACAGCGTCGAGCAAGCCGGGCATGGGGACGAGGGGCGCCGGGGACGTTCAATGATCGTGATGCGGTCAGGTTCGGGCAGGACGTGCTCAACGGCGAGCTCGTCGGGGATCCAAGGGGAGGAGGCGCTTGGCCGACACGAACGCCTCGTCGCGGCCGAGCTTCATGGGGTCCGAGTAGCAGAGGAGCAGAAAGTCCGATTGGGCGGCGGTGGCTGTAGGGAAAACCTCTTTGGCACGGTTTCCGTACAGCCGACCGATCCGACAGGGCAGCCCACGCCGGCCGCCCAGCCGGAAACGAACGCTTGCTGAAACGTTTCTGTGGTTGCATAGAAACGTTTCAGCAATGGTTCTTCCGGAGTGCGATCATGAGCCGTCAAGTCGAAGTCGGGCAACATCTCGCCATGCTGCGCGAGAAAGCTGGGTACAAGCAAAACGAACTCGCGCGGCGCATCGAATGGAGCCCTGCGGTTCTCTCGCGGGTCGAAGGAGGGGAACGCCCTTTGACCGACGACGAGCTCGAAAGCATCGTATCGGGAATCGGCACACCCGAAGCGCTGAACTTGAAAGACCTTCTAGCCCGCCAGTGGCGCATCATCCCCGAACCGCCCCTGGCGGACCCGGACGCCGATCTCCTCTGGAACGCGGAAACGACGGCGCAGGCAATCCACGCATTGGCCGAAAGCCCCGACGTCAAGCAATTCTTCGAGCGCCGGCTGGTCCGTTACGAGGCGGAATTGTCGGCCGCCGCCGGATCGGTCGCCAATAAAAGCTACCGCGTTGCCCTTCTCGGCACTATCGCCGTAGGGAAGTCCACCGCTATTTGCCGCGCCGAAAGCTTGGAAATCGCCACGCCGAAAGGGATGCCGAAAACGGTTTTGGAAACGGGATCGGGCGGCATAACCATATGCGAGGTCCATTTGAGGAAAGGCCCGCAATACGGATTGATCATCGAGCCTTGCCCCGAAGACGAACTCCGGCGGCACGTCATGGATTTCGCGAATTTCCTGCTGAACTCGGGAAAAGCCCCGCTCGCCCCCGACGACGCCGACGCCGAGGGCGAAACGGTGGGCATATCGCGCGAGGTCGAACGCGCGATCCGCAATATGGCCGGCCTGCGGAAACGGCGGGCCGAAAAGAAACCCGACGGGACCGTCATTCCCGCTTCGGACGACGGGAAAAAGCTTGCCGAAGAGTTTCCCGACCCGAAGGCGCTTTGCGTGGAACTTCTCGCGCGCATGGAATTGCACAAGCGCGACAAGCGGGTCGTATGGTACGCGGACAACGTGGGCCGTCCGCAATTGGAATGGCTCCAAGAAACGTTCGAATTCGTGAATAACGGCCGCCATCCGGAATTCACTTTGCCGAAGCGCATCGAAATGGTGGTGCCGAACACCATTCTCGGGGAGGAGGCGTTGTCCGTCACCTTGATCGACACGCAAGGCATCGACGACGTCGCCGAGCGGGCCGATCTCGAACAGCATTTCGACGACCCGCACACGGTCGTGGTGTTATGCACGCATTTCAACGAAGCCCCTTCCACGCAGATAAGGCAACTTCTGACGCGCGCCAAAGAAGGCGGCGTGCGGACGCTCGACAGCCATGTCGGAATCTTGGTCCTGCCGCGTCCGGGCGACGCGCTGAAAGTCAAAGACAGCGGCTACTTGGTGGAAACGGCGGACGAAGGGTGCTTGGTCAAGGAGGAAGAAGTCCAATTGAAACTGCACCCTCTCGGGTTGAGTCATCTACCGATCGAATTTTTCAATTCCGCCGAAGACTCCCCGGATAAGCTCCGGTCGTTCATCCAAGCGCGCATCGAGGCCGTACGAGAACACCACCGCAATACCGTGCGCGAAATCATCGACGGAGCCCGAGCGCTCCTCGCCAATTACGAACGGGAGCAATCCCGCGAAATCATGCGGGCCGCAGCGCACCGGCTCGAAGTCTGGCTGACGCACAACGCCGAAGTTGCAGCGACGTCGGCGCACCATGTCCAAGACAGCCTGATCGCCGCGGTCGCCAAAGCGCATCCCCGGACGATCTCGGCATCCGTGACGCGGACGGGCGAATGGCCCAACCTCAACTATCCGCACCAGCTTAGCCACGGCGCGCGCCGCATCGCGACCCAGATGATCGAGCCCAAATTGAACGGCCTAAGGGAAATCGCCAAGAATCTTTTGGACGACGAGGAAATGACTGACGCTTTCGACCTCATACGCCAATGCGTGCGAGTGGCGGACGACAGTTTCGACCGGTTGCTGCGCAAGGCGCAACTCGTCGGCCAAAGCATTTACGCGGATGAATTGCGGCTGGATTCCGTTTTTTGGCAGGATTGCGAAAGCGAACGCGGCCGGGGGTATCGGGATCGGATCAACGCCCGTAACAGCGAATGGTTTCGGGGAAGGCAAGGGAGCGGCGGCGACGCGCGCGTCGTCGCGATAGTTCGCGAAGCTTGGGCGGAAGCTCTCCAATCCGTGCGCGATCTGATCGTCCAAGAGTAGGGGGCTGAGTAGCAATGGAGCAGGAAATCCGATCTAGCGGGCAACCGCTGGCGTAGCCGTTGAAAAACACATGTTTCCCGACAGGATAACGGGGGCCGCGTAGCACCAGAGCGAAGTCCCCGGTATCGTGAACGGCAAACCCTGTCGGATCGGTCGGCTGTACGGAAACCGTACCAGGGAGGTTTTCCCTACAGCCACTGCCGCCCAATCGGACTTTCTGTTCCTCTGCTACTCGAACCCCTTCATCGTCAGCATCATCGACGTGAGTGCCATGGCCCGGGGGCGCCGGGTGGTCGCGCTGTCGATCTGGATGTCGACCGCGGTGATCTCGCCGGCGGCGAGGGGTGCCACCTTGGGGAAACCGACGATCAGGCTGGTCTCCTGGGCCGCCGTGCGGGCGATCGCCAGCGTCAGGCCGTTGTCGTACCGCGCCTCGATTGGGTCACGACACGGAAGTGACGCGATTGTCCGGTTCGCAAGAACGTGAAGCGAACGCCTGTCCGCTTTCCCATGCCCCATCCAGGCAGGTGAGTTCAGGTGGTACACCTGCACCACCTAGTGCGGCGACATTCCCCCTTTCCTGCATAAAAATCTGGTGGTACATATGTACCACCATATGCCCTCCCCTAGTCTTCTCACCGGAGATGATGCATGCCTCGCCCTTTCATTTTCCCTGACCCCAGGGAGAGGAGCCCGAACAGCCCGTCAATCATAGCCAGCCCGCAGCAAATCCTCGGTCTGTACAACCAGATAAATCAAGGAAATGCAAAATACGTTACCGACAATGTTAAGAATTGGTTCGTCGGTATGGCAATGCAACTCGGCTGGAGCGCACATCATTGCTCGGGTAACCAAATTGTGTTATTTGTAGATTTCCGCAATTTCTCATACGAAAACAACGCCTCTCGCTACGAAATCGGGTATCCTCAGCCAATACCCAAGATCGAGAACAACCGTTAAGTGTTAATCAAGTAGGGCTAGGTCGCCCATGCGGGCTGGATCACTTCCAGCGGATGACGCACGAGGCGACTTTCTGCCCGCACGGGGTGACAACACGAAAGTGTGTCGGGCTCAAGCCGGTCTTCGCCTTGGCCGAGACGCCGAAGGTGGACGGCACGGTGGAACTGGACGGCTGGGACGCCCTGCTGGCGCGGGTGGTGCTGGCCGCGGCGGGCTAACCGTGCATCCGTGACAGCGCATCGGCCAGCCGGATCGGCTCCGGCAGCCGCCATTTCGGCGTGACGCGCAGCACCAGATCGACGCAGGTCTGCAGGCTCACGCGGTGGCCTGCCGAAACGAACAGCGGGTTGGTACCGTCGCGGGTGCGCAGGGCAACGCCGACGATCTCCCGGCGGTGCCACAGGGGCGAGGAGGAGCCGCGCTCCCGCCCCGGCTCCTCGTAGCGGCCGATCAGCCGCGATTTGGCGACGCCGATGGTCGGCAGTCCGGTCACCACGCCGAGGTGGCACGCCAGCCCGAACCGGCGCGGGTGCGCGATCCCTTGCCCGTCCACCAGCACGAGATCCGGCGGCTCCGGCAGCAGCGCCAGCGCCGCCGCCATCGCCGGCACCTCGCGGAACGACAGCAGCCCCGGCACATAGGGGAACACGGTGCGGCGCGCCAGCAGCACGCTGCGCCGCAGTTCAAGCGTGTCCGGATCGACCTCGGCCACGGCGCCCCAGGTGCAACCGTCCTGTTCGCTGTAATGCGCGTCCACCGCCGCCAGCCGGCACAGCGGCGGGCAATCGTCGTGGGTGACAACAAGGCCGCGCAGCCGTTCCTGCACGGCGCGCGCCTCGGCCTCGGTGGCCGGCCAGGGTTCAGTCAGCGCGTCCAAGCCCGCCACCGTCCGTGCCATCCGACCGCCCTCCGAAGACCGTCTACTGCGCCCTTCAACAGGCAACTGGCCCTAACGACACGGTATTGGCCTTAACATCTTGAGTTGGCCATCTATACTGAAAATATCTGTAAGAGCAAGAGACATCCAGATTAGGCTGTCTTATAATTTCCACCAGGCAACTCCGAGGGCAAAATGGTTGGGCATCGCGGACGATGCACGATTGTTTGGGTGCCGATAGCTGAACTGGCTGGCCGACACCTCCCCATTCTCATCCTTGCAGACGGCAATGTGTCTGCGACGGTCACCGACTACGCGATTGATTTGATTGCCCGGCGAAGTTGCGCAACGGTCGACGCCAGCGTGCGCTCAATCGCGCTGCTCTTCGATTTCCATGGGGCTCAGTATGGAGGCGTAATGCCTCCTGCAAAGGAACAGGAGAGATTTTTTCATTTGTTCGTCTCAGCTATCGAAAATGGAACGATGGCAATCGACGGCAGCGATCCAACTGGCCTCGGATGGCAACCCCGACCTACCGGACAGGTAAAGAGGATCGTTCAACGATGTGCGGAATTTCTTGCATTTGCCTCGCGCCAATCGGACGTTTCAGGGCTCGGCGGTTTTGCGTGGGTCGTTGAACGCGTCCTCGATGAGGCTGAGCGGAGACGAGATGCCAATGCTTCATACTCGTTCTTTGCTCACCTGCGCCAGTCCAAACAGCCCCGCCGCCCCTGGTTCACACAGGGGGCTGGGTGGATGAGTGGTACACGAAGAGCGGTTGGATTTCCTCCGCATAAGATCACGCCACTGATCGCCACAACACTGACCAACCCGCGTGCCGAAAAAGCTGCACGAGTTAGGGATGCTCTTGCTTGGGTATTGCTAGCCTACGGCGGCATTCGGTCCAGTGAGTTGTTCCACATTTGGTTGACGGACATTTTATTGGAAGGCGGCAGTGCGAGAGTATTCCTGCGACACCCAAGTGACTTTTCGGTGAAGGTCAGAGGCAAGCGGGTGACGAGACGAATGCATCTCGCCGATCAATACGGATCTCTCCCTAGGCATCTGCTTCCTATAGGAGATAGCTTCCACGCTGGATGGAAAGGAATAAGCTTCGACTATGACAACACCGCGGTGATTCATTGGATCGACCCCAGGGCTGGAGAGTTGTTTGCCTCCTTGCACTATGCCTGGCTTACCAAGCTCCGCCCAAGCACACCGGACCACCCCTACTATTTCGTGAGCGTTGACAGGAGTGGAGATTTTGGCGGTCCATGGACAATCGGCGCATTTAGGGATGCATTTCGATCGGCGTGCCTGCGTTTGGGACTGCGGCCAAACCAATCGGAAGGAGTCTGCCCGCACGGCCTCAGGCATGCCTATGGCTTGGCGGCGGAGGCGATGAACCTACCGAGCAGCATCATCCAAGAGATGATGCATCACCGGCACCCACTCAGCCAGGAAGCATACAAAAAGAAGCGGCCGGAGGAAGTGAGCAAGAAAATCGTCGAAGCGAGTCGTCGGCTGCAGACCGGTGATCTGATCATACCTGCTTATGACGAACAGTTCTGGTATTCGGACCCCCGCAAACTCTTTAACGGCTGGAGGTTCGGATGAACTATGCAAATTTTCCCCTTTCCGGCAAAGACGGTGAAGATCCTGGATTTCGCAGGTTTCAGGCCGATGATGAAAATGAGGTACCATTTAACTTGTCGCGTAGCCGGGTATGGATCATTGACGATACCCTCTCCCGAATTGAGGCAGCTCGCACCTTGTATTTCGAACTCAAGTGCACCGACAAGCTCCAGTCCGGCAATTGGGCTAGAGCCGAAAAGGCGGACTCGGTTTTTCGCTACCGCCGAGGGAGCCTATCTGGACCTGAGCCTGATACTATTCTTGGATGGCGTCATCTCGTTCAAGCCTTGACAGCTGAAGGAGTGGACTTCTTTTTCAACAGAGGCGTCTTCGACGCTCTGTATTCCCACGACACAGTCCAGCCGATCGTCGAAGAACTGTATAAAGCTCTCCTCAAAGACCGTTCATTGAATAGCGACCGAACAGCGAGCGCTGCAATCACGGGCCTTTTTTGTCTGCAGGCTGCGGGCGCAATCCTGCTTCCTGCGGGATGGGCATCCCGGCACGGCGGAATTCGACAGGTTTGGCCGGGCGCGACTGAGACGCTGTCCGCTATCCTCCATCCTGATGAACGCCTTTTTACGCCGACGGTACGGGAGCAGTTGAAGGGCTCGATGGCCGAACTTGGCGGGGCCGAGGCGGTGGGCGGGAATGCAAAACGCATTCGCCAGACGTATCGAGCGCTGAAGCTTTTCCTAACCGCTCTTCCCCCAGGGTACCAGGTCGGACGCATTTCGGGCGACATGTTCATTGCTGCGATCGAGCTAATGGTGGAAATGCGAGAAGGCGTTGGCGTTGCTCCCGCACGGGATAGAGGCATTTCGAACCTGCGGCTGGTGTGGAATGCGGTCGCGCCATACAGAACAACACTTCCATCGGCGGCTGATGAGACACGGAGCATCAGAGACTTCGTAACTTCATTCGTCAGCAGGACGGGAATTGACGCGGATAGTGAGCGTCGCCGCCGCCAGCGTGGTCATCAGATGCGGAAAGAAGGAGACCTGCGCTGGGTAATCGAGGAGGCGCCGCACCTTGAACCGATCGTCGAGTTGGGCAGGGAATATATCCGCTCAGGCACGGCATACGTGTCTGCAACGCTTAGCCGAGGCTTCGAAAAACTTTTTGAATATTTGATTGACCGCCCCGAGCGCATCTCCAACCTTTCTCGGCTCGGCAGAGACGATTTTCGGGCTGGGGGGCAGTGCTGCATCGCCGAAGGGGGGTTTCCCTCTTATATCGACTACATCAGGACCGCTCATGACGTTAAGCGGAACAACAATCGTGGAAGCAACAAGGGAGCGCGCTCGGACAATCAACTTAATCACATTCTTAATGCGACATTAAATTTTCTGGAGTGGTACCGCGATTCCAAGGATCCAGATTTCCGTGTACCCTTATATCGGAGCGACATTCCTGGGCAGGACCGAAGAGGATGGAAAGGTGGCAAGAGCACTAAACTGCCCGTGCCCATCAGGGTGCTTAATCTCTGCAAATCAATTCTGACCGAGAATGGTTATGCATGGTCAAGGACGCAAAAAGAAGATTATGTTCTGGTAACCTACCCTGACGGAACGACGGGCCTCGAATGGTGCCCGGTAAGGGCAGTTGCCATGCTCCTGCTCTTTTCCCTGCCATTGCGTGGCGTTAGCGTCCGTAGGCTTGACTCCGGGGAAGGAGACGAATTTATCTTTGATCCAGATACAAACGCATGGAGCAGAAATGACCTTCCTACAGCGGAACCAGGACGATCTGTCGGAGTGATCCATCAAGTACTGGAGATGGGGGAAGACGGAAGGCCGCTTGGCGGATTTTTCATCAATTCCAACAAGACCCAGAACGCAAAGAACAAGCTAAAGTGGTCAAGAGGGCCGAATAAGTCTGCGCGAGGATTCGGCTACATCATTCCGTGGCACAACGAAGAACTCTTCCGGCACCTAGCCTATTGCCGGAGCTGGCAATCCCGTTACAACCCCGTATCTGAACCACGTGGCCTGGATACAGTCGCCGACCATTCAATGCGCGTGACGAAGGCCGTCGCGCAGAACCTTCCAGGCTTCTACTTTCTTTTCCGCGATCCAAGCGCAGGAAATGAGCCAGTCTCATCATATAAGCTAAATCAAATGTTTTATCAAGTTCTTGAGGAAGCTGGTCGCCGTCTCTCGGAGGATGATGGGCGAAAAATTTCACTGAGCGACCTTTTTACTCTCCATAGCCTCAGGGTGGGCGGCATCACCGCCTTCATGAAAGCTGGCGTACCCCTGAGCGTGCTGACTGAGTTCGTTGCCGGGCATGCTACGGTGATCATGAATATTTATTATCAGCGCCACAGTTCGCCCGAGATAAATCGAATCATCTCCGAGGCGGCTTCCACCCTGGAGTCGGGCGGGCTTGTCGAGGATGATCTGTTTAACCGCGTGTCAAAAATATCCGAAGACATTGCCGTTGGTGAGGACGGCACATTTTCGGCCCAGGGACTGGTCTTTAGGGACAGGGAAGCTCTGGACCTCCTCAGGAAATGTCAAAAGGGATTGGTGCTCATCGACCTTGACGGGTGCTGCCCAGCTGGGGGCACAATGTGTGACCTGGGAGGGCCGTTGAGCGCCAGTGGGGAGGCCACGGCCAATCTCCTCGGGCAGCATGGATGCGCAACATGCCGGTTCCATGTTAACGGGGAGCCTTTTCTCGCAGGCATGGTAGTGAAGGCGAATGAGGCGATTTATCGTCTTTCTGGGTTTGCCGACGCCATCCGCACAGTTGAGGGCCAATTGGCTGAAGAGCAAACTGAAGGTCGTCGCGGCATTCGTAGAATTCTTCACGGGCGGCTTGATGGCCTGAACCTACAAGCTGACCAATTAATGATGGAGTGGTCCGCGCGAGCCCAAGCAATCTTAATGACTACTGGTCAGATGCAAATGCTTTACAGTGGCGCACCAGGGAAAGGGAATGCTGTGCTGATAGCGAAAGAAAATGTGATTTTTGAACAGTGCTCCCGATTCCGGCTAGCCGATTTTTTGGCTCGCGCAACAGATATCATTCAAATCACTCCTTCGGTGGTCGAGGAGGTTAAGCTTCGGCGCCGGGTTGTTCTCGACCAGCTTCTGGACGACAATGGCCTTCGTCCCTTCCTGTTTTCCCTGCCGGACAAAGTCGCGCAAAAATCTGCAACCAAGCTGGTGGATTTTCTTGTGGAGGCCATTGGGTGGGACGGCTTGGAAGCCGCGTCGGAGCACCGGAGAAGGCTCACCGACTTAGGCTTTAATCCCGTCCAGTTGGAGGCTATGACCTCAATATGCAGTGATGATTCAGTGAATTCCATGCCTACCTCTGGACCGTTGGAGCCTATTGGATGAGCAGAACGCCAACGGCAGCATCGTTGTATACTGACTTGGAGACCGCCACCAGGTCACCTAAGGCGGCCCGTTCATTGGCTAACATCAAGGCCGCTGTCGAGATTGTCCTGAAAGGTCCTTATGAGCGGACTCTAGCGTCTGTTGCCGCAGTATGCACCGAGCAGTTTGGGGGGCCCAAATACCAGTCGATTTGCAACAGCAGTGGCTATCGCGCCTATATCAACGCCCGTTTCGCCGAAGCTCGAGCCGCCACAATCGTCTCGCGGCAGGGAACGCCCCCACCTGCTGAGGCTGAAGCCCTAATAGAGGTGCTCCAAGCGCGGGTACAGTTTCTAGCGGAGGAGAATACTCGTCTAAAGAAAGCTTTCCGGTCACTTGAACCAGTGCCTATAAACAAGCTTCTCGGTAAGAGTGGCCCTGGGATCACCAACTGTCCACCTACAGATTCCTCTATGATCGGGCTTTCAGCGGATGAAAAGCGCGATCTCAGAGCCTTTCTCAACAGCGCATTCGACATGGGTTTCGACAACGCACCGGACGGACGGCTGGTAACCACAAGAGGGTTGACTGTTATCGGCGCGGCAGGGATGGCCGTTCTGCGCCGCTTGGTCGGAGACGAGTAATAAAGGGACGTGGTCGTCCCTGGAGCTCTGAAGGATAGGCGTGGCCGCTTCGCCTTCGCACTCCGCAATTGCCCGCGCGCCCGAGAAGGCAGGCCCTACTCGCCATAAGCATTTGTTGTCAAAGCATTAGTAGTTTTAGACCTACCATGACCCCGAATTCCGTGGAACGACCCGTCCGGCGACCGGCTGCGCCAGTGGCTGGACCTCGACCGCGCGGCTTTCTACGACGAGGCGCGCATCGCCATCGTGCCGATGGGCTTCTGCTATCCCGGCACCGCGCCGAAGGGCGGCGACTACCCGCCGCGGCCGGAGTGCGCGCCGCTCTGGCACGCCCAGGTGATGGCGGCGCTGAGCGGGGTGCAAGTGACGCTGCTGGTCGGCAGCTACGCGCAGGCGCATTACCTGGGCGAGCGGCGCAAGGCGACGATGACGGAGACGGTGGCGGCGTGGCGCGAGTACGGCCCGACGTTCATTCCGCTTCCGCACCCAAGCTGGCGCAACACCGCCTGGATCAAGCGGAACCCCTGGTTCGAAGAGGATCTGGTGCCGGCGCTGCGCGCGCGGGTGCGTGGGGTGTTGGGCTGACCACTCACCCCAGGCGGCGCATCAAGTAGAACACGTACCCGTAGCTCGCCCCAAACTGCCGGTACAGCTCGATCTCCGCGGCCTGGGTGTCCAGCACCGCGGCCCATTGCGGGTCGAGTGGGTGGCGCTCCCGCCGTTCGGCGATGCGGGTCTCCAGCGGGCGGTAGTACTCGTCCCACCACGCCGACGCGGGCAGGGTGACGGTCTCCAGCACGCGGTAGCCGGCGCGCTCCGCCGCCCTGCGGTTGGCGGACTCCGTCGCCATCGCCGGATAGGCCTCGGCCCAGAACGCCCGCGCGTCGGCCGGCGGCAACCCGGTCAGCCACGTCAGCTCGCTGACCGCCATCAACCCGCCCGGCCGCAGCAGCCGGCGCCAGCGCTCCAGCCCTTGCGCGAAGCCGATGATGTAGATGGCGCCCTCGGACCACAGCAGGTCGAAGCTCTCGGGCGGGTAGGCGCCGTCCAGCTCGAACATGGAGCGCCGCTCCACCCGCAGGCGGCGGCCGAGGCCCGCCTCGTCGATGCGGCGTTGCGTTTCGCCAAGGGAAGGCTCGTGGATGTCGATGCCGGTGACGGTGCCGCCGGTGGCGCGGCCGAGCAGCAGGGTCGCCCGCCCGGTGCCGCAACCGACGTCGAGCACCGCCGGGCCGTCCGGCAGCCCATGCGCGCGCAGCCGGCTCAACGCGTCGAGCGTGGCGGTGTCGGAACCCGGCGCCTGCCGCGGCAGGCCGTCGTGCAGTTGGAGGAAACGCTCCATGTCCATGGCTTGGGCCTGCCCTCAGTCGGTGTCGCTGCCTTCGATGCGATCCATGTCGTCGTCGGAGAAGCCGAAATGATGGCCGATCTCGTGGATCAGCACGTGGCGGACGATGCCGTACAGATCCTCTCCCGTCTCGCACCAGTAATCGAGGATCGGGCGGCGGTAGAGGAAGATGGCGTCCAGGCTGGTGCGCACGTCACCGACGCTCTGCCGGGTCAGGTCCACGCCGCGGTAGAGGCCGAGCAGGTCGAAGGGGCTTTCCAGCTCCATGTCGCGCTCGGTCTCCTCGTCGGGGAAGTCCTCGATCTGGATCAGCACGTTGCGGACGTGGCGGCGCAGCGGCTCGGGAATGGTGCCGAGCGCCTCCTCGGCCATGCTCTCCAATTCGGCGAGCGAGGGCGGCGCGGTGAAGGGGTGCGAACGTTTCGTGCTCATGGCCGCGAGCCTAGCGGAGCTTGACCCCCGCGCCAAGCGGCGCTAAGCCGGGAGTCGGTCACGCGGAAGGGGGAGGGTCGCATGTCGGACAAGCTGGTCGGCGCAAAGCGCCAGGGTGCGTTGAAGGAACTGCACGGCTGGTCGGAGGTGCTGGAGCGCGACGCCATCCGCAAGACCTACCATTTCGCCGATTTCCCCACGGCGTGGGGCTTCATGACCCAGGTGGCGCTGCTGGCGGTCAAGCACGACCACTGCCCGGAATGGTTCAACGACCTCGGCCGCGTCGAGATCATCCTGTACACCCGCGACGTGGACGGCGTGACCGGCAAGGACGTGGAGTTCGCCCACCGCCTGGACGCCATCGCCCCGGCGCACGACCGGTAGAGGCGGGCGCTAACCGTTCTCCGCCAGCACCGTTCCGGCCAGATACAGGGACCCGCAGATCAGCGCGCGGCCCGGTTCCGCGCCGCTGAGCGACGCCAGCGCCGCGGCGGTGTCCGCGGCTGGGACGGCATCGGTGATGCCCACGGCGCGCGCCGCGGCGGCGGCGGCTTCGGCTGACAGCGACGCCTCCTCGCCGGGGATGGCGACGGCGCGCAGGCGGCGGATGTGCGGCGCCAGCGGGCCGAGGAACTCGGCCGGCTCCTTGCTCGCCAGCATGCCGAACACGAGGTCGAGCGGCCGGCCGTCTTGCGCGGCCCAGGCGGCGGCCTGCACCGCCAGAACCTCACCGGCGGAATCGTTGTGGCCGCCGTCCAGCCACAGCTCCCACCCCGCGGGCAGATCCTCCACCAGCGGGCCGCGGCTCAGGCGTTGCAGCCGCGCCGGCCACCGCGCGTTCGCCAGCCCGCGCGCCGCCGCGGCGTCGTCCACCCGCACCGGCAGGTGATCCAGGCAGGCCAGCGCCACCCCGGCGTTGACGATCTGGTGCGCGCCGGTCAACCCCGGTGGCGGCAACTCCAGGCGCCGCTTGGCGCTTTCGAAGCGGAAACCCACGGGCAGCGGCTCGACGCACCAGGGATGCAGGGGGGCGCCGACCTCCGCCGCGCGTTCGGCCAGCGCGCCGGCGGCCTCCGGGTCCGGCTGCGGGGCGAGGATGGCGGGCACGCCTGGCTTGAGGATGCCGGCCTTCTCGAAGGCGATGGCCGACAGCGTGTCGCCGAGGAACTGGCGGTGGTCGTAGGAGACGCGGGTGATGGCGGTGACCGCTGGCCGGTCGATGACGTTGGTGGCGTCCAGCCGCCCGCCCAGCCCGGTTTCCAGCAGCACCACGTCGGCCGGGGTGCGCGCGAAGGCGAGGAAGGCGGCGGCGGTCGTCACCTCGAAAAAGGTGATCGGCGCGTCGGCGTTGGCGGCCTCGCACTCTTCCAGCAGGGCGGTCAGGTGGTCGTCGGTGATCAGCGTGCCGGCCAGCCGGACCCGCTCGTGGAAATGCACGAGGTGCGGCGAGGTGTAGACGTGCACCCGCAGCCCCGCCGCCTCCAGCATGGCGCGCAGGAAGGCGATGGTGGAGCCCTTGCCGTTGGTGCCGGCGACATGGACGACCGGCGGCAGGCGCGTGTGCGGGTCGCCGAGCGCCGCCAGCAGCCGGTGGATGCGGCCAAGCGACAGGTCGATGATCTTCGGGTGCAGCGCCGTCAGCCGCTTCAGGACCGGATCGGAAAGGGCCATGGGCCTGAACTTCTATTATCCGTCATCCCCGCGGACGCGGGGATGACGGTGAACAAGCATCAGCGCGCGTCGTTGTGCGCGGCCTCGCCCTGCGGCGGGGTGTGGTCGGCGGCTTCGGCCTGCATGACGTCGCCGTCCTCGTCACCGTCCGCGCCGGCGATCTCCAGCACCGGCTGCGGCTTGGCGGTCGGCCGCATCAGCAGGTCGAGCACGCGGATCAGCGTCCCGCGCAAATCCTTGCGGTGCACGACCATGTCCACCATGCCGTGGTCCAGCAGGTACTCGGAACGCTGGAAGCCCTCCGGCAGGGTCTCGCGGATCGTGCTTTCGATGACGCGGGCGCCGGCAAAGCCGATCTGCGCGCCCTTCTCGGCGATGTGGATGTCGCCCAGCATGGCGAAGGATGCCGTGACGCCGCCGGTGGTCGGGTCGGTCAGCACCACCACGTAGGGCAGGCCGGCCTCCTTGACCATCTCCACCGCGATGGTGGTGCGCGGCATCTGCATGAGCGACAGGATGCCCTCCTGCATGCGCGCCCCGCCCGAGGCCGGGACGACCACCAGCGGCGCGCGGCGCGCCACCGCGGCCTTGGCGGCGGCCAGCAGGCCCTCGCCGACGCCGATGCCCATGGAGCCGCCCATGAAGCCGAAGTCGAACGCCGCGACCACGGTCGGCAGCCCGCCCATGGTGCCGTGCCCGACGACGATGGCGTCGTTGCGGCCGGTCTTGCCCTGGGCTTCCTTCAGGCGGTCGGTGTAGCGCTTCTGGTCGCGGAACTTCAGCGGATCGACGGGCGTCTTCGGCACCTCGATGGCGTGGTGCTCGCCGTCATCGAACAGCATGCCCAGCCGCTTCAGCGGATCGAGGCGCATGTGGAAGCCGCAATGCTGGCAGACCGAGAGGTTTTCCTCCAGGTCGCGGTGGAACAGCATGGCCTCGCAGTTCGGGCACTTGTGCCAGAGGTTGTCCGGCACGTCCTTGCGGGCGACCAGCGCGCGGATCTTCGGACGGACGTAGTTGGTAAGCCAGTTCATCGGACCACTCTCAATTCACAGTCAGGCGCGAGCCCGGCGCACGCCGGCGCTCAGTTCCCGCACGAATCCCAGCACATCGGCGACCAGTCCCGGCTGCGCCACGCCGTCCTCGCCAAGGTTTGCCGCGACGCGGCTGACGATGGCGGAGCCCACCACCGCTGCATCCGCCACGCAGGCGACCGCTGCGGCCTGCTCCGGCGTCTTGATGCCGAAGCCGACCGCCACCGGCAGCTCGGTGTGGCGCTTGAGCCGGGCCACCGCCTCGGCCACCGCCGCGTCGCTGGCCGACGCCGCACCGGTGATGCCGGCCACCGACACGTAGTAGACGAAGCCCGAGGTGTTCTTCAGCACCGCCGGCAGCCGCGCGTCGTCGCTGGTCGGCGTGGCGAGGCGGACGAAGTTGACTCCCGCCTTCAGCGCCGGGACGCACAGCTCCTCATCCTCTTCCGGCGGCAGGTCGACGACGATCAGGCCGTCCACCCCCGCCGCCTTGGCGTCGGTCAGGAAGCGCTCCACGCCGTAGCTGTAGATGGGGTTGTAGTAGCCCATCAGGATGATCGGCGTGTCGGCGTCGGTCTTGCGGAAGTCGGCCACCAGCTCCAGCGTGCGGGTGGTCTTCGCTCCGGCCTTCAGCGCGCGCAGGCCGGCGGCCTGGATCGCCGGGCCATCGGCCATCGGGTCGGTGAAGGGCATGCCCAGCTCGATCAGGTCGGCGCCCGCTTCGGGCAAGCCTTCCAGAACCGCGCGGCAGGTCTCGTGGTCGGGGTCGCCGGCGGTGATGAAGGTCACCAGGCCGGCGCGGCCCTCGTGCTTCAGCGCCGCGAAGCGCCGGGCGATGCGTCCGGTTTCGGTGCTCACAGCTTCACTCCGAGATGGTTGGCGACGGTGAAGATGTCCTTGTCGCCGCGCCCCGACAGGCACAGCACCATCAAATGGTCCTTCGGCAGCCCAGGCGCGCGCTTGACGACCTCCGCCAGCCCGTGCGCCGATTCCAGCGCCGGGATGATGCCCTCGGTGCGGGCGCAGAGCTGGAAGGCGTCCAGCGCCTCCTGGTCGGTGACGTTGGCGTACTCGATGCGGCCGATGTCGTTGAGCCACGCGTGCTCCGGCCCGATGCCTGGATAGTCCAGGCCGGCGGAGATCGAGTGGCCTTCGAGGATCTGGCCGTCCTCGTCCTGCAACAGGTAGGTGCGGTTGCCGTGCAGCACGCCCGGCCGCCCGCCGGCGATGGAGGCGGCGTGCGCGTCCGGCCCCTTGTCGATGCCGTGCCCGGCCGCCTCGACGCCGATCATTTTGACCGACACGTCATCGAGGAACGGGTGGAACAGCCCCATGGCGTTGGAGCCGCCGCCGACGCAGGCGACCAGCGAATCGGGCAGGCGGCCTTCGGCCTCCTGCATCTGCGCGCGCACCTCGTCGCCGATCACCGATTGGAAGTCGCGGACCATGGCGGGGTAGGGGTGCGGGCCGGCCACGGTGCCGATCAGGTAATAGGTGTCGGCGACGTTGGTGACCCAGTCGCGCAGCGCCTCGTTCATGGCGTCCTTCAGCGTGCGGGCACCCGAGGTGACCGACACCACCTCCGCCCCCAGCAGCTTCATGCGGAAGACGTTCGGCTGCTGCCGGGCGATGTCCACCTCGCCCATGTAGATGACGCAGGGCATGTCGAACAGCGCGCACACCGTCGCCGTCGCCACGCCGTGCTGGCCGGCGCCGGTCTCGGCGATGATGCGGGTCTTGCCCATGCGGCGCGCCAGCAGGATCTGGCCGATGCAGTTGTTGATCTTGTGCGCGCCGGTGTGGTTCAGCTCCTCGCGCTTGAAATAGATCTTCGCGCCGCCGAGCTGTTCGGTCAGCCGCTCGGCGAAGTACAGCGGGTTGGGCCGGCCGACGTACTGCTTCAGCCGCACCTTCAGGTCGGCCAGGAACTCCGGGTCGGCCTTGCAGGCGGTGTACGCCTTTTCGACCTCCAGGATGAGCGGCATCAGCGTCTCGGCGACGAAGCGTCCGCCATAGATGCCGAAATGGCCGTGCTCGTCCGGCCCTGCGCGGAAGGTGTTGCGTATGGTCATCGCGGGATCGGGACTCGTGCTGGAGCGGGTGCGGCACTCTTCAAGAGGAGCCGGTGTGGCGCCACCATAGCGGTGCTTGTGGCACTTTTGAAGCGCCACGCGGCCACACCGATGAAACCGGGCGCAACAGTGGGCTGCGACACTTGCGCGGCCTTCCGCTGATTGCACGCACAAGCAACTTAGGATTATAACGATTCAAGCAAAAGTCATATGGTTTTTGCGTCGATCCGCGCGGTTGGTCTTTCAAGGCGTGCTTATGCGTTCCATGCACCCTCTGGTGCGTCGCCCGCCGACGCGATGCCACCGATGAGCACCCCATCGGCACGTCGTTCCGCAGGTAGCGGCTGGCTGGTGACGGTCGTCCTGGCCGTGGCCCTGGTGCTGATCGCCGGCTCCTGGTCGGTGCTCCACGTCGAGTTGGAACACGACCGTCTGACGGTCGCCGCCTCGGCGGAGAAGGACGCCGCCAATCTCTCCCGCGCCTTTGAGGAGCACGTCGCGCGCACCGTCAAGAACGCGGATTTCCTGCTGCGCATCCTGCGCGACGACTGGCAGGAATCGCCGCTGGACTTCATCCCCAAAGCGCGGCGGCTGCAAGCCCAGTACGGAGAGCTGGTGGTGCAGATCGGCGTCATCGCCGTCGACGGCACGCTGCTGATCAGCAATCTGGAGCGTGTCAAGGGCCACATCGACCTGAGCGATCGCGAGCACTTCCGCATCCATCGGGACACGGCCGACGACCGGCTGTTCATCAGCAAGCCGGTTCTGGGCCGGGTGTCGGGGAAATGGTCGATCCAGTTCACCCGCCGGCTGATGAATGCGGACGGCTCCTTCGGCGGCGTGATCGTGCTGTCCATCGATCCGGCCTATTTCGAGACGTTCTACGACACGGTGGACGTGGGTGAGCGCGGTGCCGTCGTGCTGATCGGGCTCGACCGGGTGATCCGCGCCCGGGTGTCGCGCGTGCCGATGCAACGCTCGCCGCTCGGCCAGGAGGCGCCGGCCGACCGGCCGTTCCTGCACGCTGATCAGCCGGCGGCCGGGGTGTACCGGGCGGTCAGCGCGGTGGACGGCGTCCCGCGCATCAACGCCTACCGGCGCCTGCACGACTACCCGCTGGTGGTGCTGGTGGTGCTGGCCGAGAACGAAGCGTTCGCCGGGCATCTGGAGCGCAGGGAGGTGCTCACCCAATGGACCGCGGTGTTCTCGCTGGTGGTGCTGGCCGGCGGGCTGGCGCTCGCCCGGCTGCTGTGGATGCGCGGACGCTACCGCGCCCGGCTGATCGCCGACGCGGACGCGCTGCAGGACGCCAACGACCGCCTTCTGGCGCAGCAGGATCGGCTGCACATGGTCAACGCCAATCTGCGCCTGCTGAACGACATCGCCGCGCTGGGCGATATGGGCGCCAGCGACAAGCTCACCGCCGCGCTGCGGCTGGGGGTCTCGCACCTCGGGCTGGAAATGGGCATCATCAGCCACGTCGAGGGGCAGGACTACACCGTCGTCCACTGCTGCGCCCCGCCGGGAGCCGATCTGGTGCCGGGGTGTGTCTTCGCGCTGGGCTCGACCTATTGCGCCATCACGCTGCAAGCCGACGACGTGGTGGCGATCGAACACATGGGCGTCTCGCCGCACGCCGGCCATCCCTGCTACGCGGCCTTCGGGCTGGAGTGCTACATCGGCGTGCCGGTCACGGTGCGCGGCGAGCGCTACGGCACGCTGAACTTCAGCGCGGCCCGGCCGCTGCCGCGTAGCTTCGACGAGGCCGACCTTGAGTTCATCCGGCTGCTCGGCCGCTGGGTCAACTCGACGCTCAGCGAGGAGCGCCTGAATGAAGAGCTTCAGCACCTCGCCACCGTCGATCCGCTGACCGGCATGTGGAACCGCCGCCATTTCCTGGAACTGGCGAATCGCGAACTGGAGCGGGCGCGCCGCTACGACCGGCCGCTGTGCGTGCTGATGCTCGACGTGGATCATTTCAAGTGGATCAACGACGCGCACGGCCACGCCACCGGCGACACCGCGCTGGTCGAACTGGCCGCCACCTGCCGTGTCACGCTGCGTGGCAGCGACCTGCTCGGCCGCCTGGGCGGCGAGGAGTTCGCGGTGCTGCTGCCGGAAACCGACACGCAGTGCGCCTGCGAGGTGGCCGAGCGGTTGCGCTGCGCCATCGCCGCGATCGACCTGCCGTCGCCGACCGGCCCGATCCGGCTGACCGCCAGCATCGGCGTGGCGGCGATGCACCCGGCGGACGCCTCGGTGGAAAAGCCGCTCAGCCGTGCCGACGAGGCGCTCTACCGCGCCAAGGCCGAGGGGCGCAACCGCGTCGCCGATGCCGACCGCGGGCTGGCCGCCACGGCGGGGTAAGCCCTCACCCCCCCAGGGGCGGCGCGTACAACAGCCCGCCCTTGCTCCACAGCGCGTTCGGCCCGCGGTCGATCTTCAGGCGCGACCCGGCGCCGAGGTGGCGCTCGAAGATCTCGCCGTAGTTGCCGACCTGCCCGATGGCGCGGCGCGCCCACTGGTCGTCGAGGCCCAGGCCCTCCCCCAACCCCGGCGTCAGCCCCAGCAGCCGGCGCATCTCCGGGTCGGCTCCGTCGGCCGGGACGGCGGTGGCGGCGGACGCGGCCAGCGCGGCGGTGACCCCCTTCTCCTCGGCCAGGACCAGCGCGTGCACCACCCAGCGCACCAGATCGGCCCAGGCGCGGTCGTCGGCTTTGACGGCCACGGCCAGCGGCTCCTTCGAGATGACCTCGGGGAAGATCACGTAATCGGCGGGGCTGGGCGCGTTCAGCAGACGCTGGGCGAACAGGCTGATGCGGTCGTTGGTGAACAGGTCGCAGTGGTGGTTGAAGAAGGCGCCGAGCGCCCCCTCGGTCGAGCTGACGGTCCGCACCGTCAGCTTGGCGCCGGTGGTGGCGATCCAGCCCTCCAGGTTGCGCAGCGTGGTGGTGCCCTCGATGACGCAGACGCGGGCGCTGCCGACCTCGGACAGGTGCAGCGCCCCCAGCGAGCGGTGCGCCATGAATCCCTGGCCGTCGAACATGTACATGGCGGGGAACGCGATGCCCTGCGTCGCTTCGCGGTGCCGCGTCCAGGTGGCGCCGTCGGCGGTCAGGTCGATCACCCCGTCGCGCAACGCCTGGAATCGGTTCGAGGTGTTCGTCTCGACGAACTCCACGTAATCGGCGTTTCCGGTGGTGGCCGCCGCGACGGCGCGGCAGAAATCGACGAAGAAGCCCTGCCAGCGCCCCTGCGCGTCCACCGCGGCCAGGCCGGTGCCGCTGGTCGCCACCCCGCAGCGCACCACGCCGGCCTGGCGCACGCGGTCCAGCGTGCTTTCGGCCGCCGCGGGCCGCGCCGCCATGAGTCCGGCGCACACCGCCATCAGGATAAAACAGGCCGTCCACCGCATGCCGCGCGCTCCACAGTCGATTGCCGCCCAGCATCGTCCTGGCAATCGAGGCGGGTCAAGCATGCCGCAGGTTTGGCCGGGTGTGGCGAATTGCACGCCCCGGCGGTGCCGTGCTAGGTTTTCACATGCAGTTTCCTCGGCTTGGCGTCGCTTTCCGCATCCTGGCGGGTCTCACGGTGATCGGCGGCTTGACCGCCGCCACCAGCGTCGTCGCCGTTTCGCTGTTTTCCCGCTTCCACGAAGGGTTCGAGCAGGTCGCCACCGCCAAGGTGCCGGGCCTCGTCAGCGCTTCGCAGCTGGCGCAGCAGAGCGGCACCATCGCCGCCAACGCCCCGGCGCTGGTCGCCGTGCAGAGCCAGTCGGTGCGCGAGGCGGTGATGGCCCGCATCAGCGACCAGATCGATCTGCTGGAAAGCTTGATGGACCGGCTGCGCGGCCGCAGCGGCGCCGACGCCGACCTGACCGAGCTGGAGCGCCGCAAGACCGAGCTGCTGGAGAACCTGCGCACCCTCAACACCCAGGTCGAGCGGCAGCTCACCGTGACGGCCGAGACCGGGGCGATGGTCGGCCGCGTGCTCGACCTCGGCGACCGCATCCGCCGGACGACGGCGTCGCTGGCCGAGGGCGACACCATCGCCAGGTTCGTTCCCGACGCTGCCTCAGCCGGCGAGGCCGAGGCGATCCGCCGGATGGAGCGCGGCGTGCAGCGCTGGGCCGACCACGCCGACCACGCCATGGCGCTGATGCTGGCCAGCGCCCGCGCCGACCACGAGGCGAAGGTCGAACGCCTGCGCCAGGATTATCTGGAGGTGCTGGACCGGGCGGTGCGGCCGCTGACCGGCCTGTCGCCGGCCCTGGTGCAACGGCTGGAGCCTCTGCACCGCGAGCTGACCGCGCTCGGCCTCGGCGAGCGCAACATGTTCGCCAGCCGTCTGGCCGAGATCACCCTGCAACGCGCCGTCAAGGGCGCGGTGACGCGCAACCAGAACGTCTCCGACCGGCTGGTCGCCTCGGTGTCCGACTATTTCCTGGGCATCGAGCAGGACATCGCCAGCCGTTCCGCCGAATTCGAGCGGGTGATCCGCGAGGGCGAGCGGGCGATCGTCGCCATGGCGGTGGTCTCGATCCTCGGCGCGCTGGGCATCTTCCTCTACATCCACCGCAACGTCGTGCGGCGGCTGCGCCTGTTGCAGGCCGCCATGAACGCGCACGAGGCGGGGCAGGCCGTGACCATCCCCACGCGCGGCAACGACGAGATCGGCGACATGGCGCGCGCCTTCCAGTTCTTCGTCGCCACCATCAAGTCGCGCGAGCGCGACCTGCTGGACGGCGAGCGGCGGCTGCGCGCCATCCTGGAGCAGAGCCCGGTCGGCGTCTCCATCGGCCGCGCCGATGGGACGGTGGCCTTCGCCAACGCCCGCGCCGCCGAATTGGCCGGCGTGCCGCTGGCGCGCTTCGTCGGCCGCCGCCACGCGCTGGCGCTGCCGGCGGAAGGCCGGGCGGAGGGGCAGGCGCTGGGCCGGGCGCTGGTTCCGGTGGGCGAGGCCGGCGTCATGGCGCGCGACGTGGAGCGCGCCCTGGACCGCCCGGATGGCAGCCGGGTGTGGGCGCTCCAGACGCTTCAGCGCACGGAGTTCGAAGGCCAGCCCGCCGTTCTGGCCTGGAGCTACGACATCACCGGGCGCAAGCAGGCCGAGGAGGCGCTGCGCCACGCCAAGGATCAGGCGGAGGTCGCTGCCCGCTCCAAGTCCGAATTCCTGGCGACCATGAGCCACGAGATCCGCACGCCGATGAACGGCGTGCTGGGCATGCTGGAACTGATCGCGTTCACCCCGCTGACGCACGAGCAGCAGGCGCTGGTCACCACCGTGCGCGACAGCGCCAACGCGCTGCTGCGCATCATCGACGACATCCTCGACCTGTCGAAGATCGAGGCCGGCAAGCTCGATCTGGAGGAACTTGACCTGTCGCCGGTCGAACTGGTGGAGGGCGTGGCCGACCTGCTGGCGCCGCAGGCGCACCAGAAGCAGCTGGCGCTGGTCTGCCAGATCGACCTGTCCGTGCCGGTGTCGGTGCGCAGCGACCCCGGCCGGCTGCGGCAGATCCTCTTCAACCTCACCGGCAACGCCATCAAGTTCACCGAGACCGGCCGCGTCGTCCTGCGCACCACCGTCCAGGGCTCCCCGGCGCCCGGTATGGTGACGCTGCGCTTCGAGGTGGAGGACACCGGCATCGGCATCAGCGAGGAGGGGCAGGCACGCCTCTTCCAGCCGTTCAGCCAGGCCGACAGCTCGACCACCCGGCGCTTCGGCGGCACCGGCCTGGGGCTGGCGATCTGCACGCGCCTCGTCGAGATGATGGGGGGCGCCATCGGCGTCACCTCCGCACCCGGCCGCGGCTCGACCTTCTGGTTCACCGTGGACCTGCCGCTGGGCGAGGTGGAGGCCCCCGCCGACGCCGTGGACCTCTCCGATCTCACCATCGTGGTGGCCGAGGGCGAGCCGGCGCAGCGCACGGCGCTGGTGCGCTACCTTCAGGACAAGCACGCCGCCGTCGCCGATGCCGCCAGCGCCGACGAGGCGCTGGAACTGATCGAGCTGGCGGCGCCCGACGCGCTGGTGCTGGCCGGCCTCCTGCCCGACGGCACGGCGGCGGAGGTGGTGGAGCGGATCGCCGCCATGGGCGTCCCACTGCCGCCGACGCTTCTGCTGACCGATGGGCGCGACACCGGCGAGGCGCTGCCGCTGCCCGCGGGCGTGCCGCAGGACACGCTGTCCCGGCCGCTGCACCGCGACCTGCTGTTCCGCAAGATCGCCGTGCTGACCGGCCGCGCCGCCCCCTGCGCGCCGGCCCGGCCCGATGCGGCGCCGAACGACGGCTGCGCCGCCGCAGCGGCCGTGCCGTCGGGCGAGGCCGACGTGCTGGTCGCCGAGGACCACCCGACCAACCAGCAGGTGATCCTGCGCCAGCTTCGCCAATTGGGGGTCGCGGCGGACATCGCCGGTGACGGCATCGAAGCGCTGACGGCGCTGCGCACCCGGCGCTACCGGGTGCTGATCACCGACTGCCACATGCCGCGCATGGACGGCTATGAGTTGTCCCGCCAGATCCGCGCCGCCGAGCAGGAAACGGCATCCGGCCGCCGCCTGCCGATCATCGCCATGACCGCCAACGCGCTGGCCGGCGAGATGGAGCGCTGCACCGCCGCGGGCATGGACGACTACATTTCCAAGCCGGTGACGCTGAAGCAGCTTGCCGGCGTGCTGGACCGCTGGATCGGCGAGGGCGCCGCCCCGGCCGCCTCACCGGCCGCCGCCCCGGCGCCGGTCCCCGCGTCGGTCATCGACGACGCGCCGTCGGGTGCCGAGGTGTCGCCGGTGCTCGACCTTGAGCATGTGCGGATGATGTTCGGCGGTCTCGACGCCGACGTGGTGACGATGCTGGAGTACTTCGTCGAGACGACGGCGCCGCTTCTGGACGAGGCCGCCGCCGCCCTGGCGCGCGGCGACCTGGAGGACGTGCGCCACGCCGCCCACGCCGCGGCGGGTGCCGCCCGCACCGCCGGTGCCGGCGTGTTCGCGCGGGCCTGCTCGGCGCTGGAGGTCGCGGCCGTGCGCGGCGACCTGGACGCGATCCACCACAGCAGCGCCGCCATGGCCGACGCCTTCCCACCCGTGGCCGAGGCGATCCGCGCGCTGCGCGAGGATGTGCCGGGTTAGGTCATGGTTTGCGCTTCCTTTTGAAGCCCCTCCCCCCTCGCGGGGGAGGGGTTGGGGAGAGGGGGATTTACGCCCGGCAGGGCGGAAGATAAGTTCCTGGCCGCTTCGCGGCGCCACCCTCTCCCCAACCATCGGCGCTTGCACGCGCCGATCCCGTCAAGGGAGAGGGGCTTTACATCAGGCCGGGAAACGCTCTAAGCGGCATTTTCGCGCTGGATCGAACGGTCTCGCTTGTGCTTGCCGTCCATTTGTCATAGGATGGAAGTCCTCTTCAGCGAGGGTGCGTCCGTGTAAGCGGCGAAATGCAACACCACCGTGATTCGCGTTTCATAGTGTTGCATAGCGTTTCATCCAGCGGCGCCGCCCCAAGCCAAGCCGTTGATCTCCAAAGAAACACCAGGGCCACCGCCGAAGCGCCGATGCAACGCCGCGTTTCACGTCACCGTCCGCCCCCGTCTGGAGCATCCGCATGGTCTACAGCCCGTTTCTCGCCCTGGCCCTCACCGTGGTGGCGGTCGGCGCGTCGGCTCTGATCCTGCGCGCGGTTCCCGCGGCGGCACGGCCGCTTGCCAGTGCGGATGCGGGGCGCTTCGCCGCCATCGACGGGTTGCGCGGTCTGTTGGCCTACGGAGTGTTCATCCACCACGGCGTCATCACGTGGCAGTACCTGCATACCGGGCAATGGGCGCTGCCGCCGTCGCGGCTGTACACCCATCTCGGGCAGAGCACGGTCGGGCTGTTCTTCATGGTCACGTCCTTCCTGTTCTGGAGCAAGGTGCTGAACGCCGGTCCGCGGATCGACTGGCTGGGGCTTCTGATCTCCAGGATTTATCGCCTGTATCCGGTCTATGGGCTGACCTTCGTTTCCGCCGTGACCTTGGCATTGACGACGACGGGGTTCGGCCTGAAGGTCGACGCGGCGGAACTGGCCCGGTCGCTGCTCGGCTGGGCCACCTTCAAGACGCCGGCCCTCAACGGCATGGCAAACGCCGGCCAGATCGTCGCCTACGCCACGTGGTCGCTGCCGTACGAGGTGCTGTTCTACGGCGCGTTGCCGGCGCTGGCGTTCCTGTTTTCCCCGGCGCGGCGGCTGTGGCCGGCGCTCGCCTCGCTGGGTGCCGTCGTCGCCATTCTTCTCTATTTCCGCGGCTTCGACCGGGCCGTCCTCGTGTGTTTCCTGGGTGGCTTCGCCGCGGCCTATGGGGTCCGCAGGCCGGGGCTTCTCCGGCTGGCGCGCTCGACGCTGGGGGGCGCCGTCGCCTTGGCGGCCCTGCTCGGAACGGTGGCGGGCTTCCCCGGCGCGTACGGTCCGCTTCCCGTGCTGGGTCTCGGCGTGTTCTTCGCCGCCGTTGCCGCCGGCCAGGATTTCGGCGGGCTGCTGACCCGGCGGCCAATCCTCTGGATGGGGGACATCAGCTACGGCGTCTACCTGCTGCACGGGATCGTTCTGTGGGTCCTGATCACCGGCAACGCCCCGTTGCGCGCCGCCGTGCTGGAGAACGAGCCTCTCTTCGCCCTGGCGTTCGCCGGTGCCGGAATCCTCGTCGTGGCGCTGGCCAGCCTCGTCCATCTGATGGTCGAGCGCCCGGCCATCGCGCGCGGCCGGGAAAACCACGCCCTCCTGCAAGCCGCCCGCGCCCGCCGCGTGCCCGCCTAGCGGTTCGCGTCGTCCCTCACGCGACCTACGACCTTGGTGTAAGGGCGGCACCCGCCATACCCGCGGGCGTCCGGCTTGTCGCGCCGCGCGGGCTGGGCTAGTTTGTGCGACGTGAGGACGTTTACCAAAACCTACGCGCCGGCCCTGGCCGCCCTAGGGCTGGCCGTGGGTGTCGGCTTGTCGGGCATGGCCGGGTCGCTGACGGTCTGGCAGGGGCTGTGCGCGCTGTTCGTGCTGGCGCTGGCCGCTCTCGGCTGGGTCGCGCAGACCGACCGCCGCCGCGCCGACCGCGCCGCCGCCGAGGTCGCCCGCCTGGAAGCCCTGCTGGCCGCCGCACCACAGCCCTGGTTCGGCTGGGATGGCGACGGTGGGCACACGTTGGCGCCGGAGTTCGTCGCGCTGCTGCACGGCGCTGCCCTGGAGAAGGCCGAAGACGTGGCCGCCGCGCTGGCGCCCGCCGACGCCAAGGCCTTCGCCGCGGCGCTCGACACCCTGCACCGCCATGGCGAGCCCTTCCGCATGGACGTGGCGGCGACGGACGGCCGGCATTTGCGGCTGATCGGCCGGCGCGGCAGCGCCGCCGACGGCGGGACGCCGCACGACGTGTTGTGGCTGGAGGACGTCAGCGACAGCCGCCGCGACGCCGAGGCGACCGTGAACGGCCGCTCCGAGGCCGAGGCGGCGGCGACCGAGCTGCGCACGGCGCTGGACGCGCTGCCGATCCCCGTCTGGCTGCGCCATGCCGACCTCGGGCTGGTCTGGTGCAACCAGGCCTACGCCCGCGCCGTGGACGCCGAACCGGACCGCGCCGTCGCCGAAGCGCGCGAGCTGGTGCCGGGCGGCGGTGGGCGGGCGCTGGCCGAGCGGGCACGCTCCGGCGGCTTCGCCCAGTCGCAGAAGCTGCCGGTGGTCATCGGCACCCAGCGCCGCCTGCTGGAGGTCACCGAGGCGCCGCTGCCGGCGCCGGACAACGGCACGCTGATCGTTGGCTACGCGCTCGACCTGACGCCGCTCGACGATCTGCGCACCGAGCTGGACCGCCACCTCTCCGCCCACGCCGAGGTGCTGGAGCGCCTGGGCTCGGCCATCGCGGTGTTCGGCCCGGACCAGCGGCTGAAATTCTTCAACCAGGCCTATGTCCGCCTGTGGGAACTGGACGAGGCGTTCCTGCGCAGCGAACCGACGCACAGCGAACTGATGGAGGAACTGCGCTCCCGCCGCAAGCTGCCGGAATACGCCGATTTCCAGAGCTTCAAGCGCGAGCGCCTGACCCGCTACACCCACCTGCTGGAGGCCACGGAGGAGCTGATGCACCTCCCCGACGGCACGACGCTGCGCTCGCTGGCGGCGCCGCACCCGTTGGGTGGCCTGATCAACATCATGGAGGACGTGACCAACACGCTGGCGCTGGAATCCTCCTACAACACGCTGATCGCCGTGCAGCAGGAGACGCTGGACAATCTGGCCGAGGGCATCGCGGTGTTCGGCGGCGACGGCCGGCTGAAGCTGTCCAACCCCGCCTTCGCCCGCATCTGGGACCTGCGCGACGAGGATCTGCAAGGCGAGCCGCACATCACCGAGGTGTTCGACCGCATGCGCCCGTTCTTCGAGGACGGCGGCGACTGGGACGCGCTGAAGGACGAGATGGTCGGCTCGACCCTGGAACGCTCGGTGCGCTCGGGCCGGCTGGAACGGACGGACGGCTCGGTGGTGGAGTTCTCCACGGTGCCGCTGCCGGATGGCGCCGTGCTGAACAGCTATCTGGACGTGACCGACAGCGCGCGCCTCGAACAGGCGTTGCGCTCCTCCAACGCCGCGCTGGAGGCCGCCGACCAGTTGAAGACCGAGTTCATCGCCAACGTCTCGCACCATCTGCGCACGCCGCTGAATGGCATCATCGGCTACGCCGAAGTGCTGGCGAACGAGTATTTCGGTCCGCTGACGCCGCGCCAGCTCGAATACGTCAAGGGTGTGCTGGCGGCCGGCGAGCGGCTGTTGAACCTGATCGACGACGTGGTGGACCTGACCAGCATCGGTGCCGGCGTCACCACCCTGGAGCACGGCCCGGTGGACGTCGCCGAGTTGCTGGACTCGGTGTCCTCCCTGACCAAGGAGTGGGCGCGCCGCGAAGGGCTGCGGCTGGAGGTGGCGGCCGACCCGGCGCTGGGCATGCTGGACGGCGACGAGAAGCGCCTGAAGCAGGCGCTGTTCAATCTGGTGGTCACGGCGATCCGCACGCCGTCGCCGGTGGGGCGCATCGTGCTGTCCGGCCGGCGCACCGATGACAGTGTGGTGCTGGGCATCAGCGACGGCGCCCCATCGGCGGTGGAGGAACTGCGTGGCCCGGCGCGTTTCGACCGCCTGGACGTTCGCGGCGGCCCGGCGCTGGGCCTGTCGCTGGTCAAGAACGTCATCGAGTTGCACGGTGGCCGCATGGAGATGGACGACGCGCCCGGCCAGGGACTGCGCGTGCGCTGCGTGCTCCCGGTGACGCGGCAGAGCGCCGCGGCCTAGCGTCGGCCGTCCTTCGGGCGTTGGTTCGAATGGCGCTTGCTCTTGCTGGCCAACCGTTTTAGGATGAAAGTCCTCGTTGGGAAAGGCGTGTCCGCACGGCGTCGAGCGGAATGAGACGCACCATCGAATCGTGTTTCATAGCGTTTCATTGTGTTTCATCCGGGCTCCTCTCATACCGTCATCCCCGCGCAGGCGGGGATCCATGCTCCCAGAGAATGAACTTAGCGCGAGGCCCTGGATCCCCGCCTCTCGCGCGGGCGCAGCCAGCGCTGGCGGCAGGCGGGTCCTGTGGACCCGCTGAGAGCCTGCGCGGGGATGACGGAAAGGGAAACGTTCAGTCCTTTCAGAAAACTGATCTAACGCCGGCGCGGCTTGATGACCGGTTCGCCCTCGTCGTCCGAGGTGTTGTCGAGGTCGAGCATGCCGCGCAGCTGCGCCAGCGTTTCTTCCAGCGACTTTTCCTGCGCCGTTTTGACAGGGGGGCGCTCGACTTCCGGTTCTTCGGGCTCGGGCTCTTTGGCGGGGGCGGGGGGCTTGGCGGGGGCCGGTTCCGGCTCGTCCGCGGCGGCCTTTTCGACCAGCGCGCGCAAGGCCGCCAAGCTCTCGTCGAGCGAGCCCGGCTGCGGCGGCGGGCGGCGGAACGGGACGGGAAACGGTTCATCCTCCGGTTCCGGTTCGTCCTCCAGCTCCGGTTCGTCCTCCAGCTCCGGTTCGTCCTCCAGCTCCGGTTCCGGCTCGGCCCATGCGTCGGGGTCGCGGATGGCGAAGGAGACGATTTCCTCGTCGGGGATGTCGTCCAGGTCGTCCGGCACGTCGTCCTCGGTGTCGCCGAGACCGTCGTCCTGGACATCGTCCTCCTGGTCCTCTTCGTCCTCGTCCTCTGGCGCGGAGGTCAGGGCGCGTAAGGCGGCCAGCGTCTCGTCCAGCGGTGAATCGTCCGGTGCAGCCCCCCTTGGCGTGCGGGGCGGCGGCTCGGGGGCGGGGGCCGGTTCCTCGTCGTCCTCGTAAGCGTGGGCGGGCGTCAGCTTGGCCATCAGCTCGTCGAACGCGTCGATCTCCGCCGCGCGCCGGTCTTCGTCCTCGCGGGCCGGCTCGTCCGGTTCGTCGTGCCCGTCGTCCGAAACGCCGCGCAAGGCGGCGAGGGTGCGTTCGAGCGGGCTGTCGGCGGCGTCCGGCTCCTCCTCGACCATGGTGTCGAGCAGGTCGTCGTCCATCAGGTCCTGGACTTCGTCGCGGTCGCGCGACTGGTCGCGCGACTCGCCGCGCACCGCCTGCAACAACCCCTGGAGCGCCCCCAGGGCACCACCGAAATCCTCTTCCGGCTCCGGGGCGGCGCTGGCGAAGGACAGGCCGGCCTCCTGCATCGGGCGGCTGTCCACGGCCTTGGAGTCGCAGCGCGAGCAGCGGTAGTGCGGGGCGATGGACAGGACCGGGTAGTTGGGCCCGAAGCGCCGTTCCAGATCCGCGCGCGAGAGCACCCCTTCGTGCCCGCAGTCGCGGCAGCGCATCTGGATGTCGACCTGGATGTCGCGAAGGAACAGCATGCGGGACATCGGCGCAGTATACCCACTGGCACCCGCTTGCCCAGCCGAAACGGCGGGCCGGAGCCGACGCGCCGGTCCACTCTACTGGTTGGCTTCCGCGTCGGAACTGGCTATCTTCGGCGGTGGCGGCCCCGTAGCTCATCTGGATAGAGCGACGGTTTCCTAAACCGTAGGCAGCTGGTTCGAGTCCAGCCGGGGTCACCATTTCCCCATCCTCGCCCGCCACGCCCGCACGGGCTACGCCGCTCACGCCGTTGCCCGCGGTGATCCGTCGCGTACCCTCGGCCTCGTCTGCGAGTGGACGAGAGGGGTGGTCATGACGCCGGCCGAGCGGGCCAAACGCCTGCGCCAGACGCTGCAAGGCAGCTTCCGCATCGACCTGTTCTCGGTGGTCGCCGAACGCGACTTCGAGCGCCTGCTGGCCGCCGCCATCCACGCAGCCGAACGCGACGCCACCCGCCGTGCGACGGGTGGCTCGCATCCGTCATGAGGTCTACTTGTCCTTGTGCGGCGGCTCGCCGATGGGATTGCCGGCCTCCTTCCACGCCTTGAAGCCGCCGCCCAGGTGGCAGATCGGCTCCAGTCCCATGGCGCGTAGCGTGTCCGTGGCGAGCGCCGAGCGCCAGCCGCTGGCGCAATAGAAGACGAGCCGCTTGCCCGACGCGAACACCGGCTTGTGGTAGGGGCTCTCGGGATCGACCCAGAACTCCAGCATGCCGCGCGGCGCGTGCAGCGCGCCGGGGATCATGCCGTCCCGCTGAAGCTCGCGCGGATCGCGGATGTCGACGAACACCACGTTCGGATCGGCAGCGTCGAACCAGGCGCGCGCCTGCTCCGGCGTCACCGTTTCGATTCGGGCGTTCGCCTCGGTCAGCAGATCCTTGTATCCCTTGGTCAACGGCATGGGTGTCCTCCGGTGTGGTTTCTTGATGCGTTGCCCGCCTTTGTATCAGGTGCCTGCACCCCCTTCGATAACAAGAATTTGCCGTAATTGCGCACCGCGTCATGCCAACGCGCCTTGGACAGCGGGCGCCATCCTGGCGATTCTGGCGCCCACGCCGCACCGTCCACCGGACCGGACCAAGGGGGGCCATGACCCTGCGCACGCTGCTTCTCGTCGATGACGATTCCGGGCTCGGGCGAAGGCTGTGCGACACGTTGCGCTCGTGGCGCATCGTCGTCACCACCGACCGCGGCAGTGCCTTGCAGGTGGTGAAGGCGCACCGTCCGCCGATCGCTGCGGTGTCGCTGGCGCTGACGACGCGCTGCGGTCCGGCGCTGGGTGCGGCGGGGGAGGGGCTGGCGGCGCTGGGCGGCATCCTGGCCGAGGCGCCGGCCACCAAGGTCATCATGCTCGACGGAACCGGCGACCGCGGTGCGGCGGCGCGCGCCGTGGCGCTGGGGGCGCACGACGTGGTCCGCCGCGGTCCCGACCTGGGCGAGTTGGCCGTGGTGATCGAGCGCGCCTACCACCGGTACGGGCTTGAGCTGGAAGGCCGCCGGCTGACGGCGGACGAGGCGCCGCCGACGCTGCGCGCGGTGCGCGACGAGGCGGAGCGCCGCGCCGTGCTGGACGCGCTGGCGCGCGTCGACGGCAATCTGTCGGCGGCGGCGCGGTTGCTGGAGGTCAGCCGGCCGACGCTCTACAACCTCCTGCGCCAGCACGGTATCCGTATGGTTTGAGCAGGATTTGCCTGCATATTTGTTGAGCGGGTGACAAGGAGCGGTCCCCCCTCTAAAACGGCAGCGGGGTCTCCCCATATATGCGACGTCCCGCGATCCGCGAGGCCAACGACGAACGAGCCATGACCCACGACACCCGTTCCCGACGCACCCGTGCCTTCGCCGCCATCGTGGTGGCCCTGGCCGTCGCCCTGTCGGCCAGCGGCGCCGACGCCCGCGCCGGCAGCTCCTCCTCCAGCGGCAGCCGCGGCACGCGCACCTACACGCCGCCCGCCACCACCAACACCGCGCCGAGCACCGCCGCCCCCATGGAGCGGTCGATGGCCCAGCCGACCGCGCCGCGCCCCTCCGCGCCCATGGGCGCGCCGGCTCCGGCGCCGTCGCGCGGCCTGTTCGGCGGTGGCGGCTTCATGTCCGGCCTGATGGGCGGCCTGATCGGCGCCGGCATCGGCAGCATGCTGTTCGGCGGCGGCTTCTTCAACGGCCTGGGGAGCTTCTCCGGCATCCTCGGCTTCATCCTCCAGATCGTCCTGATCGTCTTCCTGGTGCGTCTGGCGGTGCGGTTCTTCCGCAACCGCAATGCCGCCAGCCCGGCCTACGCCGGTCCGGGCGAGCCGCTGCGCCGCGACGGCCCGCCTCCGGGCGGTCCGCTGGGTGGGCTTGGCGGCGCGCTGGGGGGCGGTGCCTCCGCCGCGCCGCGTCCGCGTGACGAGCTGGGCGTCGCCCCGGCGGACTTCACCGAGTTCGAGCGCCTGCTGGGCGCGGTGCAGACGGCCTACAGCAACGAGGATCTGGCGGCGCTGCGCGCCATCGTGACGCCGGAGATGCTGTCCTACTTCTCCGAGGAGTTGGCTGCCAACACCAGCCGCGGCGTGGTCAACAAGGTGTCCGGCGTCCGCCTGTTGCAGGGCGACCTGTCCGAGGCGTGGCGCGAGGGGAGCACCGAGTACGCGACGGTCGCCATGCGCTTCGCGCTGATCGACGTGACGGTGGACCGCGCCACCGGCCGCGTGGTGGACGGCGACCCGAACCGCCCGACCGAAGCGGTCGAGCTGTGGACCTTCGTCCGTGGCCAGGGTGGCCGCTGGATCCTCTCGGCGATCCAGCAGACCCGCTGACGGCCGACAGGGTGAAACGAACAGGGGCGCCGCGAGGCGCCCCTTCTTCGTTGTGCGACCGTCACGCCCGCCGGGCCTTTTGCAGGAAGCGGTCCACATCGGTGCGTAGGCGGTCGGCCTGCTGCGACAGCGCGGACGCCGCCGAGAACACCTGATCGGCGGTCATCCCCGCCTCGCCGGCCGCCTGGCGGACGCAGGCGATGCGGGCGGAGACTTCCTCGGTGCCTTGTGCCGCCTGCTGGACGTTGCGGGCGATCTCGTGGGAGGCCGCCGCCTGTTCCTCCACCGCCGAGGCGATGGCGCCGGCGATGCCGCTCATCTCCAGGATGGCGCTGCCGATCTCGCCGATGGCGCCGACCGCCTCGCCGGTGGCCTGCTGGATCGCCGCGATCTGCTCGCCGATGGATTTGGTGGCCTGCGCGGTCTGGCTGGCCAGCGTCTTCACCTCGGTGGCGACCACCGCGAAGCCCTTGCCCGCCTCGCCGGCCCGCATCGCCTCGATGGTGGCGTTGAGTGCCAGCAGGTTGGTCTGGTGCGCGATGTCGTTGATCAGCCGCACCACATCGCCGACCCTCTGCGCCGCGTCGGTCAGGCCGCGCACGGTCTCGTTGGCGCGCTCGGCGCGATCGACGCCGTTGCGGGCGATGGCCGAGGACAGCGCGATCTGCCGGCTGATCTCGCCGATGGAGCACGACAGTTCCTCGGCGGCGGTCGCCACGGTCTGCACGTTGGCCGAGGCCTGCTCGCCGGCCGCGGCGACGGTGACCGCCTGCTCGTTGGTTTCGCTGGCGGTGCGCGACATGGTCTCGGCGCTGGAGCGCATATCGCCGGCCGCGCTCGTCACGCCGCTGACCACGGTGCCGATGCTCGCCTCGAACGCGCTGGTGTAGGTGGCGAACTCCGCGACCTGCGCCTCCGTGCGGGCGGTCGCCTCGTTCAGCGTGCGCGCGGCGTTGCCGAAGCTGCCCGGCAACCCTTGCAGCAGCACCTTGCGGAAGTACTTGCCCTCGCTGACATGGTGCGCCGAGCCGCGGGCCTCGCGCACGAAGGCGTCGGTGATGTCCAGCAGGTTGTTGACGCTGCGCTGGAGGCGGCCGATGTCGCCCGGCTCCGGCACTGTCAGGATGCGCACCTCCAGGTCGCCGCCGGCCGCCGCCACGCAGATGTCCGCCGTGCGGCCCACCACGCGCGCCGTGCGCACCAGCTCGAACACCACCCCGGCGAGCAGCGCCAGCATGGCGACGTGTCCGGCCAGCCGCCCGGCGGTGCCGGTCTCGACCAGCCACGGCAGCACGGTATCGGCGGCCACCACCGCGGTAACCGCTGAGGTGAGCAGCAGCGCCTTAGAGAGAGAAGACAAATTCATCATAGCCGACTCCCTTGCTGCGCAGGGTGGAAACCAGACGGTCGTGGGAGCGCTGCATGCCCACGGCGTGGTCGGCGGCGGCGCGCTCCTCCTCCAGCAAAGTGCGGTAGAGCGCGCGGGCGGCCTCGACCTGCGCCGTCCCCGGCTTGCGGCGCATGGAGTGGTAGCCGACCACCTGCCCATGGGTGTCGAAACTCGGTGTCACGTGCGCAAGGACCCAGTAGTGATCGCCGTTGCTCGCCATGTTGACGACGTAGGCGAACATCTCCCCCCCGCTCTTCAGCGTGTCCCACAACATCTTGAAGATGCAGCGCGGCATGTCCGGATGGCGGATGATGTTGTGCGGCTTTCCCAAGACGTCGCTAATGTTGAAGTGCGATACCCGCAGAAATGTTTCATTTGCGTAGGTGATAAGCCCCTTCGTATCCGTCTTTGTTACAATAATTTCATTTTCAGCGAAGGGGCTCTCACGGCCGGTCGGGCTTGTCAGCATTCTCGCCATTGTGGGCCTGCTGGTTTTGTTGTTTGTCTCTTCAACGGTAAAGCCACAATTCCGTCGGGTCCATTGCGCCTAAGGCCAAGTCTGGCAGGTAAGACTCTATAAGATTGCCTATGACGTGGAGGCGTATCCGTAACCACGGCATGCGTGGCAAGCGTGATTCTGTAAGCGCGGCTCCGGACAACCGGCGATGCCAGCACTGGATGCAACGCTATGCAACGCGATTCGATGGAGCGTCGCATCCGGTCGGCGTCGAACAGACGCTGTGAGACACGAATCGATGGGGCGTCTCATACCGAAGGCGCTTGATGTCTTCCATCAAGCGCCTTCGGTTCAAACCCGGCAGCATATTGCGCAGCAATGTGCGGGAGGGTGATACGGCCGGCCGATCATGGAAGCATTCATGCGCCGGCCGTCTCACTCGCTCACCATCGTGTGGACGCGGTTTGCTGACGAGGAATTTAATCCTATAGAAAATTGCCCGCCAAGAGCAGGTGTGCCGTTCCTTTGTAGGTTGGGCCGCGCTGGCGCTTGGCCCAACCTACGAACTCCTGCCGTCCTACCGCAGCCACACCACGTCGCCCGCGAACAGGTAGCCGGCGCCGTAGACTGTCTTGATCAGCCGGGGCGTGCGCGGGTCGTCCTCGATCTTCTTGCGGATGCGGGACACGCGGACGTCGATGCTGCGGTCGTAGGAGAAATCGTCGCGGTCCAGGTCAGGGCCTTGCAGATGCTCGCGTGACAGCACGCGCTTGGGCGCCCGCAGCAGGGTCAGCAGCAGGGACGCCTCGGCCGCGGTCAGGCTGTCCTGCCGGCCGTCGTCGGCGGTCAGCGTCAGGTCGCCCAGGTCGAACACCCATTCGCCGAAGCGCGCCTGACCGGTTTCCGTGGTGGCCGCCGCTGCGGTCAACTGCTCGCGCCGCCGGATGGCGCTGTTGACGCGGGCGACCAGCTCGCGCGGCTCGAAGGGTTTGGCGATGTAGTCGTCGGCCCCGAGTTCCAGCCCCAGCACGCGGTCGGACGTGCCGCCGCGCCCGGACAGGATGATGACGCCGAAACGCACGTCCTCCCACAACTCCCGCACCAGCGTCAGCCCGTCCATGTCCGGCAGGCCGAGGTCGATGATGCAGAGGTCCGGCGCGTGGCGGTGGATCGCGTGGCGCGCCTCCCGCCCGCTCGCCCAGGACGACACCTCGTAGCCATAGCTCTCCAGCACGCCCGTCACCAGGGTTCGGATGTCGGCGTCGTCCTCGATGAGATAGATCCGCTTCTTCTGTGCCACGCGCGTTTCCCCCGGCTCCATGCGCTTATGCGCTCGCGGGTTCGGCGGCGCGGCCGATGGCCGCCACCAGGTCCCGCTTGTCCCATGGTTTGCGCAGTATGACCGTGTCGGGGGCCACCTCGCCATACTCGACTGAAAAACCGCTGACGAGAACCACCGGCATGGACGGGCGCAGGATGCGGGCGCGGCGGGCCAGCTCGATCCCGGACAGGCCGGGCATGACGATGTCGGAGACCAGCAGCGACAGGCTGTCGATCTGCTCGACCAGTTCCGCCGCCTCGTCGCCGCCCGACGCCTCCACCACGGAGAAGCCGAGTTCCACGAGCTGCTGGCGCATCACCTGGCGGACGTCGTCGTTGTCCTCCGCCACCAGGGCCAGCCGGCCCTGCCATCCGCTGTCGAGCGTGTCGGGCAAAGGCGGGGCGGCGGCTTCGGGCAGCAGGAGGGCCGCCGGCTCGGCGCGCGGCAGCAGCAGGGTGACGGCGGTGCCGTGGCCGGGCTGGCTGTCGATGTGGAAATAGCCGCGCGACTGCTTGACGAAGCCGTAGACCATGGACAGGCCGAGGCCCGAGCCCAGCGTCTTGGTGGTGAAGAAGGGCTCGACCGCGCGGACCAGCGCCTCCGGCGTGAAGCCGGTGCCGGTGTCGGTCACGCGGATTTCCAGGTAATCGTCGGGGCGCACCGGCTCGTCGAATTGCAGGGTGTCGGCCCCCGTGCAGGCCACCGTGCGGACGCCGACCGCGATGTCCAGCCGGCCGCCGTCGGGCATGGCGTCGCGGGCGTTGATCGCCAGATTGACCAGCGCGTTCTCCAGCTGCGTCTGGTCGGCGATGGTCCAGCATTGCTGGTCCTCGTCCGGGACGACGATCTCGATGGAGCTGGGGAAGGACCGGCGCAGCAGCACGGCCATGTCGCGCAGCAGGCCGCACAGCTCGGTGGGTTCCGGCTTCAAGGGCTGCTGGCGCGAGAAGGCGAGCAGGCGCCCGGTGATGTCCGCCCCGCGCCGGCCGGCGCGCTGGGCCGGCTCCAGATAGGTGTCCAGCCCCTCGACCCCGGCATAGCGGTCGCGCGCCGCCGACAGATTGCCGATGATGATCGACAGCAGATTGTTGAAGTCGTGGGCCAGCCCGCCGGACAGCTGGCCGACCGCCTTCAGGCGCTGGGCCTCGATCAGCTGGCGTTCGGTCTGCTTTTCGTCGGTGACGTCCAGCGTCAGCACGAACAGGCCGGAGACGGCGCCATCCTCGCCGCGGTGGGGGACCAGCGTGGTCTTGGTGACCAGCGTGCGGCCGTTGCGGGGCAGGCTGTATTCGAACGTCACCTCCTCCCCGGCGCGGCAGCGGTCCATGTGCGGGGCGAGCGCCTCGTGCGCGCGGCGGCCGACAATGGATACGAGATCCTGGCCGATCACCGCGGCCTTGGCGCGCCCGACCAGTTCGGCCCAGCGCCGGTTGGCGAAGGTCAGGCGCTCGTCGCGGTCCAGTCCGGCGATGGAGGCGGGGATGGCGTCGAGGATCACGCGCTGGCGCGCCTCGGCCTCGGCCAGGGCGCGGCGGGCGGTGTTCTGGCTGGCCATCGCCTCGCGCAGCCGGGTGTTGACGTCCTCCAGGGCGGCGGTGCGCTCGCGCACGCGGCTGTCCAGCGTGGCGATGTCGTTGCGCACGCGCCCGACCATGCCGTCGAAGGCGGTCGCCAGCAGGCCGATCTCGTCGTCGCGCACGATGCCGGTCTCGGCGTTCAGGTCGCCGGAGCGGACGCGGGCGGCGGTTTCGGCCAGCTGGTGCAGCGGGTGCACCAGCCGCCGCACCGCGACGTAGCCGAGCACGCCGCCCGCCAGCATCAGCGTCACCGCGATGACGAGGATGCGGTTGCCGAGCACGACCGACGAGCGGCGCAGCTCCTCCACATAGACCGACGAGGCGATGTACCAGTCGAACCCTTCGAAGTGGCGGACCCAGCTGATCTTTTCATAGGCGTAGTTGCCGGGATCGTCGGGCTTGTCCCACAGGTAGGTCAGCGGTTCGCCGCTGGCCGCGGCGCCGCGCAGTTCTTCGCCGATGGGCTTGCCGGTGATGGGGTTGGGCAGGGTGCCGAAGATGGTTTTCTCGATGTTGGCGTTGGGATGGATGATCATCCGGTCGGCCGAATCGAAGATGTACAGATAGCCGGTCCGCGCGATGCGCAGCTTGCGCAGGGCTTCGCGCAGGTCCTCGATGGCCTCGGCCTTGCGGCGTTCGACCTCGGCGTCCACGTCGGCCAGATAGGCGCCGGTGCCGACGATGATCCCCCGCTGCGGCAGGTCGCGGAAATAGCTGATCTTGGGGGCGTGCTCGTCGCCGTTGGGGCGCCACCACGGGTAGGTGTGGAAACCCTCGCCCTCGCGCCGGGCGGTGGCGATGATGGTCGGCAGGATGTGGTTGCCCGTGCTGTCCCGCAAATCCGACGCGTCGCGGCCCTGGAAGTCGTCCGAGGGGTGGGACAGGATCACTGAATTGTAATCGATCACCCAGATGTAGTCTTCGTTGCCGTAGCGCAGCGCGCGCAACCCCTCGGCCACCAGCCGCTGCGCCTCGTCCCGCGAGATCTCGCCGCGGTCGGCGCGGGCGTGGACGTGGTCGATGTAGCCGACGGCGAGGGAGACGATGTCGCGCAGGCGCGTCTTGTAGGACTCGATGGTGATGGTGCGCTGTTCCTCCAGCCCGACGCGGATGCGGCTGACCAGTTCGAACACGTTGTCGAGGATGGTGCGGCTGGCGTCGCGCTCGATCTCGTAAGCCTTTTCCTCGATCAGCGGGACCGAGAAGACGTAGACCGCCGACGAGAACAGCCCGAGCGTCAACAAAATCGCCGAGAACAGCCGAAGAAACAGACGCGAGCGGACCATGGTGCTGTGCTACCGGCGCGAAGGGCAGAAAGGTCCTTATAGTTCCAGCTTCCCGGCGCCCGCTCAACCGTGAATCGAGAGATTGTTGCTGAAATCACGCTGCAACAATTCGTCATATTCCCGAGAAATTTGGGCAACACTGTTCGGCTAGCGGATGGACCCAGACCCCCGTCATTGGGGACAGAAACGAAAAGACCGCCAACGTCTGGAGGAAACATGTCGAACCCCGTGTATGAACGGGTCCGCCGGAACCCGAAATTCCAAGAACTGGTCAGGAAGCGCGGCCGGCTGGCGCTGGTCCTGTCGCTGATCGTGCTGGTTGCCTACTACGCGCTGATGATGGCCGTCGCCTTCGCGCCGGACGCGCTGCGCACGCCCATCGCGCAGGGATCGGCCATCTCCGTCGGGTTCCCGATCTCTGCCGTCATCATCGTCATCTCCTGGCTGCTGACCGGCGTCTACTCACACTTCGCCAACGGCGAGTTCGAAGACCTCAACAACGAGATCGTGGCGGAGAGCGAGCGATGAGCAAGGCATTCCTGGCTGCGCTGACGGCGGCCCTGCTGGCCGCCGGTCCGGCGCTGGCGGCCGGCGACATGGGCGCCACCGCCAAGCAGGCGATCAACCCGACCGCCATCGCCATGTTCGTGGCGTTCGTCGGCCTGACGCTGGTCATCACCTACTGGGCGGCCAAGCGCACGCGCACGGCGTCGGACTTCTACACGGCGGGCGGCGGCATCTCCGGCGTCCAGAACGGCCTCGCCATCGCCGGCGACTACATGTCGGCGGCGACGCTGCTCGGCCTGTCGAGCATGGTGTACCTCACCGGCTTCGACGGCGTGGCCTACATCGTCAGCTTCTTCGTCGGCTGGCCGATCATCCTGTTCCTGATGGCGGAGCGCCTGCGCAACCTGGGCCGCTTCACCTTCGCCGACATCGCCTCCTACCGTCTCGACCAGTCCAAGGTGCGCACCTTCGCCGCGATGGGCTCGCTGACCGTGGTGTGCTGCTATCTGGTGGTGCAGATGGTCGGCGCCGGCCAGCTCATCAAGCTGCTGTTCGGTCTGGACTACGCGGTGGCCGTGGTGCTGGTGGGCGTGCTGATGGTGATCTACGTCACCTTCGGCGGCATGATCGCCACCACCTGGGTGCAGATCATCAAGGCCTGCCTGATGCTGGGCGGCGGCCTGCTGCTGCTGCTGCTGACGCTGACGAAGTTCGGCTTCAGCCTGGAGTCCATCGCCTCGAGCGCGACGGCCGCGCACAAGGCCGGCGTGAAGATCATGGGTCCGGGCGCGCTGCTGGCCGACCCGGTGTCGACGGTGTCGATGTCGCTGGGTCTGGTGTTCGGCACCTCGGCGCTGCCGCACATCATGATGCGCTTCTTCACCGTTCCGAACGCCAAGGAAGCGCGCAAGAGCGTGTTCGTGGCGTCGGGCCTGATCGGAGCCTTCTTCCTGGTGGTCGCCATCCTCGGCATGGCGGCGATCTCCGTCGTCGGCACCGACCCGAAGTTCTTCGAGGGCGGCGTGGTCGGCGGCAAGCTGATCGGCGGCAACAACATGCCGATCATGCACCTGGCCCAGGCGATGGGCGGCGACCTGCTGCTCGGCTTCATGTCGGCGGTGGCCTTCGCCACCATCCTGGCGGTGGTGGCCGGTCTGGCGCTGGCCGGCGCCTCGTCGATCGCGCACGACCTGTACGCCCGAGTCATCTGCAAGGGCACGGCGACCGAGGCGCAGGAGATGCGCGTGTCCAAGGCCTCGTCGCTGGTGCTGGGCGTCGTCGGCGTGGTGCTGGGCATCCTGTTCGAGAAGCAGAACGTCGCCTTCCTGGTCGGCCTGACCTTCGGCATCGCGGCCTCGGCGAACTTCCCGGTGCTGATCCTGTCGATGTACTGGAAGGGCCTGACCACCAAGGGCGCGCTGTGGGGCGGCCTCACCGGCCTGGTGTCGGCGGTGACGCTGGTCATCCTGTCGAAGACGGTGTGGGTTGCGGTGATCGGCTACGACACCCCGATCTTCCCGTACGAGCACCCGGCGCTGTTCTCCATGTCGCTGGCGTTCCTGGTGACCATCGTCGTCTCCAAGCTGGACGGCAGCGCCCGCGCCAGGGCGGAGATCGCCTCCTACGACGACCAGTACGTCCGCTCGCAGACCGGCATCGGCGCGGCGGCCGCGTCGAGCCACTAAAGCGGATTTTCATCCGCTTTAGATTCATATGGCCTCATGTGCCGGCCGGGCTTCGGCCGCACATGCGGCCGGGACCGCGGTCGCGGTCCAAAGCGGATCGCAATCCGCTTTAAGCGCTTAAAGAAAAAGCCCTCCCCCGGTTCGTCCGGGGGAGGGCTTTTGTTTTCCACGTTTTGCTTTCTACGGCTTCTACATGCCCGGATAGTTCGGGCCGCCGCCGCCCTCCGGGACGACCCAGTTGATGTTCTGGGTGGGGTCCTTGATGTCGCAGGTCTTGCAGTGCACGCAGTTCTGCGCGTTGATCTGCAGGCGCGGGTTGGTGCCGTCCTCGTTGCGGACGACCTCGTACACCCCGGCCGGGCAGTAGCGCGTCTCCGGCGCGTCGTAGAGCGCCAGGTTGACCCGAATCGGCGTCTCCGGGTCCTTCAGCGTGAGGTGCGCCGGCTGGTCTTCCTCGTGGTTGGTGTTCGACAGGTACACCGAGGACAGCCGGTCGAAGCTGACCTTGCCGTCCGGCTTGGGGTAGGCGATCGTCGGCGTCTCGCCGGCCTTCTTCAGCGTGGCGTGGTCGGGGTGCTGGTGGTGCAGCGTCCACGGCGCCTTGCCGCCGAACAGGTAGGTGTCCACCGCCCCGTTGACGATGCCGCCCCACAAGCCCCAGCGGAAGCCCGGGCGGATGTTGCGCACCTTGTGCAGTTCGCTCCACAGCCAGGACTGCTTCAGGCGCTCGGGGTACTCCGTCACTTCAGCGCCGTTGCCGCCGCCGGTCAGGTGCTCGAACACCGCTTCCGCCGCGAGCATGCCCGACTTCATGGCGGTGTGGTTGCCCTTGATCTTCGGCACGTTCAGGAAGCC
>NZ_JBPXMR010000021.1:0-63797 GCF_053470425.1 Azospirillum terrae | reverse complement strand
GTCAGCCTGGTAGGCATCGAGCAAACGCTGGTCGGCGCGCGCCAACCCGGCGAGGCGTGTCATGATCCGCTGTTCGGCCTGCTGCTCGTGGGCGGCGGTATGCTCGGCATCGCCGGCGAACCGATGGAACTGGGCCACCAGCCGCTCCGGGTCTTCCAGCAGACCACGGACATGCTCCCACACGGCCCGCTCGATGTCCGGCGCGGCGACGTTGGCGCGGGGACACGGCTGCGCCCGGGCGGTTTCCACGCAATCCTTGCCGGCGCAGCGGTAGTAGGGCGTTCGGCCCGCTTTCCCGCCGGCCGGGTCATGCCATGCATGGACAAGCCGCAAGCGCCGCAGGTCAGCAGACACCGCAGGAGGTAGTCATGCTTGCTGTTGTTGCGGAACGACAAGGTGGCATTGCGGGCAAGCTGGGCTTGGGCGCGGTCCCAGGTGTCCTGATCGATGAGCGCGGGCACCGCGATCGGGATCCACTGGTCCTTTGGCCGCAGCCGGCGGCAACCGACGCCGGAGTAGGTGGGCTTGCGGGGGCGCGGCTTTTTCGCCGCGACGAATTCGTAGCGGTTGGCGTAGGCGGTGCCGGTGTAGACGGGATCGGGCAGGATGTGGTGGACCGTCGATGGCGACCAGGGGTGCCGGCCGCAGCGGGGGAACCAGGGCCCGAAGTTCAGGCGCTTGAGAATTTGGCGCAGGGTCATGCGCTCCTCCACTAGCCAGGCGTAGAGCAGGCGCACGGTTTCGGCCTCGGCGTCATCGATGACCCACTGGCCGGCCGCCTTCTCCTGACGCGGCAGGTAACGGTACCCGTAAGGTGGGTGCCGACGATCTGGCCGGCGCGGGCCTTCTGAAGTTTGCCGCGGCGGAACCGCTCCCCGAGGAGGGCGCGTTCGTACTCGGCGACGGCGCCCTGGATCTGAAGCAGGAGCTGGTCGCCGGGATCGTCGGTGATCGCGCGGTTGAGGAAGGCGACGGCGCAGCCGACCCGGCGGAATTCCTCGAGGAGCAGAACCTGGTAGGCGTAGCGCCGCGCCAGGCGATCCGGGGCCAGGACGGCAACGATGTCGACCTCGCCATCGCGCACAGCATCGCGCAAGGCATCCAGCCCCGGCCGATCGAGCCGGGCGCCGCTGTAGCCTTCATCGCGGAAGACATGGGTGTCGTTCAGGTCGTGGCCGTTGGACTCGGCCCAGGCGCGCAGGGCGACGAGCTGGCTGTCGATGGTCTGCTGGCGCTCCTGGCGTTCGGTGGAGACGCGGGCATAGACGGCGGCGTGCATGATGCTTCTCCCTCGGCCGGGCCGGCGGTCGCCGCCGGCCGTGATGTCGCGATGGGGGCAAGAAGACGGCGGTAGGTGTCGGCCAGCCGATCCGGCCCGTCGCGGGTCCGGACGAAGACGGAGCGGATGGCCCAGGTCGCTGGCGTCGGGGGGTGTCGATGGCGCGGCATGGGCGGGCACCTCGGTGGTGGAGGTGTCCGCCCAACAGACCGCCACGGCGGTCACCGGCGACGGTGGCGCGGTTTGGCCAAGTGCGGCCAAGCAAACGCCAGCGTAGCCGTGAAGTGGATTCGGTCGATTGCGTTCGGATCGTGCATTTTTCCAGGACAGCCCTCGCTCATGCCGGCAAGAGCGGCCGGCGCGTCGTCGCCGCCTTCATTGCGACCGCCTTTGCCCAGGACGATGCAGCCTCCGCTCGTGCGCAGTGGCGGCAAGTGGCCGATCAGGTCCGGGGCAAGCTGCCGAAGCTGGCGGTGCTGATGGATGAGGCGGAAGAAGATGTTCTGGCCTACATGACCTTTCCCAAGGGGCATCGGGCCAAGATCCACTCGACAAACCCGATTGAACGGCTCAACGGCGAGATCAAGCGACGCACCGAGGTCGTGGGCATTTTCCCGAACGATGAGGCGATTACCCGCCTCATCGGTGCCATCCTCCTGGAGCAGAATGACTAGTGGGCCGTCCAGCGGGCGCGCTATATGACGCTTGTATGGGAATTCCGAAGTCAAGAGGGTCGCATCAATGGCTCCATTCCTTTGTTCGGCCGGGAAGGACCATTCCTTCGTCCCGGCCTGATTTCCCTGCTGCGCCGCGCGCAAGGGCGGTCAAGGAGGCCCGGAGGGCACCGCGCCGCGGCGCGAAGCGTCCTTGACGGCCCTGAGCACGGCGCCGATCGTCCAGGTCGGGCGGGGCGAAGCGGTCGGAGGTGGAGCCGGTTTGCGGGGCGCACGAGGTGCGCTGCGACCTTGTATTCGGTGGGCCTGTGACGAAGCCCGAACCATGATGCAGGCATCCGCATCGACAACCAAGCTCCGGGGCGGCGGTCCCTATCTGGAAAGCGGTGTTGGAACCACGTCATGTACCGGGCTGCCGCCACCTCGGACGCGCCAGGACCGGGAAGCGGGAACGTCGCCCACCCCCGGTCCGGACCTACGCCGCCGCCGCGGTATCCGGCCGGAGGCGGACGCCCTCGGGCACCTCACCAGTCCTCACCATGTGCCACAACGCGATCAGCAACTTGCGGGCGAGCGCAACAATCATCGCCATGCGCGTGCGGCCCCGCCCGTCGGCCGTGCGCTCCCGGTACCACTTCACCAGGGCGCTCTCCTTCTGGAAGACCAGAAAGCGCCACGCCAGTTGAACCATGCCCCGGCGGACCCGGGCGTTGCCGGCCCGCGACAACCCGCGTTCGCGCCGGCGCGCGCCACTCTCGTCGGGAGACCCGGTCAACCCGGCATAGCGGGCAACCGCTCGGCGGTCGCGCAGATCGCGAAGCAGGATCTCTTGGACCAGCATGTCGGCCGTCTCCACGCCGATGCCCACGACACGCGACAGCGTATGGACCATGACGTCGGCATGGCTGCGGTGCGGATTGGCCTCCGCCAGCCGGTGCGGCCGCGCCTGCTCGATCTCAGCGATCTGCTCGTCCACAAGCCGCAGCCGCGCCACATCACGGCGCATCTCCGCCAGGGCGTTCGCGGGTATCCCGACGCCCTCCGGGGTGCGCACCGTGTCGAGCCGCTCGGCCGTCTTGCGCAGTGTCGGGTTGACGTCCCGGATGCCCAGACGGGCGAAGGCGGCCTTCATCCGGTTCACCAGGCGGGTGCGCTCGGCGACAAGGTTCTCGCGCTCCCGCGTCGGGCGCTTGGCGTCCTCGTCCTCGATCCCCGGCACGGCCGCCATCGTGCAATGCCCCGGTTCGCCGCGCAGCCAGCCCAGCAGGACGCGCATGAGAAGCGCGGTGTCGAGGCGATCGGCTTTCGCGCGACGCCGATCACGGGACACGGTGACGCTGCTCGCATGGATAACGTGGGCGTCGATTCCTCGGCTTCGCAACCACCGGGCCAGCCAGAACCCGTCCCGTCCAGCTTCGTAGGCGAGCACCACGCGCGTGATCGTCCGGCCGGCGGCAAAGGCTTCCTGGCGCCAGCTGTCCAGCAGCCGCATCAGGTCATGTTCGTCCGGCGTGAGTTTTTTGAGAGGACGGCGGTCGACGCCCGGCAGAAGCCCGGCGACCAGCCATGTGGAGCGGCTCATCTCGACAACAACGACAAGAGTCTCATCCGGAATGAAGGCGGCCGTCGCGCGGCCAAGGTCGGGCTGCTGCTGCATGGGAGCGTCTCCATCATGGCGAAGTGCGCCAGCGGGTCCTCCCCCGGCGCTCCCATAGCATCTGGAAACCATCGCCCCGCTCGGCGATGATCCCCTCGTCAGCCGACCCGCCGTGGCCGCCTGACCCATCCGGCCAGACACGCCGGAGACCACAAGAGTGCCCCGGCTCTTACACCACGACTTGGGACACGATCCACCCTCACCCGCTTGAAGGCCGCCGAGTACGGCGACTGGATCAATGTCATCCCCGGCATACGCGCCCGCTTCTGGCAGGCCGGGCACATTTTGGGTTCGGGTTCGGGTTCGGCCTCGGTCGAGGTGGAGGTCGTCTCGCACAAGGGCGGCACGCGCCTGCTGTTCTCGGGAGACATCGGGCCGGGCGGCAAGGCGTTCCACGGCGACGACGACGCCCCCACGCAGCCGGACGGGTTGGTGCTGGAGACCACCTACGGCGACCGTGAGCGGTTCGATACCGATGCGGAAGCCCGCCACGCGCTCCTGCGCGACGAGGTGGGGAGGGCACTGCGCGCCGGGGGCAACCTGTTGATCCCCGTGTTCGCGGTGGAGCGCATCCAGGAGTTGCTCTACAACCTGAACAGCCTGTTCGACACCGGGCAGCTGCCGCCGGTCGAGATCTTCCTCGACTCGCCGCTGGCAAGCGCGGTGACCGGCTTCTTCCGCAAGCACCTCCGCGATCTCGACGGAAGCGGCGCCCCGTTCGTGCGCCCCAATCTCCACATCGTGGAGAGTGTGGAGGAGAGCAAGCGGCCTAACGCTGTCTCCAGTGGGACGATCATCTTGGCGGCCAGCGGCATGTGCGACGCGGGGCGCATCCGCCACCATCTGAAGAACCAACTCTGGCGGCCGGGGTGCACGGTGCTGCTGGTCGGCTATCAGGCGCCCGGCACGCTCGGCCACATGCTTCAGCACGGCGTGGCACGCGTGCGCATCCACGGTGAGGAGGTGGAGGTGCGCGCCCGGATCCGTTCCCTCGACGTCTACTCCGGGCATGCCGACCGTTCCTCCCTGTTGGAGTGGGTGGACGCGCGGGGCGGTGTTCGGCAGGGCATCTTCCTCGTCCATGGCGAGGTGCAGGCTCGTGTGGCGATCCGGGATGCGCTCCTCGGACGCGGCTGGGCTCCAGATGCCGTCGCTACGCCGAACCTCGATGAAACCCCGGACATGAGCGCCCGCCACCCGCTCGCGGTGACGGAAGCGCAGGCGCGCCTGCCGGCGTCTGCGGTCATCGCGGAAAGCGATTGGCACAACGGCTATGCGGACGTCGTGCTGTCGCTCAAGCGGGCCCTCGACGCCGCGCCGGATGACGTGGCACGCGATCACCTCCTGCAACAGGTGCGGTCGGCGCTGGAAGCCGACGCGGCTCATCCTCATGTGTCCCTCACCGAAGCGGGAAGAACGGTGCCGGTGTCATCACACTGAGTCCGTCCAGTCATCGGGAGACGTGCCATGCGGATCCAGACACTATTGGCCGAACAGGCGCTCTCCAGTCTGCGCAACGGCCCGAACGGCCTGACATCCCGCGAGGCCGTCCGACCCCGGATCGGCGCGGCGAGCGGCTGCTGGCAACACCCTGTTCGCCACCGGGTCACTGCCCTGGTGGGGGTGGCTGGCCGGCGTGCCGGTCGTGCTGGCAATGGCTGCGGCTGAGGAACTGCGCAAGTGGACGCTGCGTCGCCACGCCCGCCCGGCGCGCGCGGCGCATCACGGGAAAGACGCTCCGGGCGACTTGAGGGAGGTTCCGCCATGAAAGCGATGGTCCTGATGCGGCCCAATGTGCGGCTTGTCGAATCCACCCTGCCCGACCCGGTGCCGGGCGACCGGCAGGTGTTGATCCGGGTGCACGCCTGCGCGATCTGCCGCACCGACCTGCACGTCATCGACGGCGAGCTGCCCCACCCCGCCCTGCCGCTGGTGCCCGGCCACGAGATCATCGGCACCATCATCGCCGTAGGCCCGGGGGTGGAGCAGCGGCGCGTCGGCGAACGCGTCGGGGTGCCGTGGCTGGCCTGGAGTTGCGGGGAGTGTGCCTACTGCCGCTCCGGCCGCGAGAACCTGTGCGACCGGGCGCGCTACACCGGCTATCAGGTGAACGGCGGGTATGCGGAGTTGACGGTGGCGGACGAGCGCTACGTCTTCCCCATCGACCCGTCCTATTCCGACGTCGAAGCCGCACCGCTGATGTGCGCCGGGCTGATCGGTTACCGGGCGCTGCGCATGGCCGGCGACGCGGCGAGGTTGGGCCTGTACGGCTTCGGCGCGGCGGCGCACATCGTGGCGCAGGTGGCCCGCCATCAGGGCCGCGACGTGTTCGCCTTCACCCGTCCGGGCGACGGCGAGGCCCAGGCGCTCGCCCGTTCGCTGGGGGCGGCGTGGGCCGGCGGCTCCGACGAGCCTCCGCCGGAGCCGCTCGACGCCGCGCTGATCTTCGCTCCCATCGGATCGCTGGTGCCGACGGCACTGAGGGCGGTGGCTAGAGGCGGCACCGTCGTCTGCGCCGGCATCCACATGAGCGACATCCCGTCCTATCCCTACGAACTGCTGTGGGGAGAGAGGGTGGTGCGCTCGGTCGCCAATCTGACACGCCGCGACGGTGAGGAGTTCCTGGCGCTGGCACCGCGGATTCCGGTGCGCACGACCACCACCGCGTTCCCGCTCGCCCAGGCCAACGATGCGGTAGAGCGGTTGCGCAGCGGCCAACTGGCTGGAGCGGCGGTGCTCAAGGTGGTGTGAGGCGACCGAACCTTGAACTGGTCCCTTATGCACGATGGCCGCTCCGAGCGAAAGCGGCGCTTTAACCTGGGTTAACCGAACTTCCGCGGGACCGTTGTCTAATGAGGTCGCCATCGCGGGGAAGCCATCATAACGACGTTCGTTTCATCACCCCGCCGCTGAGCTTCGTCGTCGCCACGGTTAGCCGCAGCGACACCGCCGTGGCGGAGGCCCGCCACACGCTGTGCGGCGGGGCCGGGTGGTAGCGGCGGCACACAGGGGGGCCGAGCGCATGCTTCGACAAACCGGAGGCCGGATCGTGCGGCTGGTCCAACGGATAGCGGGCGGATTGGCCGTGCTGCTGAGCGTCGGCGCCTGCACCCTGGGGGGCGTCGGCGGCGGCCCGCGGGACGGCACGCCCACGCTTGCCCCCATGCTGGAGCAGGTGCTCCCGGGCGTGGTCAGCATCGCCGCGAGCGGGCAGCTCTCGGCGGAGGAGATGGCCCTGGTTCGCGACCCCAAGTTCCGCCGCACGTTTGGCCTGCCCAAGCGCGTGCAGCCGGAGGAGCGGCGCTTCCTCATGCAGGGCTCCGGCATCGTCATCGACGCACCCAACGGCATCATCCTCACCACGCATCACCTTGTCGACGGCGCCGACGCGATCACCGTCACTCTCGCCGACACGCGCCGCCTCGCGGCCCGGTTGATCGGCGACGACGCGGCCAACGACGTCGCGGCGATCCGGGTCGAGGCACGCGACCTCGTTGCGGTTCCGATGGGAAACTCCGACGCCCTGCGCGTGGGCGATTACGTCGTGGCCATCGGAAACCCGTTCGGTCTCGCCCAGACCGCGACGCTTGGAATTGTCAGCGGCCTGGGAGTGAGAAATCCCGCCGAGCCCGATGGCGCCTTCATCCAGACCGACGCGTCCATCAACCCGGGCAACTCGGGCGGAGCCCTGGTGAACCTCAGTGGCGAGCTGGTCGGGATCAACGACAGTCTGATCGGATCCGTCATCAGCAACACCGGCATCGGCTTTGCCATCCCGATCACCCCGGCGACGCGCGCCATCGACCGGTTCCTCCGCCAGAACGCCCCCCCGTCCGAGAAGGACACCCGATGACCCCGCCGTTCTCAGACCGTGCCGGCGCCGCCTGTCGGGAAAGGTTGCGGTGCGCGCACGGCGGAGGCTGCCTTGGCTAAGCGGCCCTCCTCGCGTTCTCAGTCTGGAGCAACAGCCGCAGGCACGTCCCGGCGTTGGTTGTCCACTCCGGCTCCGCCCCAACCTGCTCGGCCAGCATCGCAATCAACTGGAGGCCAGACGATCGCGTCCGGCTCGGCAGCAGGCCAACGCCATCGTCGGCCAGCCTCAAATGGATCTGGTCAAGCTGTGGCACTTTCAATTCGAGCGTGATCGTTCCGGCTCCATGCGGAAACGCATGCTTGGCGCTGTTCGTAATGAACTCGTTGGCGATCAGCCCGAGCGAGACGGCGGTGTTGTGGTCGATGTACACTTCGTCAACGCTCGCCCGTAATCCGATTCCGCCAGCAATACCGCGTCCGTAAAGGGCGACGGAGTTCTTGCAGAGTTCGCGCAGGTACCCGCCCAACTCGACCATGCCAAACTGGCTGGTCTCGTAGAGCCGACTGTGGACGAGGCGCAGCGCCTCGACCCGACCTTGCAGTTCCCCGAGTATGCGGTGGGTTTCGTCGCTCTCGGTCTGACTGCTCTCCAGCGCGAGCAGGCTCAGGATCGCTTGAAGGTCGTTCTTCACCCGGTGTTGGAGTTCGCGCATTGAGGTCATCCGCTGCTCCTCCGCCCGGTTCAGATGGACGCTGGCGTCCCGCATCGAGGCGTAGACCGAGGCCAGTTCCTCCACGTCGGTCCGTGGCGGCGGCGGCAAGGGCGCACCCGGCGTCTGCATCGCTTCCGCCACCCGGGCCAGTCCGGCAATCGACCGGGAAAGCCGACGGGCATAGCGCAGCACCAGGAGGGAGACGCAGCCGAGCGCCAGAAGGCTGATGGCTGTTGCCGTCCACAGCGAGCGGCGCAGCGGTGTCTCGAACACGGCGGCCGGGGCGGCGAAGGCGACGGTCCATCCCGCTACCGCCGACCGGGCGAAGACGAGCGACAAGGGTTCACCCTCCAGGGCTGACCCCGTCGCCTGCCCGAAGGGGGCCATCCGGACTGCCTCCTGCACCCAACCGGGAGCCGGCTTGCCGACGAATTGCTCGGCAGCGCGCGTCCGAGCGACGACGACGCCGCTCCGGTCGATGATGCCCGCCACCCAACCGGAGGGGATCTGCTGCGTGAGCAAAAGATCTTCCCACTTGGATGTCGTTACCACAGCGATGAGCGCAAAACGCTGTCCGTTCTTCGACCGAACGGGCACCAACACCCCGGCGGCGTGCGCGCCGGCAATGGGACCATAGAGGAGATTGGAAATCTGTGGGCGCCCCGAGACGATCGTCTCAGCGATCTCGGAGTTGAGATCGGCCGCCTCCGGGACGGGTGTCCCATACGGAACGGCCGTGGTGAAGACCAGAGCCCCCTCGGCATCGCGAAGCGTCACGTGTGACCAGTAGGGGTGCTTGGCCTTGATGGTCTGGGCGATCCGATAGAGTCGCTCCGGATCGTCGTCCTCCATCATCGTCGCGGCGAGGCTCTCAAGTGCGGTTGTGGTGATGAGCAACTGCTGGTCGAGAGCTACGGCGATGGCCCGGACGGTTATGGACATCTCGGCCTCGGCGTACTTCCGCTGCGCCGACATGTTCCAAGCGAGCAGGACCACGGTGATCAGGGCCATGGACGCCAGCGCCGCGACCACGACGCTGAGAAGGTGGCAACTGATGTTTCGCCGTGCCGGACTAAGGCACGGCGAAACTTTCCAAAAGCCCCGCAAACTCATCGTAAACCACCAAAAATAGTAGGTTGCAACCTTTCAATCCAACCCGATCATGAGCAAAGATCCGCCGCTCGCCCGACAACCACAACCCCTTGTCGATTTGCGCCCACCCAGCAGCTCCCGCGCCGATGACTGGAATTAAGAGCACGCACCATCGAAACGACAAACGCAGAGAAAGCTACAGGCAGCGACAATATTTGTAAACGGCATGATAAATTCAGCTTTCTGAAAATCCTGTTTCCACGAAGAAGGCGGGTCAGGAACCAGGCTTTACGAGATATACCTAAGGTGGCGTCCGCCCCTAGACGAGCTCGCCATTTCGCGAAATATCTATGACTCCAACCTTCACACGAACCATCAGCGCCCTTGCGGTCAGCGGGCCTGCACCGCCCGCCCGGCAACGCGAATGCCGTCGACGATGCGGTCGCTGGGGTGCAAGACGATGCGTTCGCCCGGCTCCAGACCACCGCGGACTTCAGCCTCTGCATCGTTCGTCCAGCCGAGCGTGACCTGACGCCGGTGCGCCCTGCCCTGCGTCTCGACGAACACCGCCCATTGCCCGCCGTCGCGGAACAGCGCGCCCATCGGCACCGTCAGCACGTCGCCCCCCTGCCACACGACGATCCGCACCTCGACGCGGTAGCCATGGCCGAGCGCCGCCCAGCGCTCGTGCTCGTCGGTGAAGTCGACGATGACGTTGACCCGCTGCTCCTCGATGCCGAGCGCGGAGACCTTGGTAAAGCCATACGGCTCGATCCGGCGCACCCGGCCGGCGAGCACCGTGCCGCCGCCCCACTGCTCGATGCGCACCGGCGCCCCCTCGCTGATGCGCACCGCCTCGGTGGAGAGGAGCTGGACCAGGATCTCCAGGTCCCGCACATCGCCGATCTCGGCGATCAGCGTGCCGGCGGCGACCACGCCCTCGCTCTGCGTCACCACCCTCAGGACGCGGCCGGTGACCGGTGCGCGCACGGTAACGCAGCAGGCGGCACTGCCCTCCGGCGCGCCCGGCCCCACGCCGGATGGGTCGATCAGCGCGGCGCGCGCGGTGGCGACCTGATGCTGGCGCACCCGGCGGTTGGCCTCTGCGGTGGTGAGCGCCGCCTCGCGCGTCTTCACCTCCAGCACCGCGAGATCAAAGGCGCGCGGCGAAACCGTCTTGGTCTGCGCCAGGGTGCGGGCGCGCTCGAGGTCGGAGCGCGCGAAGTCCAGCTCGGCGCGCGCCTTTGCGACCTCGGCGTCGGCGAGCGTCAGCGCGGCGTTTGCCGCGTCCAGCGCCGCCTCCGCCTGGGCGCGCGAGCGCAGGTCGAGGAAGGACGGGGCGCTGGGCAGGATGGTCGCCACGGCCGTTTCGCCTTCCTTCACCGGATCGCCGGCCCGCACCGCCACGCGCAGGATCTGCCCAGCCACCGGTGTGGAAACGCCGAACAGGTCGCGCACCCGCGTCCAGCCCTCGTCGTCCACCGTCACCGTCATGGCGCCGCGCCCGACCGTGGCCAGGTCCACCGGCACCGGCCGCGGGCGAAACGCGTAGGCCAGCCCGGCAAGCAGCGGCACTCCGACGGCGAGGATCGCAAGGGCACGGCGCAGGCCGGGGCGCATGGCGCTACTCCCTCGTCTTCAGCACGGCGATGAGGTTCAGGCGGGCGACCCGCCAGCCGACCGCAGCACCCGACACGGCGGCGGACAGCAGGACGACCAGCACCGCGATCCCATAGGTGCGGTCCTCGATCACCAGCGGCACGCGGAACAGGTCGCTGTCCAGCCCTGCCGCGATGACCGCGGCCAAGCCGTAGCCGAGCGCGCAGCCAAGCGGCAGCGCCAGCACGGTCAGCACCGCCAGCTCCCCCAGCAGGATGTACGCCACTTCGCCGCGGGTAAAGCCGAGAACGCGCAGGCTCGCCAACTCGCGCCCGCGCTCCGACAGCGTGATGCGGGCGCTGTTGTACAGCACCCCGAAGGCGATCAGCCCGCCGAACGCCACGTAGAAGGACAGGACGATGCTCATGGTCTCCGCCACCGTCGCGCGGAACGCCCCGACCGACGCGGTGCGCAGCGTGACGCCGGCCAGCATCGGCAGCTCCTTCAGGCGGCGGAACAGCGTGTCGGCTTGATTCTCGTCGATCCTCAGGTGCGCGCCGGACACCACCGGCCCCTCCCCCATCAGCCGGTTGAGCGCGGCGCGGTCCATGTAGGCCTCGGCGCCGATGTACTCCTCGACGACGGCGGCGACCGGCACGGCGGCGGTGCGGCGCCTGCCCTCCAGCGCCTCGACGGTGACGAGGTCGCCGGCGCGCACGGCCAGCAGCGAGGCCAGCTTGGACGACAGCACCAGCCCGGCCGGCGGCAAAGCCACCGGGCGCAGCTCGGCGTCCAGCACGCGGCTCAGCGCGGCGTCGCGTTCCAGCCCCTGAATGGCGGCGCGGCGGCTGAGATGGCCCGCGCGCAGCCGCACCGACGCGGTGCGCACCCCTTCCGCCCGCAGCACGCCGGGCAGCCGCGCGACCTCGGCCAGGATGGCGTCCTGCCGAGCCTCGGTGAAGACGACCGTGGCGTCCTGCCGGTGGGTGCGGAAGAACTGCACGTCGATCATCGTCTCGATGGAATCGAAGCTGAACAGCGAGGCGACCAGAAGCGCCACCGACGCCGCGATGCCAAGCGCGGTGAGCGCCGCGCGCACCGGCCAGCGCACGATGTGGCGGACCACCATGCGCGTCGGCCCGTCCACCGCCCGCCCCAGCGCGCTGCGCGACAGCGCGTTGCGGCGGTAGCTCACCGGCGGCGCCGGCACCATGGCGAGCGCCGGCGGCAGCGTCACCGCGCGGCGCACCGCCGTCAGCGTGCCCGCCACCGTCGCCCCGCCGGCCACCAGCGCCGCCAGGGCGAACATCTCCGGCGCCGGCTGGTACAGCAGGATGGGAAAGTTGTAAAAGCGCGCGTACAGCGCCGTCATGCCGAAGCCCAGCCACGCGCCCAAGGCGAAGCCCAGCGCCACGCCGAGCCCGGTCAGCGCCAGCACCAGCTTCATGTAGTGCCAGCCCACCTCCCGGTCGGCGTAGCCGAAGGCCTTCAGCAGGCCGATTTGCTCCCGTTCGGTCTCGATCAGGCGGGAGATCACCATGTGCAGCAGGAACGCCGCCACGCCGAGGAACACCGGCGGAATGATCCGCCCGGTCATGCGCAGCTGGTCCAGTTCGCCCGACAGGAAAGCGTTGGACAGCTGGTCCTTGCGCCCGTAGGCGCCGAGCCCGCCGTAGGGCGCCAGCAGGGCGTCGAGCCGGGCGATCACCTCCGCTTCCCGCGCGTCGCGCTGCAGCGACAGGCTGACGTCGTTGAAAGCGCCCTTGAGATCGAAGACGGCGGCCAGCGCGTCGCGCCCCATCCAGAACACGCCGAAGCGCCGGGCATCCGGCATCAGCTGCCCAGGGCCGAGGGAGTAGACATATTCCGGCGACAGCGCCACGCCGACCACGTGCAGATCGCGCAGACGCCCGTTCACCGTCGCGCGCACGCGGTCGCCGGGGTTCAGGCGGTGCGAGTCGGCGAAGGATTGGGCGATCACCACCTCGTCGGGACGGTTCGGTTCCGGCAGCCGTCCGCGCCGCAGCGCCAGCGCGTTCAGGTTCGGCTCGCCGCGCTCCGGCAGAGAGAGCAGCTTGGCGCTCGCCGGCTCCGCCACACCTGGCATGTCGAGCGTCGCCGCTTCGACGATTCGCGTCTCCACCCGCGCCACGCCGGGGATTGCGCGGATGCGCCCGGCCAGCCCCTCCGGCGCTCGGGTCAGGCCGGCGAAGATTTCGGCAAAGCGGTAGCGTTCGTAGTAGGCGGTGCGAGTCTCCTCCAGCGAGCGCAGCGCGCCGAACGACATCACCACCGTCGCCACGCCGCAGGCGATGACAAGCGCGATGGCCAGCGCCTGCCCGCGGATCCGCCAGAGATCACGCAACAGCTTACGGTTCAGCGCGCGCATGGCCGGCCTACCACGACAGCTCGGCGGACGGCCGCCGCTGTGCGTTGCGCCGCTCGCCGATCACCCGGCCGTCGCCGAAGGTGACCACGCGGTCGGCCATGTCGGCGATCACCACGTTGTGGGTGATGATCACGGCCAGCGTGCCCAGCTCGCGGTTGATGCGCTCAACCGCCTCCAGAACCAGCACACCGGTACGGCTGTCCAGGGCGCCGGTGGGCTCGTCGCACAGCAGCAGCTCCGGCCGTTTGGCAATGGCGCGGGCGATGGCGACGCGCTGCTGCTCGCCGCCCGACAGCTGCGCCGGGAAATGGTCCATCCGCTCGCCCAGGCCGACGAGGCGCAGCGCCTCTTCCGGGGTCATGGGCGCGGTGGCGATCTCGGTGACCAGAGCGACGTTCTCACGCGCCGTCAGGCTGGGGATCAGGTTGTAGAACTGGAAGACGAAGCCGACGTGCTCGCGGCGGTAACGGGTCAAGGCGCCCTCGCCGAACGCGGTCAGCTCGGCGTTGCGGAAGAACACCTGTCCGCCGCTCGGTCGGTCGAGCCCGCCAAGGATGTTCAGCAGCGTCGATTTGCCGCTGCCCGACGGGCCGAGGAGCACCACCAGTTCCCCCGCGAACAGGTCGAGGTCGACGCCGCGCAGCGCCTGCACCTCGACCTCGCCGGTCCGGTACACCTTCGTCAGGCCGCGCGTGCCAAGAACTCTGGCACGGGCCGTGGCAGGAGCCGAACGCCCATTCACCGACCGGGCCTGTCCTCAGCTGTTTATCCTGAATGGCTTGCACATAGTAGAGCAGTTCCAGGATCTTGCCACGCACCACATGCTCGGAGCCCCAGGGCCAGAAGTCCTGAACCGCCTGCTCACGGAAGACATCCCCCCACACCGGCATGTCCCGGGTGCGACGCTCGAAGTCATCAGAAGTGGTCGCGCACGGCGTGGCGCACGCGCGCAATGCACGCATCGATGCGCTCCGCCGTGGTGTGTGGCCCCATGTCATCGAAGTGCAGATGCTCGACCACACGGATCCCGCACAGCCCCATGATCGCGGCGTCCTGTGTGACGGTGAACGCCTGCAGCTCCCCGCTCGTGCGCAGATAGTCCATGGGCGCGCCGGAGGAGGTGATGAACACGCCCCTGCGCCCGTGCAGCTTGCCCTCGGCACGGTCGTCCCGCATCTCCCAGGCGAAGCCGTAGGTGAACACGCGGTCCACATAGCCCTTGAGCATCGCCGGCATGGACGCCCACCAGATCGGGAACAGGAAGGTGATCCCCTGGGCGGCCCCGATCAGCGCCTGTTCGCGCCGGACATCCTCGGGCAACGGTCCCTCGCCGGCCAGTTCCTCGGCCGACAGGACCGGGTTGAAGCGCATGGTGTAGAGATCCCGCACCTCCACCGCATGCCCACACCGCTCCAACTCGTTCACATAAGCGCCGACCGCCTGCCGGATGAAGCTGCCGGGACGTGGGTGGGCGAAGACGACGACGTGCCTCATGACGGCTCCTCCATTCCAGCCGGCTCGAGCCTGCGCGGCGTCCGGCCGAGTTCCCGTTCCAGATCCACGACACGGCGCAGGGTCCGCAGGACGCTGTCCGGCGTGAGGCTGATGGAATCGATGCCAAGCCGCACAAGGAACTCCGCCATTTCCGGATAGTCCGACGGCGCCTGCCCACAGATTCCGCAGGGCCGCCCGTTGCGCTTGGCGCCTTCAACCGCTTGGCGAAGGAGGGCAAGCACGCCCGGATCGCGCTCGTCGAAATCGAAGGCGACCAGCGGGCTGTCGCGGTCCACGCCGAGCGTGAGCTGGGTGAGGTCGTTGGAGCCGATGGAGAACCCGTCGAACAGTCGGGCGAAGTCGTCGATCAGCAGCACGTTGTTGGGGATCTCGCACATGACGTAGACCTCCAGCCCATCGCGCCCGCGGACCAGGCCGTGGCGGGCCATGGCGGCCAGCACCCGTTCCGCCTCGTCGATGCGGCGGCAGAACGGAACCATGACCTTGACGTTGTCGAGACCCATGGTTCCGCGGACCCGCGCCAGCGCCTCGCATTCCAGCGCGAAGCCCTCCTCGTAGGCGGGGTGCGCGTAGCGCGCGGCGCCGCGGAAGCCCAGCATCGGGTTCTCCTCCGTCGGCTCGAACCAGCGCCCGCCGATCAGGGACGCGTACTCGTTGGTCTTGAAGTCCGACAGGCGCACGATCACCGGCCTGGGGTGGAACGCGGCGGCGATGGTGCCGATGCCTTCGGACAGGCGCTGCACGAAAAAGGCGGGCCCGCTCAGGCTTTGCCGTGTCAGAGCCCGGATGCACTCCCGCTCCGCGGCATCGCTGACCCGATCGGGATGCACCAGCGCCATGGGGTGGACCTTGATGGTCTCGCTGATGATGAACTCCATGCGCGCCAGCCCGACACCATCCACCGGCAGCGCGGCGGTCTGAAACGCCTGGTCGGGGTTGCCGAGGTTGACCATGATGCGCGTCTGCGGACGCGGCAGGCTGCCGAGATCGATGCGCTCCACGCGGAACGGCAGCGCGCCGTCGTAGACCTTGCCGGTGTCGCCCTCGGCGCAGGACACGGTGACGGGACGCCCCTCGTGCAGCACCGCCGTTGCCTTCTCCGTCCCGACCACCGCGGGAATGCCCAGCTCGCGCGCCACGATAGCGGCATGGCAGGTGCGGCCACCGCGGTTGGTGACGATCGCCGCGGCCGTCTTCATCACCGGCTCCCAATCGGGCGTCGTGGTGTCGGCGACCAGCACCTCGCCCGGACGGAAGGCGGAGAGGTGGCGGGCGTCCCTGACGACGCGCACCGCGCCGCTCGCCATGCGCGAACCGACCGCGCGCCCGCTGACCAGCGGCACACCCTTGCCCTCCGGGACAAAGGTCTCCAATTCCAGCGCCTTGCGACGCGACGCGACGGTCTCCGGCCGGGCCTGGATGACGTACAGGCCGCCGTCGAGCCCGTCCTTCGCCCATTCCATGTCCATGGGCTGGCCGTAATGGTCCTCGATGGCGATGGCGTAGCCGGCCAGCCGCAGCACCTCCTCGTCGGTCAGGCAGAAGGCTTCGCGGTCAGCATCGGGGGTCGGCACCACCCGTGTGGTGTCGCGGCTGTGTCCCGGCCGGTAGACCATCTTCACCTGCTTTTCGCCAACGCGCCGGCGCAGCACGGCCCGGCGCCCCTGGCGGTAGGTGGGCTTGTGGACGTAGAATTCGTCCGGATCGACCGCGCCCTGGACCACCGTCTCGCCCAGCCCATAAGCCCCGGTGACGAAGACCACGTCCGGAAAGCCGGTTTCCGTGTCGATGGAGAACATCACACCCGCCGCCGCCAGATCGGCGCGCACCATCTTCTGCACCCCGACCGACAGCGCGACCTTGAAGTGGTCGAAGCCCTGGTCGATGCGGTAGGCGATGGCGCGGTCGGTGAACAGCGAGGCTTGGCAGCGCCGGACGGCGTCCACCAGCATCGCCTCCCCGGCAACGTTGAGGTAGGTCTCGTGCTGGCCGGCGAAGCTGGCCGTCGGCAGATCCTCGGCGGTGGCGGAGCTGCGCACCGCGACGGTCAGCTCGGGGCCGTATTCGTCGCGAAGGGCCCGGTACGCCTCGCGCAGTTCCGCATCCGCCTGCGGCGTGATGCCGGCCGCGTAGACGATCTCGCGGGCGCGGGCCGCGGCGCGGGACAGGCGCGCCACGTCCTCCTTGCCGAGCCCGTCCAGAAGGCCGTGCAGCTCGTCCCACGCGCCAGCCGCGCTCAGCGCGTCACGGAAGCCGTCGGCCGTGAGCGCGAAGCCATCGGGCACCGCCACCCCGGCCGCGGCAAGATGCTGATACAGTTCGCCCAGCGAGGCGTTCTTGCCGCCGACCAGGGGCACATCCCCACGCCCCAGTTCCCGGAACCAACGGATGTAGCGGGGATTCGCCATGGCCCTCTCCCAACGGCAGCGTGCTTGCGGCTTTCACCACCACAGCGTCCCTCCGATGAGCGGCCGGTGCGTTAATCCAGATTAAGGCCCGCGATCCCGGGCGGAGAGCATACCGGAGACGTCCCCACAGCCCCCTGGGAGGTTCGCATGCAGCAAGATCAACTGAGCCATCGCCCCCAACCCGACCGGCGCGATCGCCTGATCCAGGAACGCATCCACGACCCCTACAAGGTCCGGCTGAAGATGCCGGACGCCGCCATCTGTCCACGCTGCCAAGCCGTCTACGAACACGGCCGCTGGCACTGGGGGCTGCGGCCGGTCACCGCCGAGGAGGTGGTCTGCCAAGCCTGCCACCGGATCGCCGACCACTGCCCGGCGGGGATCGTGATGCTCTCAGGTCCGCGCGTCGCCGCGCACCGCGATGAATTGTTGGCCCTCATCCGCCACCAGGAAGCGTTGGAGACGGCCGAACATCCCCTGAGCCGCATCATGGAGACGCGGGACACCGCCGACGGCTTCGAGGCGACGACCACCGACATCCACCTGCCCCGCCGCATCGCCGATGCCTTGCGGCGCAGCCACCACGGCGACCTCACGCTGCACTACGACGAGGGTGGCTATTTCGCCCGCGTCCAGTGGCGCGCCGATTGAGAGGCCCGCCCCCTACTCTCTCCAGGCCACCACGCGCTGGACCTGCTGCCCCAGCCCCTCGATGCCGACGCGCACCTCGTCGCCGGGCTGGAGGAACACCGGCGGGTCCTGCGCCAGCCCCACGCCGGCCGGCGTGCCGGTGGCGATCACGTCGCCGGGGATCAGGGTCATGAACTGGCTGACGCAAGCGACCAGATAGGGCACGTCGAACACCATGCGGGCGGTCGTATCGTCCTGGTAACGGTGCCCGTTCACCTCGGCCCACAGGTGCAGCGCCAGCGGTTCGGGAACCGCGTCGCGGGTGACCAGCCAGGGACCGAGCGGGGCGAAGGTGTCGGCGGACTTGCCGCGGGTCCACTGACCGCCGGGCGCCATCTGCCGCTCCCGTTCGGTGATGTCGTTGATCACGCAATAGCCGGCGACGTGGTGCAGTGCCTGCCCGACGTCCAGGTAGTGCCCGGTGCGCCCGATCACAATGCCAAGTTCACACCCCCAGTCCACCTGCCCCGCCCCCGGCGGCAGCACCAGATCGTCGTTGGGCCCGCACACGGCGGTGGCCGATTTGAGGAACAGGATGGGTTCGTCCGGCACCGGACGGTTCAGCTCCTCGGCATGGTCCCGGTAATTCAGCCCGACGCCGATGATCTTGCCGACCCCGCCGACGCAGGGACCGATGCGCGGGTTGCCCTCGACGAGCGGAAGGGTTTCCGGATCGACGGCGCGCAGGCGACCCATCGTTTCGTCATCCAGGGTCTGCGAGTCGATGTCGGGAATGATCCCCGACAGGTCGCGGATGCGGCCGGTCCAACCCGGATACAGAAGGCCTGGCTTCTCCGCCCCCGCCGGGCCATAGCGCAGCAGATGCATGATCCCCTCCCCGAGCCGGAACACGTCGCGGCTGCGACACTGTCGGCCGAAACGGGGAAGCGGCCCTTAACCTGCGTAAAGCAAACCCCGGCCTTGATCCAGGTTAACGCCCCGTCCACCCGCCTCCGCACAGTGGAGGATCGGTATTGGATGGCGGAGTTCCCTGGCATGCTCGACACCCTCGTCCAGCGCACGAAGATCGCCTACTTCTCGATGGAGATCGCGCTACGGCCAGAGATGCACACCTACGCCGGCGGCCTCGGCATCCTGGCCGGAGACACCGTTCGCTCCTGCAGCGACCTGGAACTCCCGGTGGTGTTCGTAACCCTGCTCAGCCGCGACGGCTACCTGAAGCAGGTCATCGACAGCGACGGCCGCCAGCTTGAGGAGCCGGATCCCTGGGAACCCGCCCATTGGGCGCAGCCGCTCGGCGCCAAAGTCGCCATCTCCGTTGCCGGGCGCGACGTGTGGGTGCGCCCTTGGCTGTACGTCCACCACGGCGGCTCCGGCTACGACGTGCCGGTGATCCTGCTCGACACGGACCTGGACGAGAACGCCGCGGAGGACCGCAGCATCACCCGCGCCCTCTACGACGGCGATCCGACCCACCGCCTGCGCCAAGAGATCGTGCTGGGAATCGGCGGAGTCCGGCTGCTGCGCTCGCTGGGGTTCGAGACCGGCACCTTCCACATGAACGAAGGGCACGCGGCGTTGCTGGCGCTGGAGCTGCTGCGGAGCCGGGCGCGCCGCAACGGCGGCAATGGGGAGGCGCGGGGATACGACGCGGACTGGGTGCGGGAGCGCTGCGTGTTCACCACCCACACCCCCATCGAGGCCGGGCATGACCGCTTCCCCTACGACCTCGTCACCCAAATGCTGACCGGGTTTCTGGAACCCGACGTCATCATGCCGTTCGCCGGAACCGACGGCCTCAACATGACGCGGCTGGCGTTGTCGCTCAGCGGCTACGTCAACGGCGTCGCCAAGCGGCACGCCGAGACCTCGCGGCGCCTCTTTCCCGGTTTCCGCATCCACGCGATCACCAACGGCGTCCATGTGGAGACCTGGACCTGCCCCAGTGTCGCCGGCCTGTTCCACCAATGCCTGCCCAACTGGCTGCACGAGCCGGAGCTTCTGGTGCGCGCTGACCGCATCGACGATGCGTCCATGTGGGAGGCCCACCGGGCAGCCAAGGCGGCGCTGCTCGCCGAGGTGCAGGCACGCACCGGCTGGGCGCTGACGCCCGACACGCTGACGCTGGGCTTCGCCCGGCGGATGACCGACTACAAGCGGCCGGACCTGCTGTTCGCCGACCTTGACCGTCTGCGCCGCCTTGCCGGGCGGCACCCGTTCCAGATCCTGGTGGCCGGCAAGGCGCACCCCTACGATGACACCGGCAAGCGCGCCATCGAGGCCATCCACCGCCACGCCGAGGCCCTGGCCGGCAGCGTGCCGGTGGTGTTCCTGGCGAACTACGATATGGCGCTGGCGCAACGGCTGACGTCGGGCTGCGACGTTTGGCTGAACACGCCGCTGCCGCCCTTGGAAGCCTCGGGCACCAGCGGCATGAAGGCGGCGCTGAATGGCGTGTTGAACCTGAGCGTGCTGGACGGCTGGTGGATGGAGGCGTGCATCGAGGGCACGACGGGCTGGGCCATCGGCGACGCCGAACTCGGCACGGCGGACGATGACGCGGAGGATCTCTACCGCGCGCTGGAGGACCGCGTGCTGCCGACCTACTACGGCGACCGGGCGCGGTGGATCTGGATGATGAAGCAGTCGATCAGCAAGATCGCCTCCTGCTTCAACAGCCAGCGCATGATGCGCCGCTACGCCTCGGAAGCCTATCTGCGCTGAGCATCCCCGTTTAACCCAGGTTAACGCCGGACGCCGGGCCAGCGCCAGAATGTCCTCGTCACGACATGAGGACACGGGGCCATGGCAAGCAAGGACGTCAGATTCTCGACGGACGCCCGCGAGCGGATGCTGCGCGGCGTGGACATCCTGGCCGAAGCGGTCAAGGCGACCCTGGGGCCGCGGGGGCGCAACGTGCTGATCGAGGGGCCGTACGGGCCGCCGCGGATCTCCAAGGACGGCGTCACCGTCGCCAAGGCCATCGACCTGCCGGACCACTTCGAGAACATGGGCGCGCGCATGGTGCGCGAGGTGGCGACCCGCACCAGCACCGAGGCCGGGGACGGCACCACCACCGCGACCGTCCTCGCCCAGGCCATGGTGCACGAGGGTGCCAAGGCGGAGGCGGCGGGTCTCAACCCCATGGACCTCAAGCGCGGCATCGACATGGCCATCGAGGCGGCCGTCGCCGACATCAAGGTCCGCTCGCGCAAGGTCGCCACCTCGGAGGAGATCGCCCAGGTCGGCGCCATCTCCGCCAACGGCGAGCGGGCCATCGGCGACATGCTGGCCCAGGCCATGGAGAAGGTGGGGGCCGAAGGCGCCATCACGGTCGAGGAGGCCAAGGGCACCGCGACCGAACTCTCTGTCGTCGAGGGCCTCCAGTTCGATCGCGGCTACATCAGCCCCTACTTCGTCACCAACGCGGAGCGCATGGTGGCTGAGTTGGAGGACGCGTTCATCCTGCTGTGCGAGCGCAAGCTGTCCGGGCTTCAGCCCTTGCTGCCGCTCCTGGAGAGCGTCGTGCAGGCGGGCCGTCCGCTGCTGATCGTCGCGGAAGAGATCGAGGGCGAGGCGCTGGCGGCACTGGTGGTCAACAAGCTGCAAGGCGGCCTGAAGGTCTGCGCGGTGAAGGCGCCGGGCTTTGGCGACCGCCGGAAGGCGATGCTGGAGGACATCGCCGTCCTGACCGGCGGCCAGGTGATCAGCGAGGATCTCGGCGTCAAGCTGGAGAGCGTGACCATCGGCATGCTGGGAAAGGCACGGCGGGTGCGCGTCGAGAAGAAGGCAACGACCATCATCGACGGCGCCGGGGACCGGGCCGCCATCGAGACCCGTTGCGCGCAGATCCGCCGCCAGATCGAGGAGGCCGTCTCGGACTACGACCGTGAACAGCTGCAGGAGCGCTTGGCGAAGCTCGCCGGCGGCGTCGCGGTCATCCGCGTCGGCGGCGCCACCGAGACGGAGGTCAAGGAGCGCAAGGATCGCATCGACGACGCCATGCACGCCACCCGCGCCGCGGTGGAGGAAGGCATCGTCGCCGGCGGCGGCGTTGCGCTTCTCTACGCCGTCCGGGCGCTCAAGAACTTGAAGCCGGCGAACGACGACCAGCGCGTCGGCATCGACATCGTCCGCCGCGCGCTGGAAATGCCCGCCCGCCAGATCGCCGCCAACGCCGGGACGGACAGTTCCGTGATCATCGGCCGCCTGCTGGCGCAGGACGATCCGAATTTCGGCTACGACGCCCAGAGCGGGACGTTCTGCGACCTCGTGCAGGCCGGCATCATCGACCCGACCAAGGTGGTGCGCATCGCCCTCCAGGACGCTGGCTCGGTCGCCGGGCTGCTGATCACCACGGAGGTGATGATCGCCGAGCGGCCCGAGGCGAGGCCGGACGCTATCACGGGTGGCATGGGCGACGCGGCGTATTGAGGCGCCGCGTCGCCCGCCGCCTCAATGGGTCATCAGGATCGGACGGTCGCCGTGCTCCAGCAGATAGCGCGTGGCGCCACCCAGGACGTTCTCGAACGCCCGCGAGTGGCCATAGGCGCCCATGACGATGAGATCCGCGTCGAGCGCGTGCGCCTGCGCGAGGATGGCGCCCGGAGCCTCGAACTCTGTGGCGAAGTTGATGCGGGCTTCGGCCTTGATGCGATGGCGGGCCAGATGCTCGACGATCCGGTGGTCGGGGCCGTCGTCATAGCCCGCCGGGTGCACGGAGAGCAGCACCACCTCCTTGGCCCGGCGGAGCAGCGGCAGTGCCTCGCGCAAGGCGCGGGCGGCCTCGCGCCGCTCGTTCCAGGCCACCAGCACACGATGCGGGCGGAAGGGAGCGCAGGTCTCGGGCGGGACGACGAGGACCGGCGCCGCCGCCGTCAACGCGAGCCGCCCCAAATCGGCCACCGCCAGCGCACCCGTGTCGCCAGGCTCGCGCGCCCGCCCGACCACGACGAGGTCGGCATACCGGCTGTGGAAGGCCAACCGCTCAACCGCAGGACCGTCCTCCGCGATCCAGTCGCATCCCCGGCCGTATTCGCTGCACAGCGCAATGAACCCCGGTTCCGTGTCGGTGTCTGCCGAAAGTGTCGGCGGCTCCTGCGGGACGTCGATGAACCAGCCGGCCTCGGGCCAGAACGGCACCCGCAGGCCGGTGACCGAGGCGTCGAAGAGCTGAGCGACATCAAGCGCCCCCAAGGACGCCATGGACCGGGGCTCCGCCCCCACCAGGACGAGAATGGAACGCATATCCATGGCTTGCCTCCTCCCGTTGCACCGGACTGCTGCCAGCTTCCACCGGAATTAGGGAGACGCCCTTAACCCCGGTTAATGCCGCGCGCGCCCAAGCCGAGCCATGATCCATCCAAGGCCGCCTTTCGGCACGCTCCACCCTCCAGGCGCACCGCGATCCGCCCACCGTGTCCGCACTCCGGATCGAGGTCAAACAGCGCCAGTTCCTTGCCGACCACGGCCCGGCCCTCCCCCAGCACTCAATGCGCCATGAAGACCGAGCAGCCGAGCGGTGTGCCCAGCATGTGGCGGGTGGCGCCGCCCAGGATCATCTCGCGGAAGCGGCTGTGGCCGTAGCCGCCCATGACCAGCAGCCCGGCCCCGAGATCCTCCGCCTTTGCCACCAGCGCCTCGCCCACCGTGCATTCCTGCCGGCGCACCGGCTGCACCATGGCATTGATGCCATGCCAGCCAAGGTGATTGGCCATCCGCTCGGCGTGGATCGGAGTGCCGCCGAGGCCATGGCTGTCCTCCTCCTCCACCGTCACGATGTGCACCGCAAGAGCCTGTCGGAGGAGCGGCATAGCATTGGCGACCGCCCGCACCGCCGGCAAGCTGCCGTCCCAGGCGACGGCGATGGTGGGGAATGCATCGGTCGGGGTGGCGGCGGAAGCCAGCAGCAGGGGGCGTCCGGCATCGAACAGCGCGGCTTCCAGCAACGGCATCCTGTTGGGATCCGCCGGGGCCTGGGCGACAAGGACAAGGTCGGCAAAGCGCCCCTCCCGGCCGAGCGCGGCGCTGGGCCAACCAACCACTTCGCGCAAGTGCGCGGTGATCTGGCCGTTGCCGTGGGGCCGCTCCGTCACCTCGGCGCCCGAAAGCGCCACGGCTTGGTTGAAGGTGCTGCGGGCGGCATCCGCGGTCCGGCTGGTTGCCTGCTCCGCTTCCCTCAGGAGATCGTCCACCATCTCCGCCGAAAAGCCTTCGCCGATGATCCGGACGGATTGACGCGGGTCGTTGCGGATGTGGAGCGCCTCGACATGCCCGCTGAAGAGCGTGGCCAAGCCGAAAGCGGCCGAAAGCGCGTGCTCGTCGAGCGATGAGCCGTCCACGGGGACCAGTATGTGCTTGATCATGGCGCTCTCCTGGAGGGGCCGTGTTGGTGGGATAGCCATCTTGAGCGTCCCTCGAACGCGCGCGGCCTGCGTTAATCCAGGTTAAAGTCCCGCTGTCATTCCTGGCGCATACAGCCTGCGTACTATGCACATCACGAACGCAGGAGGACGCCATGGCTGAAACCACCATTCCGGTGCAGACGAAGCAGGAAGGCAAGACCACCAGGGCCGCCGCCCGGGAGATGGCGGAAACGGGCCGCCATCCCCTGTTGGCCTTGCGTGACGAGTTCGAGCGCCTGTTCGACGACGCGTCGAGCATGTTCCGCGCGCCCTGGACCCGCCCGTCGCTGTTCGATGTGGAACCGCTCCTGCACACCCGGTCCGCGACCCTGGCCATCGTCCCGCCGGCCGAGGTGAACGAGACCGAGACGGAGTACCGGGTGACCCTGGAGGTCCCCGGCATGGACGAGAAGGGCGTCGAGGTCAGCCTCGAGGACGACATGCTGACCATCAAGGCCGAGAAGAAGGAGGAAACGGAGGAGGAGAGCCGGAACCGCTATTTCTCCGAACGGCGTTACGGCATGTGTTCGCGGTCCTTCCGGTTGCCGGGCAACGTGGACCGCGAGCGCATCTCCGCCAGCATGAAGAACGGCGTGCTCACCATCGCGATGCCGAAGAGCGAGCCCAGCAAGCCGTCGAAACGGACCATCGACGTTGCCAAAGCCTGACCACCCGGTCCAGGCAGAAGGGGCCGGCGGCCGCGAGTGTTGCCGGCCCCTTCGTCATGCGCGTGGGACATGCCCACCGGAGATCGGCAGTGCAACGACGAGGAGCCCGTTCTCCATCCGCGCGCGGGCCGCCCTCTGCACCGCGCCAAACTGACGCTGCGCCACGTGACGCACCACGGCCGAGACGATCACCTCCCGGCTGGAGATGGCGACCTCCACCTCGTCGGGACCGAGCCCCGGAAGCTCCACCATAATCTCGAGGGCATGCTGGAACTCGATCACATCGGTGGCAGGCGTCAGGCGGTCGATCGCCGCCATGTCCGCTGATACTGGAAACACGGCAGCGCTGGCGTGCGCGGGCGGCGCATGAAGAATGGAGACGTTGCTGGGGGCGTGTGGCATGGCGAGGTTCTCTTGGAGCCAGCCCCTCCCGGCACGGAGGGCTTCCAGCTTTCGGACAATGGAAACGTCCAGCACTTAACCTGCGTAAAGCGCCCGCCCGGCAGGGGCCTTTAGAATTGGCCTCTCCACAGCCGCAAGGAGGCTCCCATGACCACCAAGGGCGTCGAGGTTTTCGACGAAACCGTCCATGTAACCAACGCTTGGCTCAAGGACATCATGGCGTGGTTGCACACCGACGACCGCCACCTCGCGTACCGGGCTCTGCGCAGCGTCCTGCATGCCCTGCGCGACGAACTGGAACCGGAACTGGCGGTCCATTTGGGCGCCGAACTTCCAATGTTGGTGCGGGGCTTCTACTACGAGGGCTGGCGCCCGGTCCGTACCCCGGCGCGCGACCGGCATATCCAGGCCTTCTATAACCGGATCAGCGGTGAAATGCAGGGCTATTCGGAAACCGATCCGGTCCGCCTCACCGGCGCCGTCTTCGACGTGCTGGCCGCGCACGTAGCCGTCGGTGAAATCCAGAAGGTGGCGCGCGCTCTCCCCCGCGAGCTGCGGGAGATGTGGCGGATCCCGGCTTGAGCGGTTCACAGCGCGCTACTATGCCCAAGCTGAGGACGTCGCCATGGCGGCGTGACTCAACCAAAGCGGCCTCCGACAAACCCGGCGCGGTTCAATTAGCCCAACCGTCTGGATGGCTGGGGCGTCACCGGTTCCCCAGCCCGGTGGCGCCGGACGCCTCGTCGGAAGCGTCAACGACGTAGCCGGAGGTGGGCTCGACCCAGACAAGGTGATCGCGGACCTGCGTGACACCGGGAACGTTCTCGGCGGCAACCCGCAACGCCTCCCGCTGCCGCTGGTCGAAGATGGCACCCCAGAGATCGACGACGCCGTGGCGCACCACGACATCGACCAAGGCGCGCGGTGCCCACGTCTGTGCGTCCATTTCCGCCAGCAGGCGCTCCCGAATGCGGTCGTCGGTCCTCGCCGCCGTCTCCCGAACGGGCTGGAGAAGTGAGCGGAGGAGGTTCGCCCGGCTGACGATGCCGACGAGATGCCCGCCGCGCAGCACCGGCAGACGCTTGACGTGGTAACGCTCCATCCGCCGCACCGCCTCGTCGAGTGGGGGTGTCCTCCGTAACCGTCACGACGTTCGGCGTCATCACCTCTTCGACCCGGCGGCCATGCGTGTGGACGTACTCCTCGGCCATGCGGCCGGGACCCAAAAGAAATTCCAGCCATCGCGGCCGGTGCCGCTCGGTACCGCTTTCCACCCGGCGCAGGAAGTCTCCTTCGGTGAGGATGCCGACCAGCGAGCCCGCCCCATCCACGATGGGCAGCCCGCTGATGCCGTGCTCGATCATCACGTGGACGGCCTCTTCCACCGAAGAGCCGACTGTGATCGTGACCACGGGTTGCGTCATCACATCCATGACCAGCATGACACACGCTCCCTCTGCGCGGCACATTGGCGAAACGTCCGCTCGTCCTAAAACCGCGCCATCATTGTGTACCGCGCACCGGCGTGGGCGGTGTTAATCCAGGTTAATGGCCGGCGTGGAGGAGCGGCCATACTGCCGCATCCATGATGTCGAGGTAGCCGCCCGGCATCGGTACGGAGCCAGTCCATGACGCTGCCGCTTGCCGAACACGGATCGCGCACCGGACGGTCGGGCACGTCGACGCCGCCACGCCATGGCAGTGTGCGGTCGTGGGGCTGGTTCCTCGGATTGGCGCTGGCCCTGCTGATCGGGGCCGCGCTGCTCTATCACGCGGTGGGCACCCGCACCAGCGCGCCGGCATACCGCACCGGCCCGGTGACGCGCGGGGCTGTCACCTCTTCAATCACGGCATCAGGCACCGTCAACCCCGTCGTGACGGTACAGGTCGGGTCGCAGGTGTCGGGGCAGATCAGCGAATTGCTGGCCGACTTCAACAGCGAGGTGAAGAGCGGCCAGCTCATCGCCCGCATCGATCCCGCGCTCTTCGAGACGCAGGTCGCCCAGGCGAGCGGGGACTTGGCGGTTGCCCGCGCCGGCATCGACACGCAGCGTGCGACCGTCGGCCGGGCCGTGGCCGACCTGGACGCCGCCCGCGCCACCTTGACCAATGTCCAGGCGCAGTTCCGCAAGGCGCAGGCCGTCCTGCTCAACGCGCAACGCGACTTCGACCGCACGCGGCGGCTGTTCGAGAGCGGGAACGCCTCGGCTTCTGACCGCGACAAGGCGCAGTCCACCAACGACGCCGCCGCGGCCGACGTGCAGGCCCTGACCGCGCAGGAGGTCGGCCAGCAGGCCACCGTCCGTTCCGCCGAGGCCCAGTTGTGCCTCGCCCAGGCGAACCTGGCGAGCGCCATGGCCCTGGTCCAACAGAAGGAGGCGGCGCTGCAGGGCGCGCGCATCAACCTGGAGCACACCCGCATCCTCGCTCCGGTGGACGGCACCGTCATCCAGCGCAACGTCGACCGCGGCCAGACCGTCGCGGCCAGTCTGCAGGCCCCGGTGCTCTTCACCATCGCCCAGGACCTGACGGCCATGCAGGTGGACGCCTCGGTGGACGAAGCCGACGTCGGCGGCGCGCGGCTCGGCCAGGAGGTGCGCTTTTCGGTGGACGCCTACCCCGACCGCAGCTTCACCGGTACGGTGCTGCAGATCCGCAAGGCGCCGCAGGTGGTTCAGAACGTCGTCACCTATGACGTGGTGATCTCGGCGCCCAATCCCGACTTGCTGCTGCTGCCCGGTCTGACCGCCAATGTCCGCATCATTGTCGAGCACCGCGACGACGCCCTGCTGGTCCCCAGCGCCGCCCTGCGTTACCGCCCGGCGAACGCCGCTGCGACGACAGGATCACCGCCGTTGCCGCAGAAGGGCGACGTCTGGGTGCTCGGCGCCTCCGGGGTGCCGGAGCGCCGGCCGCTCCGCCTGGGCATCTCCGACGGTACCGTTGCAGAGGTCGTAGACGGTTCGCTGGTCCCGGGCGATCGCGTCGTGCTCGGAGAGACGCCGCCGACGTCCGGTCCGGGCTCGGTCCCTTCCATGGGCGCGGCTCCGCGCTTCTGAGGTCGAGGAACTGGCATGGGCGACTGGCTGATCGAGACCGAGCATCTCAGCAAGGAGTACCGCCTGGGCGACGTGCCGCTGCTGGCCCTGGACGACGTGTCGGTGCGCGTCGGGCGGGGAGAATTCGTGGCGGTGATGGGGCCGTCCGGTTCGGGCAAGTCCACCTTCATGAACCTGCTCGGCTGCCTCGACAGCCCGACGGCGGGCACATACCGGCTGGACGGCCAGGATGTTTCCCACCTGGACGGCGACGCCCTGGCGGAGGCGCGCGGCCGGCTGGTCGGCTTCGTGTTCCAGGGCTTCAATCTGCTGCCGCGCACGCCAGCGGTGGAAAATGTCGAGCTTCCGCTGGTCTACGCCGGCGTTCCGGCCGACGAGCGGCGCCGCCGCGCGCTGGCGCAGCTGGCCGAGGTGGGCTTGGCCGAGCGGGCGTGGCATCACCCCTCGCAGCTTTCGGGCGGTCAGCAGCAGCGGGTGGCGATCGCCCGGGCGCTCGTCAACGAGCCGCTGCTGATCCTGGCCGACGAACCGACCGGCGCCCTCGACTCGCGGACCAGCGTCGAAATCATGGCGCTGTTCCAGACCTTCAACGCGCGCGGCATCACGGTCGTTCTGGTGACGCACGAACCCGACATCGCGGCTTACGCCCGGCGGATGCTGCGCTTCCGCGACGGGCGTCTGATCGACGACCAGCCGGTTGCGGCGCCTCAGATCGCGGCCGAGGTGCTGGCCGCTTGGCGGCCCTCGGAGGTGGCGGCATGACCCTGGTCTCCTCGCTGCGCATCGCGCTGGCGGCGTTGCGCCTCAACCTGATGCGCAGCGTGTTGACCATGCTCGGCATCATCATCGGCGTCGGCTCGGTCATCACCATGATCGCCGTCGGCGCAGGGGCCGAGGCGCGCGTGGCCGAGCAGATCAACAGCCTCGGCTCCAACCTCTTCATCGTGGTGTCCGGCGCCATCACGTCGGGGGGTGTACGGCTCGGGTTCGGCACGCAGATGACGCTGAGCGAGGATGACGCCCAGGCCCTGCAGCGCGAGGTGCCCGAGATCCTCGTCGCCTCCCCCGGCGTGCGCGGCAGCGCGCAGATCATCTATGGCAACCTCAACTGGTCCACCGTCGTCTTCGGCACCACCCCCGACTTCCTGACGGCGCGCGACTGGGGCGTTGCCCAGGGCCGGCCTTTCGAGCGGGCCGACCTCGACCGCGCCGCCAAAGTGGCGCTTCTCGGCCAGACGGTGGCGACCACGCTGTTCGGCGGCGCCGATCCTATTGGACAGATGATCCGCGTCAAGAAAGTGCCGTTCACCGTGGTCGGCGTGCTCGACCGCAAGGGCCAGAGCATGCAGGGGCAGGACCAGGACGACATCGTCGTCATGCCGCTGAGCACGGCGCGCAACCGGGTGCTGGGGGCCAGCGAGGTGAACCGGCGCGCCGTCGGCGCCATCCTGGTGAAGATGCGCGACGGTGCCGACATGCATGCCGCCGAGGCGCAAATTCACGCCCTGCTGCGCCAGCGCCACCACCTGCAGCCGATGCAGGACAACGATTTCTGGGTGCGCAACCTGTCGGAAGTTGCGCAAGCGCAGGAGGCGTCGTCGCGCGTGCTGACCCTGCTGCTGGCCGCGGTCGCCTCGGTGTCGCTGGTGGTCGGCGGCATCGGCATCATGAACATCATGCTGGTCAGCGTCACCGAACGCACGCGGGAGATCGGCCTGCGCCTCGCGGTGGGTGCCCGCAGCCGCGACATCCTCGGCCAGTTCCTCATCGAGGCGCTGACGCTGTCGCTGCTGGGCGGGTTGGCCGGGATCGCCCTCGGCGCCACCGCGTCGTTCACCATCGGGCACTGGGCGCATTGGCAGACCGAGCTCAGGCCGGCGGCGATCCTGCTCGCCGTCGGCTTCGCGGCGGCCGTCGGCGTCTTCTTCGGTTTCTATCCGGCCCGCAAGGCGTCGCGGCTGCAGCCGATCGAAGCCCTGCGTTACGAATAGGAGCGGATGGCCCTGGACACAGCAGCCGAAGGCGGCGCGCCATGACCGATGCCCCCGACATCGTCGCGATAGCGGACCGGCCGCTGGCCGACGTCTTGGCCGACCTCGACGCCACGTCCGCCGGCCTGGACACGTCGGAGGCGCAGGCCCGCCTGAACCGGTGGGGCGTCAACGACGTCACGGCGGTGCGCCGCCGGCCGCTGTGGCTGCAGTTCCTCGACCGGCTGCGCAACCCGCTGCTCGTCATCCTGCTGCTCGCCAGCGGCTTCTCGGCGGCGGCCGGCGACCTTTACAGCTTCGCCATCGTCGTCGTCATCGTGCTCCTCAGCATCGTCCTCGACTTTGTCCAGGAGGTTCGGGCCAACACCGCCGTCGAGGCGCTGCGGCGCTCGGTCGGGCTGCGCGCCGCTGCCCTGCGCGACGGCCGGGAGAGCGACCTTCCTGTCGAGCAGCTCGTCCCCGGCGACGTCGTGCGCCTGACTGCCGGCGATCTGGTGCCGGCCGACGCACGGCTGATCGAGGCCCGCGATCTCTTCGTCAACCAGGCGCTGCTGACTGGCGAGCCCTACCCGGTCGAGAAGCACGCGGCCGACCTGCCGCGGCCGGCGGCCGATCCGAGCGCCGCGATCAACACGCTGTTCATGGGCACATCGGTCATCAGCGGCACCGGGCGCGCCGTGGTCGTCCGGACCGGGCGGGACAGCCTTCTCGGCGGCATGGCGCACAGCCTCTCTGCCGCGCCGCCGCCGACCGACTTCGAGATCGGCGTGCGCCGGTTCGGGCTGCTGATCCTGCGGGTGACGGTCTTCCTGGTGCTGTTCGTGCTGCTGGCCAACGTGGCGTTCCACCGGCCCTGGCTGGAGTCGCTGATGTTCGCCGTCGCCCTGGCGGTAGGGTTGACGCCGGAGCTGCTACCCATGGTGGTGACGGTGACGCTCGCCCGCGGCGCCCTGCGGCTGGCCGCGCGCAAGGTGATCGTCAAGCGGCTGACGGCGCTCCACAACCTCGGGGCGATGGACGTGCTTTGCACGGACAAGACCGGCACCCTCACCGAGGCGCGCATCCGCCTGGTCCGCCACATCGACTGGCACGGGCGGGAAAGCGAGGCCGTGTTCCGGCTGGCCTGGCTCAACAGCCATTTCGAGAGCGGCATCCGCAGCCCGCTCGACGACGCCATCCTGGAGCACAGCACGCCGGAGGCCACGGACTGGCGCAAGCTCGACGAGGTCCCCTTCGACTTCGAGCGGCGGCGCGTCTCGGTGCTGCTGGAGGGCGGCGGCGGCCACCTGCTGATCGTCAAGGGAGCGCCTGAGGAGATCCTGCGCCTGTCGACCCATTACGAGCCGAGCCCCGGCACCGTGCTCGCCTTCGACGCCGCCGCGCGGGCGCGCGCCGCGGACTTGTTCGAGAGGCTCGGCGAGGACGGGTTCCGCGTGCTCGGCATCGCCTCGCGCGCCGTCGGGCCCGAGCACCGCGAGGCCCGGGTGAGCGACGAGACCGAGCTGGTCTTCGCCGGCTTCGCCGCCTTCCTCGACCCGCCCAAGCCGGGTGCCGCCGAGGCGGTGCGCGCGCTGTCCGGGGCCGGCGTGGCGGTCAAGATCCTCACCGGCGACAACGACCGCGTGACCCGGCACGTCTGCCGCGAACTCGGCATCACGGTGACCGGCCAGATGACCGGCGACGAGTTGCACGCCATGAGCGAAGAGGCATTGCGTGCGCGACTACCGAGAACCAACGTGTTCTGCCGGCTGTCGCCGCCGCAGAAGCAGCGCGTGCTGATGGCGCTCAAGCACCGTGGGCACGCGGTGGGGTTTCTTGGAGACGGCATCAATGATGCGGCGGCGCTGCACGCTGCCGATGTCGGCATCTCGGTGGACAGCGGTGCCGACGTGGCCAAGGACGCGGCCAGCCTGATCCTGCTGGAGCACGACCTCGCGGTGCTGCACGACGGCGTGCTGGAGGGGCGCCGCACGGTCGAGAACGTCACCAAGTACATCCTGATGGGCAGCAGTTCCAACTTCGGCAACATGCTGAGCATGGCGGGCGCCGCGCTGGTCCTGCCGTTCCTGCCGATGCTGCCGATCCAGGTGCTGCTCAACAACCTGCTGTACGACGCCTCGGAGATCGGCATCCCCTTCGACGATGTCGATCCGGAGACGATCAGGCGGCCGGTGCGCTGGGACCTGGAGCACATCCGCCGCTTCATGCTGGTGATGGGGCCGGTCAGCTCGCTGTTCGACTTCCTGACGTTCTATGCGCTGCTGGCCCTGTTCGGCGCCGGCGAGGCGCTGTTCCAGACCGGCTGGTTCATGGAATCGCTGGCGACGCAGTGCCTGATCATCTTCGTGATCCGCACGCGCCGCTCGCCCTTTGCCAGCCGCCCGCATCCGCTGCTGGCCGGGCTGTCCGTCGGGGTCGTTCTGCTGGCCGCGCTGATACCGCTGAGCCCCGCCGGTGCGCTATTCGGCTTCGAGCCCCTGCCGCCGACGTATTTCGCCTTCCTGGCGGCGACCGTCATTAGCTACCTTGGCTTGGCAGAAGGCATGAAGCGGGTCTTCTACGGGCTTCTCGCGAAACGGCACCGGGCGCGGCGAAAACGGAGGCGCGGGCTGCTCATCGCTCCCTCGCCGGATAGGGCAGGATCGTCGAGGTGAAGCGGATCCGCTCGCCCGCCTGGACCATTGAGCGTGCGATTGCCTTAACCCAGGTAAACCGGACCGCGACCCAGAGGCTGTAGAGTGCCTTTCGCTGCCATGCGCGGCCCCTGCCATGACGTAGGTTGCGGGCGAGACCATGCCCATGACGCACACCACGAAGAGCACGGCGATTGTCACCCCACCGTGGGAAGGCAGCTACCCGCACGGCCTCGACTGGCGCCATCCCCCACCGGAGAACCCGCTGTTTGCCCTCATGGATGAGGCGGCGATCAACTACCCGGATCGGCCGTGCCTGGACTTTCTCGGGCGGCGGTATCGCTATGGCGAGGTGGCGCGGCTGATCGACCGTGCCACCCGCGGTCTGAAGGACCAAGGCGCGCGAGCGGGCACACGCGTGGCGCTGCTGCTTCCCAATTGTCCCGCCTTCATCATCGCCTTCTATGCCGTGCTCAAGGCAGGCGGAGTCGTCGTCAACCTCAACCCGCTGAGCGCCGGGCGCGAACTCGAACGGCAGATCATCGATTCCGAGGTCGAGATCCTAGTCACCCTCGATCTTCCCCTGTTTCGGGAAAAGCTGGCGGCGGTCGGTTGGCCGGGACGATTGCGCCGGATTGTCGTCGCGCGCATGGCGAACGCCCTGCCGTTTCCGAAGAATTGGCTGTATGCCCTGCTGCGGCGGCGGGACATCGCCCGTTTCCCGGACGACGGGCGCCACATTCCCTTTGCCGACATCCTGGCCAATGACGGCCGGTACGACCCGGTTGAAGTGCATCTCCACGGCTCGCCGGCGGTGATCCAGTACACCGGCGGTACAACGGGAATCCCTAAGGGCACGATGCTCTCGCATGCCAACCTCTACACAAACGCCCGGCAGTGTCAGGTGTGGTTCACCGGTGCCGAGCCAGGACGTGAGCGGCTCTTGGCCGTGCTTCCTCTCTTTCACGTGTTCGGCATGACCGCGGTGATGAATTTCGGAATCGCACTTGGTGCGGAACTCGTCCTGCTGCCGCGGGTCGATGTGCGCGAAATCCTGGCGACCATCCAGCGCAGGCGCACGACCCTCATGACCGGGGTTCCCCGCCTGTTCCAGGCGATGATCGATTGCCCCACGCTCAGCCAGTATGACCTGTCGTCGCTGCGGCTCTGCGTGTCGGGCGGTGACAGCCTGCCGCCCTTGGTGCAGGAGCGCTTCCAAGAGGTGACGGGCAGCCGTCTGGTCGAAGGATACGGCCTGACAGAAGCCTCGCCCGTTGTCACCTGCACTCCCTTTGAAAGCGCGGGCAAGCCGAGTTCCGCCGGTCTTCCCTTGCCCGGCACCACCGTCGAGATCGTGTCGCTGGAAGACCGCCAGACGATGCTCCCGGTCAACCGGGTCGGCGAGATCTGCGTCCGCGGCCCGCAGGTCATGGCCGGCTACTGGAAGGACGAGGCAGCGACGGCCGAAGCCATGGCCGGGGGCCACCTGCACACCGGCGACATCGGCTTTCTCGACGCGGACGGATACCTGCATATCGTGGATCGTCTGAAGGATCTCATCGTGGCGGGTGGTCAGCACGTCTACCCGCGGGTCGTCGAGGCTGCGATCCGCGGACACTCGGCGGTTGCCGATGTGGCGGTCGTGGGCGAGCCCGATCCGATCCGCGGTCAGGTGGTCAAAGCCTTCATCGTCCGGGCGCCCGGCATGGAGCTCCCGGAACGGGATTTGCGTGACTTCCTTTCCGAACGCCTGTCCCGCTTCGAACAGCCGACGAGGATCGAGTTCCGGACAACGCTGCCCACCTCGACCATCGGCAAAATCCTCAAGCGTGACCTTCGCCCGCCCCCCTGACGCACGACATGCAGCAGGCCGCCCGAGTGTTCACTTGCACCGGCTTCATGCTTTTGGGTGAACGCATGGAATTCGGACCAACCGACAGGCTCTTCACTTACCGCTCATAGATGCCGACGAGTTCAGCCTCGGCGATCGCGTGCTGACGCGCCAGGCGTTCAATGTCGGCGCAACGTGTTCCCGCCCCAAGCGGCAGGGCCGGAACATCAAGGGCATAGAGCCGGAAATGGTAATGGTGTGGCCCATGCCCCCGCGGTGGGCATGGACCGCCATAGCCTGCCCTCCCGAAATCGTTCACGGCCTCAGGCACGCCGTGCACGGGCAGGTGCGTTCCATCCGGCGGGATGTTGTAGACTGCCCAGTGATAAAAGGTGCCGCGCGGCGCGTCGGGGTCTGAGCACACCAGCGCCAGACTCTTTGCTTCCTGTGGCACGCCGCTCCAGGCGAGCGGCAACTTTTCGTCCCTGCCGTCGCAGGTGTGGCGCTCGGGAATCCGCCCACCCGATGCGACGGCGGGGCTCGTCAGATGCAACATGGCCGTCCTCCTGCATTCCTCATGGCACCGGGTCCACCGGATGATGCTTGCCGACCGGCGTGACGGCACTCGCCTGCCAGCCGTGGGCGCTCTCCCGCTCGGCGATCACGAGGCGCACCTCCTGACCGGTGCTGAGCGCCTCAAACCCGTCGTCGGCCACCGCGTTGCGGTGGAAATAGACCTCCTGCCCGTCGCCGGTGCGGACGAACCCGTAACCCGGCTCTCGGAACAGGCGGATCACGGTCCCGTGCGCCGGCCCGTGGTGGGTCTTCGTGTCGCCGCGGCGGCGACGAACGTAATCCTCGAGTTCACGCCGAATGGCATCGAAGGCGTCACGCACGGCGACCTGAGCGTCCTCATGCGTTTGGTTCCTGGGACCGGAGCGGGTCACCGCCAGCTCGCCGTGGGGCACGGTCAGGACAATCGCGACCTCGTACAGCTTGCCGTGGCGATGATGGCGATGCGGCGCAGTGAACACCACGGTACAGCGCACAATGTCGCCGCAAAACCGGGCCAGCTTCTCGGCGAGTCCACGGATGAGCGTCTCCAACTCCGGTGAGGAGTTCATGCCTTGAAAGGAGATCTGCAGCGGCAGCTTCATGCTCACCTCCCTGGTTTGCCCCATGACGAGAGCAGGGCGCCATGGCGCCAGCCCGATCTGATCCGAGGACGCCGGGGGCTGGCCTTAACCTGCGTTAAGGGCCAGCCCTTCGCCGTTCGCTAGGTTGCCGCCGTCGTCCAGCCAGGGAACCCGCCATGACCGCTGCCAAGCCCCCCACCGCCTGGGTTCTGTCTGGCATCGATGCCCAAGGGACGCTGGTCACGCGGATTTCGGAGATTGCCGCCAAGGAGCACCTCAGCGTTTCGGAGTGGGTGGAACGATGGCTGCGTGTGGTGCTCGATCATCATTACGCGCACAGCGACATCCCGCCAGGACGCCTGCGGGACCAGTTGGCGGCAACGCAAGCGACCCTGCGCCACAACCTCGAGGTGCTGTCCGAGCAGCTTGGCCGCTTGTACGAGTCGGTCGAGACGGCACAGCGGCATACCGCTGAGGCGGAGCAGGAGATCCACACGGCGGAGGACGAGCTTCACCGCCGGGAAGATGCCCTGCAGGAGAGGAGCCAGCGAGAGAAGCCATGAGCGCGGCGTTGAGCCGCGGTGTCCGGGGTCAGCGGCGCAGCATCGCCAGCAAGCGGGCCGGCAGCGCCGCTGCCGACACGCCGAGAAGATCCTTGGCCTCTTCCCGAATCATGCGTTCGGCGGCAGCGGGTTCCAGCGCCCGCTTCAAAGTGCTGAGCATGGGAGGCGGCGCCACGAGCACGAGGCCGTCGAACAACCCCTGTGTGGCGGCCCGGTTCACGAGGTCGGCGATGCGATGCTCCGGCCGGACGGCGACGCCTTGGGACGCGTTCCGCCATTCGCTCGCGGGCGAACCGGGCCGGTCGCCCGCCGGTTCGCACACCGGCTGCCGGGCCGCTCCGAGATCCTCGATGGGCAGATCTTCGAAGCAGCCCGGTTCCCACGTGCGGTGCTGGAGGATGCGGACACCGGCCCCGCCGGCCATCACGATCCAGACTTTGCGGTGTCTGCGCATAGACGGTCCTCCCGAGATTGGGAGTGATTGGACCAGCAGGCGCAGGATCGGTCCTTAACCTGGATTTATTCAGCCACCGCGCGCTACTGGGCGAGGCTCTCGAGATAGGCGACCACGTCCTCGATTTCCGCGCGCGTCAGGCTGGGATCGGGCATCGGCGGATGCGGAGCGCTCAGCCATTGCCGGACCCAGCCGGATCCCCGACGCCGGTCCTTGGCGATGCTTTCCAGTGTGGGAACGGCATCGGTCCCGCCATGGCTGGAGACCACATGGCAGGACGAGCACCAGCGGTCGGCGACTTGGCGCCCCTTGGCTGGATCGCCCGCGTGCGCCGCATTGGACGCCAGGATGAGAAGCATTGCCCAGCACGCGCGCCCGATCATGGCGTGTCTCCCCTCAGGTTGAGCAGATAGGCGACGAGGTCGTCCGCCTGCTCCTGGCTCGGCATGATGTTCGGCATGCGCGCGTGGGAGGTCTGCAGGTGGTTGCGCAACGCCGTCTCGGTGATCGCCGGATCGCGCCGGGGGGCCGTGAGGTCCGGCGCCGGCCACCGGCCGGCAACAAGGTTCGGATCATCCTCGCCTCCTTCCCCGATCGGCCGCGCCCCCCCCATCACCCCAGACCGGTCAAGGATTGACGATGCGGGCCGACTGGTGCTCCTGCAGGAAGTGGCACAGGCAGAGCTTCAGCACCGCCGCGCGTTCATGCCGCCCATGCGCCCTGGCCTCCGCAATATCGTCTTCGATCATGCGGCGGATCTCGCCCTGCCCCGCCTCGGTAGCGACCAGATAGCTGCCCAGTTCGGCGGCGACGATCTCCGGCAGGTGCTCGTGCTCGGCGATTGCGTCGACCTCATCCATCGTGAGCCCGCTCATGCCGATGCAATCTTCTATGGTGATCATGGCGCGCCTCCCTCTTCCCCTATTCTAGGGGCTCCGCGGAGATGCGGCTTAACCTGGATTAACCGTTACACGACCGCGAGGCACAGTGCCGGACAGTCGAGCGCGATCTCCGGATCGAGTTGGGCGACCTCGGCCAGCCGGCGCGGGTCGAGCAGCACCAGCCGTTCCTTCCGGAACTCCAGGAGCCCATCCTGCCGCATCTGCTTCAGGGTGCGGCACACGTGCACTGAAGTGAGCCCGGTGGCGTCGCCAATGTGGATTTGGCTGATCGGCAAGTGCACGGCGGATCCGTCCGCTCCATCGCGGGAAACGACGCGGCGGTGCAGGTCGAGCAGCAGGTTGGCGATGCGCCCCAGCGCGGTCTGCTGCCCGAGGGCACCCACGTGGTTCCAGGCAGAGAGCGCCTCGCGCGCCAGGGTGTTGGCGAAGTTCATGGCGAGCTGCGGCGACCCGGCACACACCCTGAAAAAGACCGAGCGCTTGATTCCGCAGAGCGTCACATCGGTGATCGCCTCGGCCCCATACGCCATACCAGATGCAGCATCCCCCTCGAAACCGACAAGGTCGCCGGGGAGAGCGAAGCGGATGATCTGACGCTGCCCATCCTCGAACACCTTGTAGGTCACCACCCATCCGCTCCGCACGATGAGCACGAAGTCGAACGGCTCGCCTTGATGGAACAGCGTCGTGCCGGCGGGACGGGCCTGCCCCCGCACGCCGCACGGGAACAGCCGCAGGAGGTCCTTCTGGCCCACATTCCGGCACACGCTGTGGTCACGGGTGGCACAGTGGCCGCAAGCCGCTGCGGACATCGACACAGGCACCGCTCCTGGCTGCGCCTGTTCGGCGGGCCACCGATCAAGATCCGGCAGCACCAGTTTGGGTCCGTCCAGCATGCTCCCCCCTCAATCAGGACGGCAGGGTGCTCGCGCGCATGTTGCCAAGCACATCAGGAGCCATTTCGACCAACGGAAGCGCCGTCCGCGCCGAAAGGCAAAAATTCCACAGCGCCCGCTTGCAGAGTGCGGCAACACGCTCGCCCGCGCTTATAAGAGGATTCTAAATCTTCTGCGATCTGCCCGTCCATTCTTCGAAGGGGGTATATCCTCGCAAGATTAGTACAACACTTGCGATTTCCCTAAACTTTCAGAGGTTTTCCAGAGTAGATAGCCACTTTTTGCAACAGTACTTTCTTTATTCTGCCCATCTCCGGCATGGTCGCGGGAACGGTGGCGGCCTGCCGGTCGTGACATTATTTTCCTCGGATGTCCGCGCTCTCGTATTCCCGCCATCAGTTCCCGCCCGCCGTCATCCAGCACGCGATCCGGCTGTATCTCCGGTTACGCTGAGCTACCTGGATGTCGAGGGACTGATGGCTGAACGTGGCGTCGACGTGTGAGCTGGTGAGCTGGTCCCCGTTTCCCGGACAGTTTGGCGGCTGGGATAAGCTTGGTTCAGGTCTCCATCACGCCGCCAGTTTGATGCTGTTCAGGATGTCCGCATAGGCCTCGTTTGGCGTCCTGCCGCCGAGCGCCGAATGCGGCCTCTGGGAGTTGTCGTAGGTGATCCACCGCCCGAGCCCGGCCCGTGCCTCGCTGCCGGTCTCGAAGGCATGGAGATAGACGCACTCGTACTTCATCGACCGCCAGAGCCGCTCGATGAACACGTTGTCCATCCACCGCCCGCGCCCGTCCATCGAAACGCGGACGCCTGCCTTGGTCAAGATGCCGGTGAAGCGCGGGCTGGTGAATTGGCTGCCTTGGTCGGTGTTGAAGATCTCCGGGGGCCCATAGTGCGCCAGCGCCTCCTCGAGCGCCGCGATGCAGAACTCCACGTCCATGGTGTTCGACAACCGCCAGCTCAGCACCTTGCGCGTCGCCCAGTCCATCACCGCGACCACGTAGAGGAAGCCGCGCCGCATGGGAATGTACGTGATGTCGGCACACCAGACCTGGTTGGGGCGGTCGATCACCAGGTTGCGCAGCAGGTAGGGCCAGATCCGGTGCTCCGGGTGGGGCACCGTCGTCCGCGGCCGCTGGTACACCGCCGCCAAGCCTATCTTCGCCATCAGCCGCCGCACCCGCTTGCGTCCGACCTCGTAGCCTTGCCGACGCAGGTGGCGAGCCATCTGCCGCGAGCCGTACCACGGCGTCTCCAGGAACTGCTCGTCGATCAGACGCATCAGCGTCAGGTTCAACGGCCCCTCACCGCGGACCGGCCCGTAGTACGCGGAGCGGCTGATCGACACCAGCTCGCATTGCCGGACGATCGAGAGCCGCGGGTGCTCGGGCTCGATCATCTGCCGCCTCCGATCGACGCTCATCGACCGGAGGCCTTGCGCAAAAAATCGCGTTCCACGACGAGCTGGCCGATCTTGGCGTGCAGCGTCTCGACCTCGGCGGCGTGCGACGCCTGGGCCACCTCGGCCTTATCCGAGAACACCGCCGCCATGCCCTCAACGGCTTGCCGCTTCCAGGCGTTGATCAGCGTCTGGTGCACCCCGTGCTTGGCCACAAGCTGCGAAACCGTGAGGTCGCCCCGGATCGCCTCCAGCGCCACCTTCGCCTTGAACTCTGCCGAATACCGCTTCCGTTTTCCCGTCATCGGGTCCGTCCTTCTTCCTGGGCGAACCAAGCTTATCCAACTGTCCGGGAAACGGGGACCAGCTCACTGATTCGCTGCTTGAAGCCGGTCATGCGCGGTTCGAAGTCATGCTTCTCGATGATGCCGTCGGTGTAGCTATCGATCAGACGCCCCATACCGCGGCGCAAGGCGGCCAACTGCTTTTCAAGGGCAATGACCGTCTGCTGGTCGGTGTCGGCGGCCTGAACACTCTGGAGACGCCGGCGGTATTCGGCCTCTATGCGGTCCGGTTGCTTGAGAAATTGGACAATTTCCCGCCAGACCACCTCATCCAGCCAATCCATCCGCACCTGTCGGTTTTGGCAGAGCTTCTGGCCGCCAAAGCGGTAGGCATCGCTGCCGGTGCAGCGATAGTACGAGTAAGCGGGCCGTCCGGTGCGCAAGAGTTGCTGATTGATCGGCTTGGCATAATACGCATAGCCGCACTCCTGACAGACGAGCAGGCCTTGCAGCAGATAGCGTTCGCCCTGGACTCGGCGGCGCCTGAGACGCTGGTTCTCGGCCAGTTGGGCCTGCACGGCCTCGAAGAGTGCGGCATCGATGATCGCTGGAACGGGAATGGTGATCCAGTCGTCCGGCGGTCGTTGCTCCACCCGGCACGGCCGTCGTGGCTGGTCGGGGCTGCCCCGCGGCACGCGTAGACGCGGTGCCGTCGCCGGTGGAGCAACACGACGCCGGCCAAAGGCCGCGCTCCCAACATAAGCTGGGCTTTTTGAGGATCATGCAAATGGTGGAGCGACTCCATTTGCTCGTTCCATGACGGGCGAGGTATCCCGCCTCGTGAAGCCGCCGGCACACGTCGCCTGCACTCAACTGGTCCTGGCCAACCCATTTGAAGATCAGCCGGACCACCTGGGCCTCGTCCTCGATGATGTCGTAGCGGGCGAGGCCTCCCCCATCGCGCTTGCTGATGTAGCGGTAGCCATAGGGCGCACACGACAGGGCACTCACCAAGGCCTGTTGAGCGGCATGCCGCCGACCACGCCGGCTTCGCTCAAGGATCTTGGCCCGTTCATACTCGGCCACCATGCCCTGAACCTGCAGCAGCAGATCGACTTCCGCCGACATGCCAATCGGGCGAATGAGAAAGACGACCTCCGTTCCAGCCCGCCGGAATTCGTCCATGAGAACAACCTGGTAGGCACAGCGCCGGGCCAGGCGATCGGGCGAATGGACATAAAGCCGATCCACCATGCCGGTGGCCACCGCGTCGCGCAGGCGCTCCAGCGCGGGGCGCAGCATAGTGTTGCCACTGTAGCCGTCATCAAGGAACCGATGCTCCGGTAGGGCGCGGCGCAGCCGGTGCGTCATGTGCGGGATCGTCTCCAGGTTTATCGCTGAACGGCCACCGGTCACACTGTGACGAACCAGGCGGCGTTGACCTGCGCCGCCGTGATGCCCTTGAGCGTCACGTCGTCGTCGGTGGACAAGACGATAACCGCGTCCCCCGCCCCGCTCGAGCGCACCGTGTAGGTCGCCCCGGCAGCCAGGCCGATGCGGTCGCCGTCCGACGCGCTGAAGTCGGCGATCACATCGTGGCCGGAGTTGGCAGCGAAGGCGAATTCATCGCCCCCGACCCCGCCGGTCAGCGTGTCGGCGCCGGCGTCGCCCCACAGCAGGTCATCGCCGTCGTCGCCCCACAGCCGGTCATCGTCGCGCCCGCCGAACAGCGTGTCGTTGCCGATGCCGCCGAACAGCGTGTCGGCTCCCATGTTGCCCAGCAGCACGTCCGTGCCGGCGTTGCCCAGCAGCAGGTCGGCGCCGTCGTCGCCCTCCAGACGGTCGGCATCGTCGTTGCCGAACAGCGTGTCGGCGTCCTTGCCGCCGAACAGGCTGTCATCGCCCCGCCCGCCGAACAGCGTGTCCGCCCCCATGTTGCCCAGCAGCAGGTCGTTGCCCATGTTGCCGCACACCAGATCGGCGCCGTCGCCCATCGTGATGGTGTCCGCCCCGCTGCCGCCGATGCCGGTGTCGTCGCCGCCGCCCGCCTGAAGCATGTCGGCGGCGTCGCCCAGCGTCACCTTCTGCGCGGCGCTGTCGCACACGATGCTCTGCGCGGTATCGGCCACCGTCAGGAACGCCGCGCGGTTCGAGGCTGCGGCCGTCGTGTGGTGGGTGTTGACGGTCAGCGCCCCCTGCACGGCGGCGAAGTCCACGCCCAGCAGGTCCACCGACGTGCCGGTGGGCAGATTGCGCCCGTCCACCACCAGCGCCTTGTAGTTGCCCGGCGCACCGGACAGGGTGGTGTCGCCGGTCAGCACGATGGGCTGGCTGGGCGCGGTGGTGCCGGCCACGGTGGGCGTGATGGTCTGCACCAGCAGCGGCGCATCGGTCGGCAGCGCGTTGAGGAAGGACTGGCCGAAGCCGGTCTGCTGGGTGCGGTCGGTGGAACTGCTGGTGGTGGTCGCCTGGATGGCCTGGAGCAGCGTGTCCACGGCCAAGGTCTTGACCACAGGCCGGTCGAGGCCGCTGGCGTTCAGCCCGGTGCCGGTGGGCAGACTGGCCTGGATGGCGGGAAGGCCCTGCTGGTTGGTGGCCAGCGGCACGTCGGCGTTGCTGGTGGTGGCGTTGCTGTCTTGGCGGGCGGCCGAGACCACCGGGATGGAGAGGGAGGTCTGCGACACGCCGCGCCCATCGGTGCTGCTGGTGCTGCTGACCGACACGCCGTCCACCATGCTGGTGGAGGGGCCGCCGCTGTCTCCACCGCCGCCGCTGGTGGTGGTCGTGGTGGTGGTCGTGGCCGCGACGAGGGTGAGGGCCGTGTAGCCATCGTCGCCACCGGTGAAAGTGGCTTGCCAGTTGTAGGCGCTGGAGACGCCGGTCAAGGTGAGCGTCTTACTGGTGGCAAGGGTGAGCGTCGAGCCGGCGGCGGTGCCGTTCAGCGCCGACAGGTTGGTTCCTGTGACCCGCAGCGTGTCCGCGGTGGAGAAGTCGGTGATGGTGTCGCCGTTGAACTCATCCACCGAGCCGGAGAAGAAGTCGCTCCCCGCGCCGCCGGTCAGGGTGTCGTTGCCGTCGCCACCGCTGAGGGTGTCGTTGCCGTCGCCGCCGCTGAGGGTGTTGTCGCCGGCACCACCGACAATGCTGTCGTTGCCGGCGTCGCCGCTGAGAGTGTCGTCGCCGCCACCGCCACTGATGCTGTCGTTGCCGTCGCCGCCGCTGATGCTGTCGGTGCCGTTGCCGCCGACAAGGGTGTCGTTGCCGTCGTCGCCGCTGAGCGTGTCGCCGGTAATGTCGTTGCCGCTACCGCCGACAAGGCTGTCGTCACCGTCACCGCCGCTGAGGGTGTCGTTGCCGTCGATGCCGAGGAGGGTGTCGTTGCCGGCACCGCCGTTGAGCGTGTCGTTGCCGTTGCCGCCAGAGAGGCTGTCACTACCGGCGCCGCCGAAGATGGTGTCGTTGTTGTTGGTGCCCGTGGCGGTGAGCGCCACGGTCAGGCTGCCGCCATAGAGCCACAGGTACGTCGCTGCGGCGGCCGTGGTGACGGTGATGCCGCTGCTGAAGGCCGAGTTGGCGTTGCTTCCCAGCGTCACGACTTGAGTGCCGGTGCCCTGCAGGTCCAGCGCTTCGAGGTTGCTCTTGTTGGCCCAGACAGTATCGGCGAGATTTGTATTGTTGGTGATCGCGATGGTGTCGGTGTTCGCCCCGCCATCCACCACCTCGGACGCGATCAGTTCGGCGCTCGTGTAGAGAAAAGTGTCGTTGCCCGAGCCGCCGGCGAGCGAATCGGTCCCGGCGCCGCCGGTGATGGTGTCGTTGCCGGTGCCGCCGGTGATGGTGTCGTTGCCGGTGCCGCCGGAAAGGCTGTCGTTGCCATCTGCGCCGTCGAGGGCATCGGCGGCGCTGCCGCCTATAAGCACATCGCCAGCGCTGCCGCCGGTCACATTCGAGGCAGCAGATGCAGAAGAACGATCAATCAGAATGCCGCAAGTGTCCGCTACAAAAGCGTTAGCATTCGCGTCTGTATACACGAATGCGCCATTCCACCTAAACTTGCCGCTTAAAATATTAAATTGCAGAGTTATAACATCAGGAACCCCAACCGACAAAGTGTAGGAACCAAAATCACTGCCGTACATGTCATTATTCTGATTGGAATAATCGGCATTGAGGGCGTATTTAAATTGACCCATTGCACTTTACCTCTTTCTGCAGCAGCGCTTATTGGCGCCGCCCTGTTTGTTGGGCGTCGTGGGCGTTAAACCGGAACGCCGCGGTTTGGTGGGGCGGTGAGAAAACGCCATTCAGCGTCCGGGTGTCAGAGAGGTGTCACGTCATGAATCGTTCCGGGCAGAGGCGTGGCCGCCGACGCAAGCAAAAAGAAATGGCCTGATGCCGCGACGATGTGCGGCTTTCCGGCCGCGCGACCCTACCCCATACATATGGACAGGATGTGGACAGGATGTGGACAGCCGTTCACATTCCCAAAAAATTTGAGGTTGATTTTTTGGGTATTGGCGATTTAGAGCTGCCCCGTGCGATTTGATGGCCGGCGAGAGTGCCCCGTCGCTGCCGACCGGCGCAGGCTCAGGTCAACGAGCCCCCGCACAGCTGTTCATCAATAAAATATAATCAACGCTGTTGGATAATAGCGGCGATCGACCACGCCATCCGATGGATTTCAGCAAATTTAACTGTCGGTTCGGGGAAAGTACTGGCGCACAAGCGGACGGCATACTATGGTACACCGGAAGTTGCGATAATATTGTGGCCGAACCGCAACCGAAGATCAGTGCGAGCGAGATCCGTTCCTATGGGAGCCACACACAGAGAAGAGGCCCAACGCCGCCTCGTGATTGTGGAAGACGATCCGGTCACCCGATCCATGATCGCGACCTATTTCGCGCGCGAAGGCTTCTCCGTCCATGAGGCGGCCAGCGGTGCGGAATGCCGGTCGCTCCTGCGCGCGTTGCAGCCCGACCTCGTCTTCATCGACCTGAACCTGCCCGATGGGAACGGCCTTCACCTCGCCCGCGACATCCGCGCGGAAAGCCCGGTCGGCATCATCTTCGTGACGCAGCAGGACAGCGCCACGGACCGCATCCTGGCGCTTGAGATGGCGGGGGACGACTACGTCACCAAGCCGGTGAACCTGCGGGAATTGCTGGCGCGCACCCGGGCGCTGCTGCGCCGCCGCGACCTGGAGCGCGCGCCGAAGGCCCGCAACGCGGTGTTCGTGTTCGGCCCGTGGCTGATCGATCTGGTGCGCCGCGAACTGACCACCGGCGGCGCCCCCGTCCAGATGACGCGCGCCGAATTCGACCTGCTGGCGGCGCTGGTCGAGGCGAACGGGCGCCCGCTGACCCGCGACTATCTGGTCGAGGTCGTGAGCAACCGCAGCCTCGGCGGCGACTTGCGTACCGTCGACACGCTGGTGGCGCGCATCCGCCGCAAGCTCCTGGCCGCTCCGGGGGAGCAGGAGGTCATCGTCACCGTTCCCGGCGTCGGTTACCGGCTTGGCCCGCCGGTCGAAGACCCGGCCTGACCGCCCTCCGGCGCGCCTGACCGTTCCGAGCGCAGCGCCTGCAAGAGCGCATCGATGGCCCCCCGGCGCAGCCGCTTCAGGATGGCCACCCACTCGCCGTTCAGCGCCGGGGATCCGGCCGTCGCCGTTTCGATCGCCGCCGTCTCGGAGGACAGGCGGCTGAGGCCGAGCGCGCCGGCCGCGCTGCGCAGCTTGTGCGCCTGGGCCTGGACCGCGCCCGGATCCCGCGCCTCCATGGCCGTTTCCAGGTCTCTGATGATGCGCCGCGAGGTGCGGGCGAACAGGAGGATCAGCCGCGCCAGCTCGGTTCCGCCCAGCGCCTCCATCTGCATCGCCAGGAACCGGCGGTCCAGAGCGCCGGCCGGCTCGGTCGGGGCGCACAGGTCGGCAAGCGCCTCCCGCAGGGCGTCGAGGTGGAGGGGCTTGCTGAGGACCGCGTCGATGCGCGCCTGGGCGCAGCGCTCCCGTGCCACGTCCGTCACGTCGGCGGTCATGATGATGAAGCGGCCGTCCTGCGCGGCGCGGCCGGGCACCGCCCGAAGGCGGCGGCAGGTGTCGATCCCGTCCTCGCCCGGCATGTGGAGGTCTGCCATGATCACGTCGAACGGGCCTTCGACAATACGCTCCACCGCGTCGTCGCTGCCGGACGCGCTGGTGACGTGATGGCCGAGGTGGCGAAGCAGCCAGGTGCCGACCTCCCGGTTGACCGGGTCGTCGTCGATCAGGAGGATTTTCAGTTCCTTCGTGTCCGCGGTGGGGCTGGGCGCCGCGGAGGCATCCCCGGCGATCTCCACCGGCACGGAGAAGCGGAAGGTGCTGCCGGCGCCCAACGCGCTGTCCACGGTCAGGCTGCCGCCCAGGAGGACGGCGATGCGCCGGCACACCGAAAGGCCCAGCCCCGTGCCGCCGAAGCGGCGGGCGATGGAATCGTCGGCCTGGGTGAAATCCTCGAAGATGACGCTGCGCATGGACGGCGCGATGCCGATCCCGGTGTCGGACACGTCGGCGTGCAGGACACCGCGGCGGTCCGTGCCGTCCGGTTCGAACCAAAGCGACAGGACGATGCGCCCCTGCTGGGTGAACTTGATGGCGTTGCCGAGCAGATTGTGCAGAACGCGGGCGATCCGCACCTGATCGCAGAGCACCAGGGGCGGAAGGCCGGGCGCCATCTCCAGCACCAGTTCGACGCCCTTCGCCGTTGCTTGCGGCCGGAACAGATCGACCGTCCCTTCGCCAAGCCGGCGGGGATCGACCCTGCTGAGGTGAACGGACGGGCTCTCCGCTTCGTAGCGTCCGAATTCGAGGATGCTTTCGATCAAGGCGATCAGCGTCTGGCCGGCATCCTTGGCAATGCTCACGCGCCGACGCTGCTCGCCGTCGAGCCCCCCGGCGTCGAGCATTTGCAGCATTCCGAGCACCGCGTTGAGCGGCGTGCGGATCTCGTGGCTGACCACGGCCAAAAAGCGCGACTTGGCCCGGTCGGCGTCTTCCGCCTCCTCCTTCGAGCGCCGCGCCGCGTCCGCCTCGGCCAGAGCAAGGGCGCGAGCCGTCTCCAGTTCCGCCGTGCGCTCCACGACCTGCCGTTCCAGCACACGCTGCCGTCGCCGCAGGATCGCCGTCCACCCCTGCATCCCGGCCAGCGTGAGCCCAAGCCCTGCCAGACCGGCACCCGCGCGGAACCAATTCGTTTGATACCACGCGGGCAGCACGACCAGCGGCAGGCTCAGCGGCGTTTCGCTCCATACGCTCTCGCGATTGCTGCCGCGGACCAGGAGGCGGTACGAGCCGGGCGGCAGGGCCGTGTAGGCGGCGGTGGCGTGGTCCGCATCCGTCTCGATCCAATGGTCGTCGAACCCTTCGAGGCGGTATGCATACCGGTTCCGTTGCGGCTCCGAGAAGTCGAGCGCGGCGAAATCGACCTCCACGCTGCGGTCGCTGGGCGCGAGGGTGATCGGCGCGTTGGGGGGCAGAGTGACCGGCCTGCCGCCGATGCGGATCGTCGTCGCTACCACCGGGGGCTGGAAACGCCATGCGGGAGGAACGCCGGGGCGGATCACGGTCATGCCGCCGAAACCGCCGAACAGCAGGGTGCCGTCTGGCAGGCGTGCGCCCGACCCGGCCCAGTGCGTGCGGATCCCCGCCCCCTCCACCGGCCCGAAGACCCGCACCGCGAAGCTGTCCGGGTCGATCCGCGCCAGACGGTCGCCACCACCGGCCCAGACGACGCCGTCGGGATCTTCAAGCAGCACGGTGACCATGTCGTGGGGCAAGCCGCTCCGGCTGTCCAGGCGGTGGAAGCGCGGATCGCCCCCCGGATCCGCAAGGATGCCGATGCCGTTGGCGGTGCCGACCCAGATGCGGCCGCGGCGATCCTCCAGCAGGGTGTTGGCAACGTCGTTGGGCAGGCTGTCGGCGCTGGCGGGGTCGTTCAGGAAGCGCCGGAAGGTGCCGGTCTGCGCTTCGAAGAGGTTCAGGCCCCGCTGCGTTCCCACCCACAGCCGCCCGGCGCGGTCACGCAGCAAGGCCTGCACGCTGTTGTCGCTCAGGCTGTCCGGGCGGTTCCGGTCGTGCACGAAGGTCCGGGCGCTCCCCCCGGCAAGGTCCAACCGCGTCAGCCCCTGAGTGCCGCCAACCCAGACGGAGGGCTCCTCCGCAAGAATCGACAGCACGCTGGCTCCGGCGAGGGGTTCCAGGTCGGTGGAGGTTCCGGTGGCGGGATCGACGCGATGCAGGCCCTGGCGCGTTCCCACCAGCACGCCGCCATCGGACAACGCCGCCACCGCCTGCGCCATCTGCACGGGCAAACCCTGGCCGGGGTGGACCTCGGCAACACGCCCCGCCACAGGATCGAGCAGGGACACTCCCCCGCTGCGGAAGCCGAGCCAGACCGTGCCGTCGGCACGCGCGCTCATGCTGCGGACGTCCTTGCCGAGCAGGCCGCCCGGCGTGGTGGGCAAGACGGTGAGGATGCCGGGATTGGCGGGGTTGTGCACGTCGACGCCGCCGAGCGTGGACGCCCAGACCAGCCCGGAGCGGTCTTTGATGAGGCCGGTCACCGTGTTGTCGCTCAGGCTGGTGGGCGCCTGGGCATCGTGCCGGATGGCACGGACGGCGCCGGTGTGCGTGTCGAGCGCGCGAATGCCGCCGCCGAATTCGGCGGTCCACACGGTGCCGGGCACCGGCTCGACGATGCCGGTGATCCGGTTTCCCGTCGCAGCAACCGCGTCGACCGCGTGTGCGTCGTTCGTCGCCGCGTCCACGAATCCCAACTGTCCCTGGACGGTCCCGAACCAGATCCGGCCGGCCGCGTCCTCGTACAGGGCCGAGGCCCCGGCTCGCTTCAGGGACGGCGGCAGCGCCACCGCCTGGAACGCGTCCCGCCCGGCGTCGCGCCGCAGCAGCCCCTGTGGCGTTCCGAGCCACACCGTGCCCTTGCTGTCGGGCTGGACGGACAGGCCGCCCCCCGGCGGCAGCTCCTCATGGCGCCATCGCCCGGACACCGTGTCGAGGTGCGCGGCCCCCGCGGTCCCGACCGTCCAGATGCCGCCTTGGCCATCGCCCTTCATGCCAAGCATCCGGCCGCTTGCGCCTTCCGGCTCACGGTGGGTGACGAAGCTTTCGCGCTCGGGAACGTAGCGCGCGACCATGCCCGAGACGGTGCCGACCCACAGCCGCCCCTGTTCGTCCACCAGCAACTCGGAGACGATGTTCTCCGGCAGCGAGTCCGGGTCGCCGCTGCGGTGCACGAAGACCCGCATGCGCGACCCGTCCCAGCGTGCCAAGCCGCCGGGCGTGCCGATCCAGATGAAGCCGTCGCGGCCCTGTATCAGCGCCAGGGCAACCGGATAGGGCAGCCCCTGCGCCTGGGTTATGTGGCTGAACAGAGGCCCGGTCAGGCGGCTCCAGGGGGCTGGGTTTGCATCCTGCGCACCGGCCGGAGACACGGCGGCGGCTGCCAGCCACGCCATACAGAGAGCCAGCAGCAACCGGCGCGTAAGCCGCATCGAAAAAACCAAGCTGATGAGAGAGGCAAGGCGCTGATTTTGGAGCATCTCCGGCGCCATTGCAACGAAACCCCAGGGTGCCCCACGGCCGATGTGAACGGCTGTTCACGTGATTGAGCTTCCCCCGGAACAATGGACACGGGGTTATGCGGCCTGAAACTCGGCCTGCTCAGGGGTTCTATAACCAAGTGTGGATCGGCGCGCCATTGCGGCCAGCAAACATGAACATTATCAATAAACTGGCGTGCCGATCGGCGGGTTCTGTTGCAGCGTTTGCGGCGGGGCGGAGATCACGTGGAACCCTCAATCACCCGCCTACAGACTTTGCAACAGAACCCGCTGACGCAGCACCAGGACGCAGCCGGGGATGCCGGTGCCATAAAACAGCTGCGGCCCGACGCCGATCACCGCTTCCAGCAAATCCTCGTCAATGTTCCCGGCGCGGATGGCCTTTTCCTCGCCCCGGAACAGCACGCCGTGCGGCATGACGGTGGCGACCACGCCGTTGTCGCGGGTCACCGCCAGCATGTGCTGAAGGAACATCAGGTCGGCCTTCTTGGCGCCCAGCGGCACCTGACCGTAGCGGAAGCGCTCCGGGAACTTGGGTTCCCAGGCTGGGTTGCCGTCGGCCTTCCTATCCGTGTTGCCCCAGGGAAGCGAGAAGGGCGGGTTGGTGATGATCCGATCGAAATGCTTGCGTCGATGTCGGTGTCGGCCGCCGATAGGTTTCCCCGCGCGTCAGCACCGCCCAGACGATGCGCGCCGTCTTGTTGGCCAGGGCGACGACAGCGACGTTCACCGGCCGCCGCTCCAGCAGCGAGGCGAGCCAGGGCGAGTTGCTGCGCCACCAGCGCACCACCGCGCGCGCTCCATTGACCAGCATGCAGCGCAGATAGCCGTCGCCGGCCTTGGAGACCCCGCCCGGGCGTTCCTTGCCGCCGCTGGAATGTTGGCGCGGGACCAGACCGAGCCACGCTGCCAGGTGCCGGCCAGACGCAAACGCCTTCCCGTCGCCGATTGTCGCCACCAGCGCGGTGGCGGTGATCGGTCCGACACCAGGGATCGTCATCAGGCGCCGGCAGGCCTCGTTCTGCTTGGCCTGTTCCCGCAGGCGAGTGTCGAGGTCGGCAATCCGGCGCTCGGTGTCGCGGAGCTGATCGACCAGTACCTGGAGCAGAGCCCTGGCCATCTCCGGCAGCTGCTCCTCGCCGGAATCCGCCAGTCGCGCCGTCAGCTCCACAACCTTGCACACACCCTTGGGCGCGACGATGCCGAACTCCGCCAGATGTCCGCGCAGGGCGTTGATCAGTTGGGTCTTCTGGTGGACCAGCGTTCCCCGCGCGCGGTGAATGACCAAGGTGCTCTGCTGCTCCTCGGTTTTGACCGGCACGAAGCGCATGTTCGGGCGCTGCACGGCTTCACAGATCGCCTCGGCGTCGGCCTGATCGTTCTTGTGGCGCTTGACGTAGGGCTTCACATACTGCGGCGGCATCAGGCGGACGGTGTGGCCGAACCTGGCGATTTGCCGCGCCCAATGGTGCGCGGTGGCACACGCCTCCATGCCGACCACGCACGGCGGCAGGGTGGCGAAGAAGCCGAGCACCGCGTCTCGGTGCAGACGTTTGGTCACCACCACCTTTCCATGGGCGTCGACGCCATGAACCTGGAAGAGTGACTTTGCCAAGTCGAGGCCGATGGTCGTAGCATGCATCTGGGCGGTCTCCTTGCTGAAGGACGTCAACACCCTTCATGTGGCACGGCGATGCCGGAAACGGGGGCCGTCCATCCCATCAATCATCGACCCCGACCACCGTTGGCGGGACGAAGCGTGGACTGCCGTGGCGGCGCACCACCCGCAGCAGGGTGTCGTTGCCGATCGGCAGCATCAGGCGGCGGGCGAGCCGGGCCGCGGGGCGCCCGCCCAGGGCGAGGCCCAGATGATAGACGATGTGCTCGAGCCGGGCAGTCCGCCGTGCCCAGGGCGCCAGGACCTCCGGGGCAAAGCGTTCGGTGAAGATGCGCCGGCCGCACAGCACAGCGTCGCAGTGGAAGCGCCGGGCCAGGACCACCAGTTCGACCGGGTGGCCCGCGAGAGGAAGATCGGCAAGGTGTCGGCAATAGCGACTGTGCACCCGGCTTGAAGGGGTACCGCATCCCGGGCACCGGCTGCTCGAGCTTGCTGGCCGTACGGTGATCCGCGTCCAGGCGGCGTCATCGACGACCCGTTCCATGACGAAACCACGCGGCACCAGCGCCGCCGGTCGGAGTGTCTGGGGCATGGCGTTGATCCCTTTCAGGAAACCAACGCTTGCTGCCTCCCAGCATCACCAAAACTGCGTCAGAGCCAGCGTTGCACGCCGAAACACACACGCAGAACCGCTCCAGTGATACCGCTGCGGCAAGGTGTTGCAATATGAACACATGTTCATGCGTTGACGTCGGAGCACGCATCAGCTATTAGGCGCCCGTCATTGGGGAGTAGCCACCCTCCGTTCCGAGAGGGGCGCGCGTCAACAGACTTGGGCTTGCGGCCCATGGCGCACGCGGCGGCCGACCGGCCATCCAGCGAGACCGCTGACGCTGCATCCGTCCGGCCGGGCGGGGTGCCGCGTTGGTGTGTGTCCGCGTCCGGCCGCCCGCTTGAGGTCCCCATGCTCCTGACCATCGTCCTCTTGCTCGCCTCCGCAGCACTCATCTATGCCGCCTGCGAGACATTCGTGAACGGCATCGAATGGGTCGGCCGCAAGCTGGGCCTGAGCCAGACGGCCACCGGCACGGTGCTCGCTGCGCTGGGAACGGCGCTGCCGGAAAGCGTGGTGCCCCTGGTCGCGGTCGCCTTCGGCGACGGTGCCGCGCACAAGGACATCGGCGTCGGCGCCGCCCTGGGTGGCCCGCTGGCGCTCAGCACGCTGGCCTACGCGGTGGTAGGGATGTCGCTGCTCGCCAACCGCCGCCGGATCGGGCGCGCCAACACGCTGGTGCAGGTGGACGGGCTCCGGCTGAGCCGCGACCAGATGTGGTTCCTCGGCATCTTCATCGTGAAGATCGCGCTCGGCGCCATCGTCTTCGCCGTCAAGCCGTGGCTCGGCATTGCCTTCCTGGCGACCTACGCCGTGTACATCTGGAAGGAGGTGCGTTGCGAGGACGGAGACGGTGAAGAGGGCGAACTGGAGCCTCTGAGGATTCGTCCCTCCGAGGCGGATCCCGCCCTGGGTTGGGCCCTGGCGCAGACCGGTGTTGCGCTGCTGGTGATCTTCGCGGCCTCCCAGCTGTTCGTCGGGCAGATCGGCGACCTTGCCCCGGCGCTCGGGTTGCCGCCGCAGGTCACGGCTCTGCTGCTCAGCCCGTTGGCGACGGAACTGCCGGAGACGATGAACGCCATCATCTGGGTCCGTCAGGGCAAGGAGCGGCTGGCGCTGGCCAACATCTCCGGGGCGATGATGATCCAGGCCACCGTGCCGACCGCCTTCGGCCTGTTCTTCACGCCCTGGCTGCTGGACACCCCGCTCTTCCTGGCGGCGGGCTTCACAGCCGTAGCCGTGGCGTCGCTGATGCTGGCATTCCGTTCCGGGCTGGTCAGCGGCGGGAAGTTGACCCAGGTCGGCTGGCTGTATCTGGTGTTCGCCGGAATACTGGCCGCCGCGCGATAGCCGTGAAACTCAGTGCAAGCGTGCGGTCGGATCACGTCGTGGTGCTGACCGTCCATGTGGCGCTCCTGACGCCAGCGCTGCGCTCGAGAGCGGACACGGCGTCGTCGAGTTCCTTCGGGTCGGCCGTCGTCGGCACCAGCGTGGCGGCCAACTCCACCTGCTCCTCGGTCTCGGAAACCACATCGATCTCGCGAATCGGGTAGTCGGCGCGCTCAAGAACGTCGGAGAGCGCGTCGCGCACACCGGATACATCCTCCGGGGCACTGATGACGTGGACGCGGTAAAGGGCCTCGGTCACCTTCTCGTCGATCGGCAGGCGGTTGATGTAGTTGACCACCGGCCGGAGCAGCGTGTTGCCCGCCAGCACGAAGCCGGTGAGCATGACGGCTTCCAGGAGCAGCCCGCATCCGGAGCAGGCGCCGACCGCGGCCGAACACCAGAGGGTGGCCGCCGTGTTGAGGCCGCGGACGTTGGTGCCCTCCTTCATGATCACACCGGCGCCCAGAAAGCCGATGCCGGACACCACGTAGGCGACAATCCTTGTGCCGCCCTCAGCGCCGAGCAGCCGCATGCCGATGTCGGCGAAAGCGGCGGCGCCGACGGCGACGAGAACGTTGGTGCGCAGACCGGCCGTGCGCTGGCGATACTGCCGCTCGAAGCCGATCAGGGTGCCGAGGACGAAGGCGGTGGCGAAGGCGACGAAGGTGTTGGCGGTGGCCTCAAGGGTCAATGCGGTCATCGGGTCTGTCGCAGTCCGTCGTGGAAATCGGTTCGGTGCACCGGAAGGTCCTCATCGGGGGCGCCGTCAGGCGAGCCAGTGGTGGACGATTCGCAAGGCGAGGCAACGATGCCTCGACGGCCCCGTGCAGCGGAACACCGGCAAGCCGGAGGCCCGCGTGGCCGAGGAGCTTAGCCAGCGCGCCGAACCGGCGAAGCCACGGTTCACCGACCCAGCCCTGTTCCGCAAGATGCGTTGCGAGGCGACGCAGCCGCCGCGCCGACGCCAAGAACAAGCGGGCAACGGAAAGACGAGGGTTCATGGCAATACCGACCGGAGCGGACACGACACGGCACCCGGGAGCGCGATGGAGGCGGCCGGGATGCACCGTGCCGCCATCGTCCGCTCCCGCCGCCTACTCGGCCTCCTCGATGCAGAACGACTCCGTCTCGCCGTCGTAGGTGAACAACTCGGCGTAGCGTGCCCAACTGGTCACCGCCTTCAACGACTCTTCGGTGTAGTCTTCGCTCATGAACTCTTCCAGTTCACGGGCGAACTGCGCGTAGGGGGCGCGGTGGTCAGGACGCTCAGACAGGGTCGCGTGGATGTGCGCGGCGAGCGGCACGAAGTTGACCAAGTGTTCGGCGAACAGCTTCTTGCGGTCCTCCAGCCCGGCCTCGGCGAACAGGTGACCGGGCTCGGTCAGCCGGATGTCGCCCTCCGCCACTTCGGCGAAGCCGAGCATCTGGAGCGTCTCGGCGATCGGGAACAGGTCGTCGATCTCGTGCTGAAGCGTCGCCGCCAAATGCGGCATGTCCGCCTTGCCGTGGTACGCCGGGGAGGCCAACGTCTCCAGGAGACCGGACAGCAGGTTGGTCGAGACGTGCTGGAGCGGCTCCGCGTAGACCGGGCGCAGGCGCGCAGCAGGCGCCTCCGGCGCGGCTAGCGGCTTGCGCGCGGTCATCCGCCCGTAAATGTCGTCCACCAGGTCGCGGAACTCCTGGGCCAAGCGGTTGCGCGGGTGGGGGATGTCCACGCGGATCTCCGCCGCCACCCGGCCGGGGTTGGAGGAGAACACCAGGATGCGGTCGCACATCAGCACCGCCTCCTCGATGTTGTGCGTCACCATCAAGATCGACCGGATCGGCAGCTTGCGCTCCATCCAGAGGTCGAGCAGGTCGGTGCGCAGGGTCTCCGCCGTCAGCACGTCGAGTGCCGAGAACGGTTCGTCCATCAGCAGGATCTCGGGCTGCACCACCAGCGCGCGGGCGAAGCCGACGCGCTGGCGCATGCCGCCCGACAGTTCCTTCGGGTAGGCACTCTCGAAACCGGACAGGCCGATCAGGTCGATGGCCTGCTCGGCGCGCTCCGCCGCCTCCTTCTTCGGCACGCCCAACGCCTTCAGCCCGGCCAGCACGTTCTCCTCGACGGTCAGCCAGGGGAACAGGGCGAAGGTCTGGAACACCATCGCGACACCATCGGTCGGCCCGACGACCGGCTCGTCATGGTGCAGGACATGCCCGGCGGTCGGTCGCGCCAGTCCGGCGACAATGCGCAGCAACGTGGACTTGCCCGAGCCGGAGCGGCCGAGCAGCCCGACGATCTCACCGTCGCGCAGCGTCAGGTCGACATCGTCGAGCACGACATACTCCTGGCCGGACGGCTTCGGGTACGCCTGACGGACGCTGCGCAGTTCGAAGAGGGTCTTGGTCAAGGTTTGCAGCATGGCAGAAACCTCCATCAGGCAAGGCGCAGGCGGCGCTCGGCGTAGCCGTACAGCCGACGCCAGAGCAAGCGGTTGAAGAGGATGACGAACATCGACATCACGGCGATGCCGAGCACGATGCGCGGGTAGTCCCCGGCGGCGGTAGCCTGAGCGATGTAGCTGCCCAGGCCGTGCGCGGTGACCTGGGTGTCGCCCCAACTCACCGCCTCGGCGACGATGCTGGCGTTCCACGAGCCACCCGACGCGGTCACCGCGCCGGTCACGTAATAGGGGAAGACGCCGGGCAGCATGACGTCACGCCACCACTGCCAGCCGCGAATCCGGAAGGTGGCCGCCGCCTCTTTCAGGTCGTTGGGGAACGCGGTGGCCCCGGCGACGACGTTGAACAGGATGTACCACTGCGTGCCAAGGATCATCAGCGGGCTGAGCCAGACGTCCGGATTGAGGCCGAAGTGCACGATGGTGACGACGGCGACCGGGAACAGCAGGTTGGCCGGGAACGCCGCCAGGAACTGCGCCACCGGCTGGACCTTCTCGGCCAGCCGCGGCCGCAGCCCGATCAGCACGCCGAGCGGCACCCACACCAGGGTGGCGACAGCGATCAACACGACGACGCGCAGCAACGTCGCCAGTCCGAGCGCCAGCACGGTGGCGACATCTCCCCAGTTGACCCCGCTGGCGATGAACGCCACCAGGGTCCAGCCCAGGTAGAGCGCCGCCGCAGCGATGACCGCGTACCACGCCATGTCGAGCGCGGCGGTGGGCGGTCCGGCGATCCGGCGCCCCATGGAGGGGAACAGCGGCAGACGCAGCCAAGCCACCGTGCCGAGCACCGCATCGACCGGCGCGAACAGCGCCCGGAAGAAGCGGGTGCGCTGGAACAGGTTCAGCACCCAGGACTCCGGCATCTCCTGGGCGCCGGTCTGCTCGAAGCGGAACTTGTCGGCCCAGGCGACCAGCGGGCGGAACAGGACTTGGTCGTAGACGAGGATGACCGCCAGCATCGTCAGCACCGCCCAGCCGACGGCGCCGAGGTCCTTCTGCGCGATAGCCTCGGCCAAGTAGGAGCCGACGCCGGGCAGCGTGACAGTCTGGTCGCCCACGGTGATCGCCTCGGAAGCCACCACGAAGAACCAGCCGCCAGACATCGACATCATCATGTTCCACACCAGCCCCGGCATGGCGTAGGGCGCCTCCAGCTTCCAGAACCGCTGCCAACCGGAGAAGCGGAAGCTGGTCGCCGCCTCGTCGAGGTCGCGCGGCACAGTGCGCAGCGACTGGTAGAAGCTGAATGCCATGTTCCAGGCTTGGCTGGTGAAGATAGCGAAGATCGCCGCGCACTCGGCGCCCAGCACGCTGCCCGGGAACAGCGACAGGAAGAAGACTACGGTGAAGGAGATGTAGCCGAGCACCGGCACCGACTGGAGCACGTCCAGCACCGGGATCAGCACCATCTCCGCCCGGCGGCTCTTGGCCGCCAGCGTGGCATAGGTGAAGGTGAAGAGCAGCGAGGCCACCATCGCCGCCAGCATGCGCAGCGTCGAGCGCAGCGCGTACTCCGGCAGGTTCCAGGCGTCGAGCGAGACGAGGGCTGCCTCGATGCTCGCCAGCGGCGCCGCCATCTGGTGCCCGCCGACGACGGCCAGGGCGAAAACGCCGATAACCAGCGGCAGTGCCACGAGGTCCCACCGGTTGGGGGCGGCGTCTGCCGCCTTCACGGATATGCTTGTCTGGGTCCAGGCCATGACCGTTCCATCCCGCGGCCCGACACATCCGGGCCGCTCCTGGCGTGAGAAAGGATATCCACCGCATTGCGGCGGTCAGGTGTCAGAGCAGGACGGCAGGGTCAACTTCGCGCGGGGAGCCGACGCACGCCAGTGCGGCCTGCACGCGCGGTCAGGGCGGGCGAATGGGTCGGGTCGGTGAGGTTTGGCATCACCATGATCCACCTGCAATGCGGTCGGCTCGGCGCCGGTCGCGGTGGACCTTGCGGAGAAGGTCAGCCTGGGATCAGCGTCGGGGCCGGGGTGTGTCGGGAGCGACTACTGGGGCTTTCCATCTCTTGCCTTCTCGGCTGGATGCCGACCCGTGATTCGGGCACCGGCCGATCATGCGTTGACGTCGGAAGCGGCTGTACTCCTCCAGGACGGGGAGCGTCAAGCGCCAAGGAGAACCATCGGCGAGGCTTTACAGAAGTTTCATCTAACGGTCGGGAAACCGTAGCGGAAGCGCGGGTGTTTCCACGGCGTATCCACGGATCCATCACCCTGGCCGGGAGAGCCCATGGCAACGTACGCACACGACGACAAACCCAAGAGCCCGGTGGTTCCGCCGTCCAAACCACGGCTCCTGGACGTGCTCGGGCCGGGCCTGATCACCGGCGCCTCGGACGACGATCCCAGTGGCATCGCCACCTACTCGCAAGCCGGGGCGCAGTTCGGCTACGGGCTGACCTGGACCCTGCTGTTCACGTACCCGCTGATGAGCGTGGTGCAGGAGATCAGCGCCCGCATCGGCCGGGCCAGCGGGCGCGGCATCGCCGGGAACCTCCGGCGCCACTATCCCAACTGGCTGCTCCAGGGCGTCGTCGCGCTGCTGCTGCTCGCCAACGTCATCAACATCGGCGCTGACCTCGGGGCCATGGGCGACGTGCTTAACCTGCTGCTGCCTGGGCCGGTTCATCTCTACGTCGCGCTGTTCGGCGCCATCTGCATCGGCATGCAGGTGCTGCTCAAGTACACCCACTACGTCTCGGTGCTGAAGTGGTTGACGTTGGTGTTGTTCGCCTACTTCGGCTCGGCGGCTGTGGTCCACGTGCCCTGGGGGGAGTTTGCCGGGAGCTTCTTTATTCCGTCGATCGCCTGGAGGTCCGACTACCTCACTACCATCGTGGCCGTGTTCGGCACCACGATCAGCCCGTACCTGTTCTTCTGGCAAGCCTCGCAGGAGGCGGAGGACATCCGGGAGATCCCCCACCGCGATCCTCTGGTAAAGGCGCCCGAGCAGGCGCCGCGCGCCGTTGAGCGCATCCGGCTGGACACGTACGTCGGCATGGCCTTCTCCAACATCGTCGCCCTGGCCATCATGGTCACCACGGCGGCCACGCTGCACGCGGGCGGCAAGACGAGCATTGAAACCTCCGCCCAGGCGGCGGAGGCACTGCGGCCGGTCGCGGGAGACTTCGCCTTCCTGCTGTTCGCCCTTGGCATCATCGGCACCGGGTTCCTCGCCGTTCCGGTGCTGGCCGGATCGGCCGCCTACGCCATCGGCGAGGCGCGCAAGTGGCCGGTCGGCATGGCGCGCGAGCCGCAGGAGGCGAAGGCGTTCTATGTGACGGTGACCATCGCCACGATCATTGGTGTCGTCATCAACTTCACCAGCATCGACCCGATCAAGGCCCTGTTCTGGAGCGCGGTCATCAACGGCATCGTCGCCGTGCCGGTGATGGTGTGCATGATGCTGATGGCCAGCCAGCACAGAGTCATGGGACCAGTCGTGGTTTCGATGCCGTTGCGCATCGTCGGCTGGCTGGCGACCGCGGTCATGGCCGCAAGTGCCGCCGCCATGGTGTTCACCATGGGCACCTGATCGGCAAAGATTCATCAATCATCGGCAAGAACGACCGCTATGGCGGCCGACCGCTCTACGAGTGAGTCGTCATAAACGCGCGGGAGATGCACCTCGCCGGGGCGACCGTGGTGCGCGGCGTCATGGGCATCGGACAGTTTGAGCCAAGTGCCGCTGTGTTGCATGGATGCGGTCGGTGTCGTAGGTCAGGCTCCCGCCACCGTTCAGGTCTCTCGACATGCCGCACAAGGCCAATGCCGCTCGTCGTCATCACATTCCGCGGCGGCGTGTTGCTACATGGCCATGGAAAGCATGACCGAGCTGTGCCACCCTCACGCCACTGATCCGCTGTCCATTGCAGCGGCGTAGACCGGCGGCCTCAACCCGCCGAAGAGCACACAAGCCCCCTCAGACACCACGCCCTGGGACGCGATCGGCGCAACCTTGGCCTTGCAATACGGCGTTCCGTTGTATGCCTTCAGTCGGAATGAGCGGTTCCGTTGCAAAGTTTGATGGTAGGCGCTGTCGCCGGGCACTGTTTGATGAGAACGGCGGCCGAAACGGCCGGAAAGGCCCTTAACTCCGAGAACAGGCCGACCGGAAAAGGCCCTGAATGGTGAGAATCTGGTCCATCCGCATTCCCGGTGCACCGGGTCACGTGGCCTCCAGGACACGATGGCGCAGCAGGTCGAAGCCGCCGCGCCCGTTCATCGTGCGCTTGATAGTCTTCAGCTTGCTGATCTGCCCCTCGACCGGTCCGGTGCTCCACGGCAGTGACAATGCCGCGCGCACCGCCGGCAGATCACGCTTCAAGCCCTCGGAGAAACCCGCCAGGGCCGTGTCGCTGGCTGCCGCCAGCCAGCCGTCCAGATCGCTCTCCCGGCGGCCGCGCACCATCGCCTGGAAGGCCCGCGCCACCTCGATGGTTCGCGCCAGGTCCGGCGAGCCGGCGATCAGGGCGGCGACGAACGCCTGTTCGGTTGCATCGATCTCACCGTCGTCCGCCACCACCAGCCATGCGGCCCGGCGTCGCGATGGCGTACGCCACGACGCAGGAGCCGTGGTTCCCAGCCCTGAACGCGCCTCACGCAACGGCCGCAACAACTCTCGGACGATGGCCGGCTGGCCGGTGAAGCCGTGCCCCCGAATCTCCCGCCAGAGCTGGGCGGCGTTGTGACAGCCGTCCTCCCAGCGGCGGCGCAGGTGATCGGCGAACGGATCAAGAAGGCTGCCCTTGGCCGGCTGGCGCCAGGAGGGTGGTTGTCTGGCGCGCAGCCAGACCCGCACCGTCTTGCGATCGAGTTCGAGCGTCTGGGCGATGCGCGTCTGCGACCAGCCGCGCGCGTTCAGGGCAACGACCTCCTCGAAGCGTGCATGACGGGCGGCTTGGATTGCGGCGCTCCGCTGCTCGCGGCGGGTCGGAGGCCGGAGTTCCGGAGGCGGTGGCGGTCCTTGCCCGGCGGCCTCGGCCGGAGTGACGGCCAGCTTGGCGGCGGCAAGGTCGCGCTGATGGCTGGTGAGGAGCGCTCCCAACGCGTCGCCGAGGTTGCGCAGGAGATGCCACCGATCCACCACCTGAATGGCTTCGGGGGCTCCTTGGCGGATGCCATCGGCGTAGGCACCGGCGCGGTCGCGGGCAACGACAGTCACACCAGGGTGCGCCTTTAGCCACGCGGCCACCGTGTCGGCTTGGCGGTCGGGCAGCAGGTCGATGGGACGGTTGCGCTCCAGGTCGACGATGAGGGTGCCGTAGCGTTTGCCGCGGCGCCAGGCCCATCTATGGACGGCCCCCGCTCTGCAAGAGCTTTTCACAAGTGACGGCCAGGAAGTCGGTTGCTGCCATCTATTCGGCCTGTGTGTGCAACCTTGCGGCTGCTGGCCTTGATGAAATCCGCAGAGCGGCACCCAATCAGTCGTTCGAGCTTGGAGGCTCTCTGGGCTTGTCGGGGTGCGCCGATCCCGGTCCGACCGGTATGCCATCACGTCGTGTATCGCCCTCGCAACCGAAGGGGGGCCAGTGATCCCGTGTTCAGGCTGCCGGGCCGGCAGCGGACACGGGGAATTGGTTGAGCATCGTCATCGCCTTACCTCTTTGTTCGGCCGCCGGGACCACCTCTTCGTCCCGACCTGCTTTCCGACCAGCGCCGCGCGCAGGCGCTGACAAGGCCGGCCTTTCGGGCCGCCGCGCCAGCGGCTTGGCCTTGTTGGCGCCGAGCACGGCGGTAATCTGCAAACGGTCGGGCCTGGACCTTGCCGTCTTCATCTCAAGCCTCCGCCGGCGTCGCTGTCGGTGTCGGCCGCCGATAGGTTTCCCCGCGCGTTAGCACCGCCCAGACGATGCGCGCCGTCTTGTTGGCCAGAGCGACAACAGCGACGTTCACCGGTCGCCGTTCCAACAGCTTGGCCAACCACGGCGAACTGGTCCGCCACCATCGCAGGACCGCGCGGGCCCCATTGACCAGCATGCAGCGCAGATAGCCATCGCCAGCCTTGGAGATGGCTCCCAGCTGCTCCCTGCCCCCGCTGGAGTGTTGGCGCGGGACCAGACCGAGCCACGCCGCCAGGTGCCGGCCGGACGCGAACGCCTTCCCATCGCCGATCGTCGCTACCAGCGCGGTGGCGGTGATCGGCCCGACACCAGGGATCGTCATCAGGCGCCGGCAGCTCTCGTCCTGCTTGGCCTGTTCCCGCAGACGAGCGTCGAGCTCGGCAATCCGGCGCTCAGTGTCGCGAAGCTGCTCGACCAGCACCTGGAGCAGAGCCCTGGCCATCTCCGGCAGCCGCTCCTCGCCAGGATCCGCCAGCCGCGCCGTCAGCTCCACCACCTTGCACGCGCCCTTGGGCGCGACGATGCCGAACTCCGCCAGATGCCCGCGCAGGGCGTTGATCAGTTGGGTCTTCTGGTGAACCAGCGTTCCCCGCACGCGATGAATGACCAAGGTGCTCTGCTGCTCCTCGGTCTTGACCGGCACGAAGCGCATGGTCGGGCGTTGCACGGCTTCGCAGATCGCCTCGGCGTCGGCCTGATCGTTTTTGTGGCGCTTGACGTAAGGCTTCACATACTGCGGCGGCATCAGGCGGACGGTGTGGCCGAACCTGGCGATGTGCCGCGCCCAATGGTGCGCGGTGGCGCACGCCTCCATGCCGACCACGCAGGGTGGCAGAGTGGCGAAGAAGCCGAGCACGGCGTCACGGCGCAGGCGTTTGGTCACCACCACCTTTCCGCGAGCGTCAACGCCATGAACCTGGAAGAGCGACTTTGCCAAGTCAAGGCCGATGGTCGTAGCATGCATCTGGGCGGTCTCCTTGCTGAAGGACGTCAACACCCTTCATGTGGCACCACGATGCCGGAAACGGGGGCCGTCCATCCCATCAGTCATCGATCCCGATGATCCGGGCGGGTGGGAGCGGCTCCATGGGTACTGCCCGGATCAGGCGCAGCAGCGTGTCGCCGCTGACCGGCATGGCGAGGCGGGTGGACAGCCGGGCACCGGGGTTTCCGCCCACGCTCAACGCGATGGTGCGCTGTGCCTCGGCGAGCCTGTGCGTTCGCCGAACCCGGGGCGGAGCCACGGCAGGCAAGCGTTCGGCAAAGATGCGGCGCGGACAGTCCGCGACCGCACACCGGAACCGGCGGACCCGCAGATGGAGTTCGCCGACGCGGTCCTGCCAGGGAAGGTCGCCCAGCCGACGGCTGTATCGGCTGTGGACGCGCCGGGATGAACGCCGGCACAGCGGGCACGCCGCCGTGCGCGCACGAACGCGAGCCACCACGACGACACGGTCGGCCTCGACCTCAACCTGCTCGACGACAAGGCTGGCCGGGAGCAACGAAAACAGGGATCTGGACACGGAAACAGGCGCTCTGGTGGGGACTTCGTTCCCTTTATGTGCTCATTCCGGCTTCGATCCGCATCCGGGCTGCACTGGGAATGCGGATGGCCCCCTATTTTTCCGCCTCCGCAAGGGCGGTCAAGGTCCACGCGAGATGCTGGTTGGCTCGGAGGTGCGAATCAGTATCGAAGCTGCGGCCGATTGGCGTCGGGCACGCACGGCTGTCCGGTTAAGGATCATGTCCATTGCAGGGTGAGTTGCCTTGGCTCTTCGCCTAGGTTTGGACGGGGAGCGTTGAGGCGGTCGAGGCGCTTTCGGTGCATGAGGTTGGCGCGCA
>NZ_JBPXMR010000020.1:0-66540 GCF_053470425.1 Azospirillum terrae | reverse complement strand
CTGGAGAGTGCGACTTCCTTCTATGTGTGGATGCCGCTACGCGCCGGCACCCCTGTTTGCACCAGAAGTGCGGAAGAACCTCCAATCGTCGTCAGGCGGTCATCGTAATTGGCGGCGTGCAAGTTGGACCGCTGGGCGACGGAGCGGCTCGGCAAACTGATGCGCAGCACCAGCGACACGGGCATGGAGGGCTGAACGATGCGCGACACTGCCCGCCTCGCCGCGATGGATGATCCGGCCGTCAACTTCCACTTCCGCCGGGGTATGTCCTGGGACGTTCCCGACCGCCTCCCCGGCTCCGCGCCGCGCCGCCGCCTGAAGGGGCAAACGCTCGACAACCTCGCCGCCGAGATCGCCGCCGACCTCCGCCGCGCCATTCGGGGGAGGGCATAAAGATGCAGCCGGCCCGCCTCGACTTCGACCGGATCAACCGCGCTGCCGTCGCCGCCCTGCCGGCCCTGTTGGTGCGCTGGCTGCCGGGCGGGAGAAGGGAAGGGCACGAGTACATTGCGCTGAACCCACGCCGGGCCGACCGGCGATTGGGAAGCTTCCGCATCAACATGAACACCGGCCGCTGGGCCGACTTTGCCACCGACGACGGCGGGGGCGACCCTATCAGTCTCGCCGCCTACCTCGCCGGCATCTCGCAAGCGGACGCCGCGCGCCATCTCGCTGACATGCTTGGGGTGAAGTAATGCCTGACGATACGTGCAAGATGTTCGCACCGCTGACGGATGAAGACTTGTCCGCAGCGACGGCCATCGGCCCCGTGGGCAAGGGTGACGAAAAGACGCCGATCCTCCCAGTACCAGCGGACGCGCCGCCGCTGCGCTTCAAGCACCCGAAGTACGGCGAGCCGTCGCGGACGTGGCCCTATCACAACGCCTATGGCCGTCTGCTGGGCTATGCGGCCCGCTTCGACTTCACCACCGACAACGGCACGCCCGGCAAGGACGTGTTGCCGATCTGCTATTGCGACCTGGGCGACGGCCGGCGCGGCTGGCGCTCGAGGGGCATTCCCGGTCCGCGCCCACTCTACAAGCTCCCCGACCTGATGGCCCGGCCCGACACCTTGGTGATTGTCACCGAGGGTGAGAAGGCAAGCGATGCTGCGGCCGACCTGTTCCCGGAGCTGGTCACCACCACTCCCATGCATGGGGCGAAGTCCCCGCACAAGACGGACTGGACGCCGCTTGCCGGCCGGAAGGTAGTAATCTGGCCCGATCATGACGAAGCCGGTGCGGCCTTCGCTGCCGAGGTGGCGCGGCTGGCAACCGAGGCCGGCGCCGCCAGCGTGGCCGTGGTGCAGCTTCCGTACGACTGGCCGCGCGCCTGGGATGTTGCCGATCCGCTGCCCGATGCCGTCACCACTGCCGACCTCCGCGTCATGGTGGAGACTGCCAAGCCGTGGCAGACGGCATCAGCGCAGGACTCGGGTGGGATGGCTCCGCCCCCGGTCACTGGTGGCTTCATGCTGCGTCCCAATGGGCTGTTCTTCCGCGACCCCGACCCCGAGAAAGACGACCTCTTGCTGTCCGGCCCGTTCTAGGTGGTGGCCGAGACGCGCGACACTGCGGGCGGTAGCTGGGGCGTGCTGCTGAAGTGGAAGGATCACGACGGCCGAGAGCACGAATGGGCGATGCCCCGCGCCTTGCTGGCCGGCGATGGCACCGATTTCCGCCGCATCCTGCTCGACGGCGGGCTGTTCGTCGCTCCCGGCCGGAAGGCGCGCGAGATGCTGACCGCTTATCTTGCCAGCGTTCGCGTGAAGGCGCGTGCAACCTGCGTTGACCGCACGGGTTGGCATGGTCGCGTCTACGTGTCGGCGGGCCGCTCCTATGGCGACACCAAGGGCGAGCGGGTGCTGTTGCAATCTGCCGGCGCTGCCACTGACACGAAGCCGCGCGGCACGTTCGAGGGGTGGCAGTCGGAGGTTGCCGCGCTGGCGGTGGGTAACAGCCGCTTGTCCTTTGCCCTTTCCGCGGCCTTCGCCGGGCCGCTGCTTTACCTGCTGAACGCCGAGTCGGGCGGGCTTCACTTCCGGGGCGCGTCGTCTATCGGCAAGTCCAGCACCTTGTACGTCGCCGCGTCGGCCTGGGGGTGCCCGGTCCACAACTGGCGCGCCACCGACAACGCGGCCGAAGCGCTCGCCCGCGCTGCCAACGATGCGCTGCTGTGCCTGGACGAGATGGGGCAGGGCGACGGCCGGGCTGTAGATGCCATGGGCTACATGCTGTCCAACGGCGCCGGCAAGGCCCGCATGAACAAGGACACCAGTGCGCGGCCGGTGACGACGTGGCGCGTGCTGTTCGTGTCCACTGGCGAAATCGGCTTGGCTGAGAAGGTGGCCGAGACCGGGCGCAAGACCAAGGCCGGGCAGGAAGTCCGCATCCTCGACATTCCCGCCGACGCTGGCGCCGGCCTGGGCTCGTTCGAGCACCTGCACGGCTCGCCGGATGGTGACAGCTTCGCCCGCCGCGTCCGGTTGGCGACGGAGACGCATCGCGGCCACGCTGCGCACGCCTTCCTCGAACGCATCACCTCTGCCAACCTCGACGAACTGGCGGAAGCTCTCCGCGCCGGCTGTGAGCGGTGGAAGGCCAGCTATCTGCCGAAGGGGTGCGACGGGCAGGTGCAGCGTGCCGCCGGACGCTTCGCCTTGATCGCCGCTGCCGGTGAGCTGGCGGCAGCCATGGGCATCCTGCCTTGGCCGGAAGGTGAGGCGATGCGTGGTGCGGCAGCGTGCTTCAACGCATGGCTGGAGGCGCGCGGCGGCAGTGGTCCGGCTGAGGTGGCGCAGGGAATTGCGCAGGTGCGCGCATTCCTCGAAGCGCACGGCATGAGCCGGTTCCAGGCTGTCTGGTCAGACGACGACGCCGAAACCCGTCCGGTCACGGGGCGTGTCGGCTTTCGCCGCAAGGATGAGAGCGGCCGGTGGGAGTTCTTCGCCATGGCCGAGGGCTTCAAGGAGATCACGAAGGGCTTCAACGCCAAGACCCTGGCGGCCGAGCTTGTCAAGGCCGGCATGTTGGAGGCCGCTGGAGACGGCAAGTCGCAGAAGAACATGAAGGTGCCGGGGCACGGACAGATGAAGCTCTATCACTTCCCTGCCGCTGCCATCGAAGGCGGGGGTTAACATGCGTGACCTGTTCGCCGCATGGGCGGTTACCCCGGCCGGTTACCCCGGTTACCCCGAGCCGAAAGCGCAAGGTAACCGGGAAAACCCTAGCAATATCAACGCAGTTACCTCAGTTACCCCGGTTACCCCGCAAAACGACCAACGTCCGCCTGCACACGTCCGAGACGAACAGGACATGCGGGACGACTTCGAGGAACTGGCCGCCAGACTGGAGTTCCAATGCGGCATGAGCCGAGCCGATGCTGAGCGGCAGGCTTGGCAAGACGTGTTCGAGCTTGGAGGCGGGTAATATTCTCGAATTATCCGGAATGCGTAAGCCGCTTTCCGTAAAAATGCTTGCGGTCTGCACTGCTTAACGTCTTTGACAGTTCCTCGGTTGTACGCTGACGTTGCAGTGAGAACTGCAAAGAGTCAGCCAAAATGCTTGATGGCTTCAGGGCGTTTTTCGGCATAGAGCGCAAGAGCGCTTCGGCCGCGACCATAGTTGACCCGATGCTTTTGAGCATTGGGGGCGAAACTGCCAGCGGCGCCACCGTCAGCCCTGAAACCGCCCTTCGCTGCCCGGCCGTGCTGGGCGCTGTCCGCGCCATCGCCGAAACCGTCGCGAGCACGCCGTGCCGCATCTTCCGCCGCACCAAAGCCGATGGGCGCGAGTTGGCGAAGGATCATCCGCTGTGGCCCATCCTGACCGAAGCCGCGAACCCGTGGACGCCGGCCTATGAGTTCTTCCTGCTGCTGACGCAGGATTTCACTCTCTACGGCAACGCCTTCGCCTGGGTGTCCCGTGATGCGGATGGAGCCGTTACCGAACTGGTGCGCCTGCTGCCGGCGCGGGTGGTGGTCTACGTCGATCCGCTGACGCTGGAGCCCGTGTACAAGTACACCGGCCTGGACGGCGTGCAGCACGAGTGGGACCGCACCGAAGTCCTGCACCTGCGCGGCGTCGGCGCCGTCAGCATGGGGCGCGGTGACAGCCCGGTTGATCTGGCGCGCGAGGCCATCGGCGTGAGTGTCGTCATGGAGGCGCACGCCGCCGGCCTTTTCGGCCGTGGCGCTCGCCCGGCTGGTGTCCTGAAGGGCGCCGGCAAGATGACCGAAGAGGTGATGCGCCGCCTTCGGGCCAGCTTTGAGGGCATGTACAAGGGCGGTGCCAATGCTGGCCGCACCGCGATCTTGGAAGAGGGTTGGGAGTTCCAGCCGCTCCAACTGTCGAGCACGGACGCGCAATTCCTGGAGATGCGGAAGTTCCAAATCCAGGAAATCGCCCGCACCTTCCGCGTTCCCCTGCACCTTCTGGCCGAGATGGACAACGTGCACTACAGCACGGCCGAAGCCATGGGTGCGCAGTTCCTTGCGTTTGGCCTGCTGCCGATCTTCCGCATGTGGCGGGATGCGATCCACCTGACGCTGCTGTCGGCGGACGAGCGCAAGACGCTCTACGTGGACTTCGACACCGATCATATCGCCCGCGCCGATCTGGCTGCCCGCTTCACCGCCTACAGCCAAGCGATCAACGGCGGCTTCCTGTCGCCCAACGAAGTGCGGGCCGAGGAAGGGCTGCCGCCCTATGCCGGCGGCGAAACCTTCATGCGCCCGGTCAACACCGCCCCCGCGCCGACCACGGGAGGGCCGACCATTGCTTGAGATCAAAGCCAACGCTGACGGCGAAATCATCGGCTACGCCAGCCTGTTTGGCGGCCCGGCCGATGCGGTCAACGACATCGTGACACCCGGCGCCTTCAAGGCCAGCCTCGCCGCCGGCCTGCCTGAGATGCTGCGCGAGCACAAGGGCCAGTCGGTAGGCGTGTGGACCTCGGCCGAAGAGGATGACATCGGGCTCAAGGTCTGTGGACAGGTGACGGATGCTGCCACCCTGGACGATCTGCGCGCCGGCCGCCTCGACGGGCTGAGCATCGGCTACATCGCCACTAAGACCAGCAAGGACGGCGCCGGGCGCCGGGTGCTGGAGGCGGTGGACCTGAAGGAAATCAGCATCGTGAAGCGACCCGCTTCGAGCCGGGCGCGGGTGCTGAGCGTGAAGTCTTCCACCGCCGCTGCGGCGGCACAAACCAGAGAGAGCACCATGGCAGACATGAGCACCGCCGCGCCGGACGTGGACGCGGCCGAAGACCAGAACGTTGCCGACCGCCTGTCGGCTGTCGAAACCGCTGTCGCTGATTGCGCTGCCCGCGTCGGCAAGATCGAGGAAGCCGTGAACGGCACCGCCAAGAGCGTCAAGAGCATCGAAACCGTGCTTCGTCGCCCCGGAGCGGCCGTCGAGACGAAGGCCGAGCCTGAAGCCGAGGTGAAGGCGTTCGGCCGCTTCCTGCGCCATGGCAAGGAAGCCCTGGACGTGACCGAGGTGAAGACGCTGCGCATCGCCGACGACACGGGCGCCGGCTATCTGGCGCCGGGTCAGTTCGTCAACGAGATCGTCAAGAACGTCGTGCTGGTGTCGCCCGTCCGGCAGGTGGCAAAGGTGATGCAGACCAGCGCGCCGCAGGTGGTTCTGCCCCGCCGTACCGGCACGCCCACCGCGAACTGGACCGGCGAGACGCAGACCCGCAGCGGCACGCAGTCCGCCTATGGGGCGCTTGAGTTCCACGTCCGCGAGCTGACCGCCTACACCGACGTGTCGAACGCGATGCTGGAGGATGCTGCCTTCGACGTGGCGGCCGAGATCGCCAGCGACCTGGGCGAACAGTTCGGCAAGGCTGAGGGTGCAGCGTTCGTCAACGGCGACGGCGCGAACAAGCCGCTGGGCTTCATGCAGTCCCCGGACATCGCGGCCGTGAACAGCGGCAACGCCAGCGCGATCACCGCCGACAGCGTCCTCGACCTGTACCACGCGCTGCCGACCTTCTATGCGGCGAACGCGGTGTGGGCGATGAACCGCACCACTCTGGGCGTGATCCGCAAGCTGAAGGACGCCAACGGGCGCTACCTGCTGAGCTTCGACGGTGTTCCGAACGCGCCGGCCGCCACCATCCTGGGCCGCCCGGTGATCGAGATGCCCGACATGGACGATGTGGGCGCCGGCAAGTTCCCGGTGGTCTTCGCGGACTTCAAGAGCGGCTACCGCATCTTCGACCGCCTGTCGGTGTCGATCCTGCGTGACCCGTACTCGCAGCAGACGAATGGGCTTGTGCGCTTCCACGCCCGCCGCCGTGTCGCCGGTTCGGTCGCCAAGGCCGAAGCCTTCCGCAAGCTCAAGATCGCGGCCTAACAGGAGAACCGACCAATGCGTGACCTCGTGCACAACCTGGGCGTCGTGAACGCCATCCCGCCGCAGACGATCACCACGACCCCAGTGTCGTCGGCGGTGCTCGACCTGCTGGGCTTCAACTCCGTCGCGGTCTTCGTCGCCGCCGGCACGATCACGGACGGCTCGTATGCCGTCACGCTGACGGCCGGCGACAAGGCGGATGGTTCCGACCAGGCGGACGCCACGGCCGACGTGCTGGGCAGCCTGCCGACCTTCGCCGCCACCGACGACAACACGGCGAAGAAGTTCGGCTATGCCGGGCCGCACCGCTACCTCGTGGTGACGATCACCCCGACCGGCGCGACCTCCGGCGGGCTGTTCTCGGCCGAGATGGCGAAGGGCCATCCGGCAGCGGTTCCGGTGGCCTGAGGTGCACTATGGGCAAGCCCTCACCCACATCGGTTGAGCGGGGCGAGGCGGTGTTGGCCGGTACCTTCACGGGTACCGGCCCGACGCCATGGCTTCAGCTCCACGGCAACTTCAACATCACCATCGGCGGGCCGTTCATCAACACGCGCTTCGAGTTGGAACGTTCCTTCGACGGCGGCGCCACTGCGGTTCAGCGCGTCACGGACATCGTGATGGATCACCCGTGCTCGTTCGTCATCAACGAGCCGGAAGCGGGTGTCCTGTACCGGCTGAACTGCGCGCAGTACGGCGGCACTCCCGTGCTCTACCGCCTGTCGCAGTGAGGTGAGCTATGCCGTCCGCCCCGCCCCGTGCCTGCCGTTGTGGTTCTGTTGTCCCTGTTGGGCGCCGGTGCCCGCGGTGCTCAAAGGACGCCGACCGGGTGCGCGGCACGGCTCGCCAGCGCGGCTATGACCGTGATTGGGAGCGTGTGCGCGCCGAGTTCGTGAAGGCGAACCCGGTGTGCTGCGTTCCCGACTGCGGCAAGCCGACCACCGACGTGGACCACATCGTCAGCGTGAGAGAGGCGCCGCACCGCCGGCTTGACCCGACCAACTTCCGGCCGTTCTGCCATGCCCACCACTCGCAGCGGACAGCGCGTGATCAGGTGCGCAGGGGATAGGGGGGCGAAATGTTGCCGCCCATGGGGGCCGGGACCGGTCAGGGGTAACACGCAGAGTCACGCCAGTCTGAGGTAGGGGGAGTTTCGACATGACCGCAACCGTTGTTCCGCATCCCAGCGCCCGCCGCCAGAAGCGCAAGGCGCCCGCCGTGCCGGCCTACATCACCGGGCTTGCGCGCGACGAATGGAAGCGTGTGGCGGCCGTCCTCGCTGACCGTGGCGACCTGGGCCCTGAGACGCTGGGTGCGCTCGAAATCTACTGCATCAACTACGGACGCTGGCGCGACGCCGAGGCGCACGTTGCCGAGCACGGGGCCGTGGTGGCCGCGCCCAAGACGGGGGTGCCTATGCACTCGCCCCACCTGACCGTCGCCAACCGGGCGAGCGAGATGTGCCTCAAGCTCGCCAAGGCGCTGCGGATCACCTGCGACACCCGACCGGCTGCCAACGGCAAGCCGCCGGCCGACAGCGACCCGTGGGAAGGGCTTCTGTGATGATCGTCATTCCCGACCTGTCCGACATCAACGCCCCGGAGCGCGCGGCCCGCGCTGAGCGCTTCATCGGCAACCTGAAGCTCACGGAAGGCCGCTTCGCCGGTCAGCCGTTCGCTATGCCCGATTTCCAGCGCAACGTGGTGCGCAAGCTCTACGGCTGCGTTGACCACAACGGCCGGCGCCGCATCCGCACGGCGGCTATCTGGCTGCCGCGTGGCTGCGGAAAGACGACCTGGGCGAGCGCGTTGGGGCTGCTGCACCTGATGGGGCCGGAACGGGAGGCCGCTGGGCAGGTGGCCGTTGCCGCTGCCGACCGGGAACAGGCTGGCATCGCTTACCGGAGCGCTCTGCGGACCACGCGGGCCGACCAGCGGCTTGCGTCAGAAGTGAGGGTGCAGGAGTCCACCAAGCAGCTCGTGCACCCGAAGACCAACAGCATCCTGAAAGCCTACGCCAGCGAGAGCTACACCGCCCATGGCGCGGCCATCTCCCTGTTGATCGCCGACGAGATCCACGCTTGGCAGTCGAACAACGGGCGCGAGCTGTACATGACGCTCACGCAGTCGATGGGAAAGCGCGCCGAGCCGCTGACGCTTATCATCTCGACGGCCGGGTGTGGTCAGAACTCCATCGCCTGGGAGCTGTGGGACTACTCGCTCAAGGTGGCGCGCGGCGAAGTGGAGGATGACAGCTTCCTCCCGGTGATCTACGCGGCCGACAAAGACGACGACTGGAAAGACTCGGCGGTGTGGCAACGGGTCAATCCGAGCATCGGCGCCGGCTACCGCGACCTTGCCGAGATGGAGGTGATGGCGCGTCGGGCCGCCGAGGTGCCGGCGCACGCCGTCGCCTTCAAGCAGTACTACCTCAACATCTGGCAGGAAGGGGCCGCCGAGCCGTGGCTGCCCATGGATGTGTTCGACGAAGGCGCGGTGCCGGTGGACGAGGATGCACTGGCCGGGCGGCCCTGCTATGTCGGGCTCGACCTGTCGAGCACAAGCGACCTCACGGCCGCGGTTGCTGCCTTCCCGGACGGCGAGGGCGGCTATGACGTTCTCTGCCGCGCCTTTGTGCCGGCGGACAACATCCGGCGCCGGGCCGAGCACGCCAAGGTGAACTACCCGGCCTGGGTGGAGTCGGGGCACCTGACCGCCACGCCGGGCAACACGGTGGACCAGGGCGCGGTTATCGCCGCCATCTGCGATTGGGCCGAGCGGTTCGACGTGCGGGAGGTGGCGCTTGACCGCTGGCAGGCAGCATCCGTGGAACAGGCATTGATGGCCGAGGGCCTGCCGGTGGTGCGCTTCGGGCAAGGGTTCCGGGACATGAGCCCCGCCGTGCGCGAGCTGGAGCGCGCCATCCTGGCGCGGCAGTTCCGGCACGGTGGCGACCCGGTACTGCGCTGGTGCATCGGCAACGTGGTGCTCGACACCGACCCGGCCGGCAACTCGAAGATCACCAAGGCGCGTGCGCCGGAAAAGGTGGACCTCGCCGTTGCCGCCTGCATGGCGTTGGGGCGGGCGCTGTCGAACGACGCCGGCCCGAGCATCTATGAGACGGATCGGCCGGACGGCTTCCTATTCATCTAATCCCCTGCCGTGAGGGCCGGGCGTTCCAGTTCACGCCCGGATAGCACGGAGCCGGCAACTCGGGAGTGCTGGCGCGAAAACAACCCCGAGAGCCGGCAGGTGGGTCACTTCATACCGCCGTGGCCGGCGCCGGATCAAACAGCGGGGCGCTTCAGCAACGCCCCGCTGCCCGGCAAAAAGGTATTTGGTAAATTGATGGCCGGGTTAGCTAGGAAAGAAAGAGTCAATATTTGAAGTTATTCCATCGGCCACAACCTTGCTTGCGGCTCCTTCGACGATACGCTTCAAGCTTCCGAACAACCCATTGAGCTTGCTCTGGTCTGGTGGCGTTTGCGAAAGCTCGGCGCGAACGCCGGCCACGAGTTCGCGTGCCTCATCCTCCGATCCCTGGCTAAGCTCTGCGGCCGGTAGAGCTTTTTCAATCTGGTCTATCAGTTTCGTGAGTTGGCCTGGATCTATTGCGATTGATTGCTGAGAATTTATGGTTGCGCTGTCACTGGCTGGCCCAAGATTGCCAGAAAAATTGTGAATTGAACCAATCTGGTAGTTGATCGAAGGTTGGTGGGCCAATTCTTTTTCCCTTTGCGTAAATGTGAACCCCTCGCCCATGATGCCTGCTGCTTCCAGCTTGAGGCTCCAGTCAAGGACGGAGTTACGAATTGCATCAAGAATTCCAGACACCATACTGCGATCTATGAACAGCTTTACATCTAATTGAAATCCCATGGCCTGCCTCATCTTAGCTTCTGTCTCGGGAGGCCATGACATGGCTAGGGTGTTTTCTTTATCCCTCTCCATGAGCTCTTCAAGCTGTGCTGCTGATGAGCCAACTGCTTGCGTTGAATAGGCTTTTTGAGTTTCTGATGTCTCAAATATAATTGGCTTCCAGCCCTGGTATGGGTTGAAGGCCCGAGCAGTGCCGCTTATTATTCTGTATTGTGGTACTTCGTCTTTGTAGCCTAGAAGTTCCTTGTCTGCCCATTCCATAAGGTCCGGCAAATTCAATTTCGCCGCGACGAACTTTGCCTTTCGCAGCAAGTCAGAAACCTTAACGGTAGGGTCGAGCGCATCCTGCTGGAGCTGAGGGACAAGGGGAAGAGGGGGCATTGGCTAAGCCGTCGTGATTGGAGCGGCACAGCCTAACATAACAGGAACGCTTTGCCTCGAAGCTTGCGGTGGCTTGCTTACGTGGTGCTTACTTCCAAAACCCGCACCCGCTAAAGCCCTTGGCGCGCAAGGCTTGTGCCAACTTATCGCTGGCATCTGGCAGGCCGACGACGACGGGGTGCTCAACCCCGCCGCCATCCGGCTGGTGCCGGGCACCATCATTCCCAAGGCGGTGGGCTCGGCCGGGTTGACGCCGCTCGCCAATCCGGGGCGGTTCGACGTGTCGCAACTGGTCCTCGACGATTTGCGGACGCGCATCCGGCACGCGCTGCTCGCCGACCGGCTGGCGCCGATCAACGACGCCCGCATGACCGCCACGGAAGTGCTGGAGCGCTCGGCCGAGGTCGGGCGGCTGCTGGGCGCCACCTACGGGCGTTTGCAGGCCGAGCTGCTGACGCCGCTGCTGCTGCGCGCCGTGTCGATCCTGCGCCGCCGCGGCGAGATCCCCGACTTCACCGTGGACGGCAGGCTGGTCGAGTTGCAGTACCGCTCGCCGCTCGCCCAGGCGCAGGGCCTGCGCGACGTGCAGGCGACGCTGCGCTGGCTGGACACCGCGCAGCGTCTCGGCGGGGCGGCGCTGGAGACCATCGACACGGCGGCCACCGCCCGCTGGCTCGGCGAGGCGTTCGGCGTGCCGGCGAAGCTGATCCGCGCCCAACAGCCGGTTCCTCCGGCCGGGGAGGTGCCGCATGGCTGAATCCAATGGCTGGGCGTGGTTCGCCGACCCCGCCGCACCGTCCAGTGAGGACCCGGCGCCGAGCTTCGCGCGCTGCTTCGGCGGGGCGGACGGCGCGCGGGTGCTGGGCGTGCTGCGCGCCATGACGGTCGAGCGGACGCTCGGCCCCGACGCTTCGGACGCGGCGCTGCGTCACCTCGAAGGCCAGCGCCAACTCGTCGCCACCATCCTCGCCCTGGTCGCCCGCGGCCGCGGCGAGGTTCTCTGACCCTTGCAAGGAGTTTCCCATGGCTGAAAATCTGCTGACCACGCCGACCGCCGCGGCGGCCGGGACGGCCGACCGCCCCTCCGGCGTGCCCGACAAGTTCTGGGACGCCCAGTCCGGCGCCGTGCGCGTCGATGCGCTGATGAAGTCCTACCAGGAGCTGGAGCGCCGCATGGCGGCCGGCGGTGGCGGCTTGGCGCCGGCCTCGCCCGACGGGTACCGGATTTCCTGCGATCACGGCCTGTTCGAGCCGTGCCCGGAGATCAACGCCCGCCTGCACGCCGCCGGCTTCGCGCCGGAGCAGGCGCAGCTGGTCTACGACCTGGCGGCCGAGCGCATGATGCCGCTGCTTCAGGAGCTGGTCGCCGAGTTCCAGGCCGACCGCGAGGTCGAGCGTCTGGTCGCCCAGTTCGGCGGCGAGGAGAAGTGGCGCACGGTGTCGCGCCAGTTGCTCGCCTGGGCCTCGAAGAACCTGCCGGCCCCGGCGGTGGACGGGCTGTCGACCACCTATGAGGGGGTGATGGCGCTCTACCGCATGATGAGCGGCACCGAGCCGTCGGCGCTGACGCGCGGCGAGGTCCCGGCCGATGGCGGCGAGGCGGATCTGCAGGCGCTGATGCGCGACCCGCGCTATTGGCGCGACCGCGACCCGGCCGTCGTCGCTCGCGTCACCGAAGGATTCCAGCGGCTGTACCCGACCGGGCGGTAACGCCGGGGGAGGTTTGAGGCATCGAGGGCACCAGGGGCGAACCCCTTGGTGCCCTCTTCTTTTTCTCTCAATCAAGGAATTTTATCCTTGACGACCGTCCCGCAAAGTTCTATATATGTTCTTGTCAAGGCCCGAAGTCCCTCTCCCCTCCGCTTCGGTCCCTGACGCATCCGCATCCCCCGATGCACCCCTGGAAAGGCCGGCTGGATAACCCGCAAGGGCCCAGCCGGCCTTTCTTTTTGCGCACGCCCGCGGCCGGGCGCGTGGGCCCACGCGCAACCGACAACCAAACTGGCGGAGGCGCACCTCCCGACAATCCATTCCCCTCTCCGTCAGGAAGGAGCGTATTCCTATGTCCACCTCGGTCACCCAGGCCTTCGTCAAGCAGTTCGAGCGCGAAGTCCACGAATCCTACCAGCGCATGGGCTCCAAGCTGCGCAACACCGTGCGCAGCAAGAACAACGTGCAGGGCGCCTCCACCGTCTTCCAGAAGGTCGGCAAGGGCACCGCCATGGTGAAGGCGCGGCACGGCGCCGTGCCGGTCATGAACCTCGACCACGAGCCGGTGGAGTGCGCGCTGGCCGACTATTACGCCGGTGACTGGGTCGACAAGCTTGACGAGCTGAAGACCAACATCGACGAGCGGCAGATCATCGCCAACGCTGGCGCCTATGCGCTGGGCCGCAAGACCGACGAGCTGATCATCACCGAACTGGACAAGTCCACGGTGTTCGCCGGCACCGCCGCCGATGGCCTGACCAAGGCCAAGGTGCTGGCGGCGTTCGAGCTGCTGGGCGGCGCCGACGTGCCGGACGATGGCCAGCGCTACGCGGTGGTCGGCTGGAAGCAGTGGAGCCAGCTGCTCGCCATCGAGGAGTTCGCCAACTCCCAGTACGTCGGCCCGGACGAGCTGCCGTGGCGCGGCACCCAGGCCAAGCGCTGGCTGGGCACGCTGTGGGTGCCGCATTCCGGCCTGTCGCTGAAGGACGGCGCGCGGTTGTGCCACTGGTACCACAAGACCGCGGTCGGCCACGCGGCCGGCGCCGACGTCAAGACCGACGTGACGTGGCACGGCGACCGCGCCGCGCACTTCGTCAACAACATGATGAGCCAGGGCGCCTGCCTGATCGACCAGAGCGGAGTCGTCACCCTGCGCTGCCTCGAATAGGGGCGCTTTCGCAGGTTGACCGACGGGGGCGCCCCGCCGCGTCGGAACCGCCATCCCGGTTCCGCGGCGCGGGCGCCCCGATGCTCACGACACTTTCCGGAGATTTCCCCATGGCCTTCGCTTCCAAGGATTTGAGCGTGCTCGCGTACGCCAACGGTTTCACGCTCTGGCACTACACCACGGCCGACGCCGCCACCGCGGTGGACACCACCGGCTACTTCAACGGCGCCGCCGACATGCTGCGCGTCGGCGACATGATCCTTGCCAACACCGAAACCGGCGGCACGCGGGCCGCCGGTGTGCTGGTGGTCGCCGGCAACGCCGCCGGCACGGTGGACGCCACCAACCTCACGCCGTTCGGCGCCGGCAACAGCGACTGATGAAACATCCCTCCCCCTGCGGAGCAGGGGGAGGGCCAAAACCACAAGGACACCCCCCATGGCACTCACCGCGATCGGACTGTGCAGCCGGGCGCTGCTGAAGATCGGCGCCACGCCGCTCACCGCGTTCGACGATGGCACGGCCGAGGCCGAAGTGGCGGCCGCGCTGTACGGCCCGACGCGCGACGCCCTGCTGTCGGCCCGCGCCTGGAGCTTCGCCACCGCCCAGGCCGTCTTGCCGCGCCTCGCCACCGAGCCGGTGGCCGACTACGCCTGCGCCTTCCAGTTGCCGGCCGATTTCCTGCGGGCGATGTCGGCGGGGGCGGCCAGCCGCGGGCGCGGGCTGGATTACCGCATCGCCGGGCGGGCGCTGCACACGGCCAGCGCCAGCGTCGTGCTGACCTACGTCTTCCGCCCGAATGAGGAGGACTTCCCGGCCTTCTTCGATCAGGCGTTGATCGCCCGGCTGGCCGCCGAGTTCTGCATCCCGCTGACCGAGAACTCCAGCCGCGCCGACGGACTGCACCAGCTTGCCGAAGCCGAGTTCCGCCGCGCCCGGCTGATCGACGCCCAGCAGGACGTGCAGCCCGGCTTCGAGGACTTCTCCCTGATCGAGGCGCGCGCGTCATGACCCGGATCCGGCAGGTCAAGACCAACTTCACGGCGGGCGAGATCTCGCGCCGCCTGCTCGGACGCAAGGATCTGCGCGCCTACGACAACGGCGCGCTGACCCTGCGCAACGTGTTCATCCATCCCACGGGCGGCGTCACCCGGCGCTCCGGCCTCGCCTTCGTCGATACGGCGCGCGGTCCGGGGCGGCTGGTGGCGTTCGAGTTCAACATCGAACAGACCTACCTGCTGGCCTTCTCGGCCGGGACGATCGACGTCTACCGCGACGATGCGCGCGTCGCCACGGTGGACGCCCCGTGGACCGAGGAGCAGTTGGACCGCATCACCTGGACGCAGAGCGCCGACACGCTGCTGGTCTGTCACCCGGATCTGGCGCCCCGCAAGCTGACCCGCACCGGCGAGACGGAGTGGGGACTGTCGGAGTGGGCCTATGTGGTGGAGGACGACGCGGTCCGCATGCCGTTCTACCGCTTCGCCGATTCCGAGGTGACGCTGACCCCCGGCGGCACGACGGGCGCCATCACGGTGACCGCATCCGATCCGGTGTTCGACCCGCTGCACGAGGGCACGCGGATCCGCATCAAGGGCAAGCAACTCCTCATCACCGGCGTCGCCTCGTCCACCAGCGTGCAGGCCACCGTCAAGGAGACGCTGCCCAACACCGCCGCCACCGTGAACTGGGACGAACAGGCGTTCAGCCCGCGGCGCGGCTGGCCGGTGGCGGCGGCGTTCCATCAGGACCGGCTGGTGGTCGGCGGCTCGCGCGATCTGCCGAACCGGCTGTGGCTGTCGCGCTCGGCCGATTTGTGGAACTTCGATCTGGGCACCGGCGGCGATGACGAGGCCATCGAGTTCGGCCTGCTGTCCGATCAGGTGAACGCCATCCGCGCGGTGTTCTCCGGCCGCCATTTGCAGCTTTTCACCTCGGGCGCCGAGTACATGGTGACCGGCGACCCGCTGACGCCGCGCAGCATCCAGCTGAACCGGCAGACGCGCATCGGCTCGCCGATCGACCGCACGATCATGCCGCGCGACGTGGACGGCGCCACGCTGTTCGTCTCGCGCAACGGCAAGGAGATCCGCGAGTTCCTCTATACGGACACCGAGGCGGCGTATCAGGCCAACGATCTGGCGCTGCTCGCCCGGCACATCGTGGCGAACCCACGTGACCAGGACTTCGACAAGCGCCGCCGCCTGCTGTTCGTCGTTATGGACGACGGCTCCATCGGCGCGGTCACCATCTACCGGGCCGAGCAGGTCACCGCCTGGACCCGGCTGACCACGGAAGGCGCGGTGCGCTCCGTCGCGGTGGTGGGCGACAACGTTTATGTGCTGGTGGACCGCGCCGGCACCTGGACGGTCGAGCGCTTCGACGACACGCTCAACACCGACTCCGCCCTGGTCGGCAGCAGCGGCGCGGCGGCCGCCACATGGTCGGGCCTCGCCCACCTGGAGGGCCGGCGCGTCGCCGTGCTGGCCGATGGGGTGATGCGCGGCGAGACCACGGTGCTGACCGGCCGCATCACCCTCGACCCGCCGGCCACGGCGGTGGAGGCCGGGCTGACCTATACCCACACCATCGAGCCGCTTCCCGCCAACCTGCTGGGTCAGGTGGGCGACGGCGACTTCGTGCGGCTGGTCGAGGTCGGCTTCAAGCTGGAGGACACCGCGGCGCTGCGCGTCGATCTGGGGCGCGGGCTTTTCGACATGCCGCTGCACCGCTTCGGCCCGCAGCCGGTAGCCGGGTCGCCGCCCGCGCGCGTGTCCGGCGACCGCCGGATGCGGGCGCTGGGCTGGCGGCGCGACAACGACAAACCCCTGTGGCGTATCGAGCAGGACGCACCACTGCCGTTCACGCTGCTTTCCGTCACCATGGAATTGAAGGTCAACAGCTAATGGGCGGACTCACACCCATCGCCAGCGCCGTGATGCCGGTCGCATCGACGGCGCTCACCGGCTACCAGCAACAGCAGTACAAGGCGCAGAACGCGGCGGTCGATCAGCAGTATCAGGCGCAGAGGGACGCGGCCGACCGCGCCTACCAGCAGCAGGCCCTCGACCGCCGCTACGCCGAGGACCGTCAGGCCCGCCTGGAGGCCCAGCAGCAAAGCGAACGCGCCCAGCAGGCCGAATGGCAGCGCCAGGACCAGCTGCGCCAGCAGGATCTGGAGGTGCAGCGCCAGAAGGATGAGGCCGCCGCCGCCCAGCAGGCGGCGCAGCGCCGCAGCGACATGGCGTGGCTCGGCCAGTCGCAGTCGCTCGACGCGGCCCAGCTCATCGCCCGGCAGAACGCCGACGCTCAGGCGGCCGGCGCCGACGCGCAGACCCGGCTGGCGGCGATCGCCCAGCAGTCGGCCACCGATGAGCAGCGCCGCCGCGACGCGTTGCGCCGCTCGGTCGGCCGGACGCGCGCCGATCTGGGCGGGCAGGGCGTCAGCAGCGCCGACGGCTCGGGGGAAGCGATCCTCCTCGGCCTCGTCGGCGACAGCGCGCAGGAGAGCAGCACCGCCGCGCAGGTGGACCAGCTCAAGCGCCAAGCCATCCAGCAGGAGCTGGACAACTCCCGGCGCCGCAACCTGCTGGAACAGGCGCAGCTGGCGCAGCGCCAGCGCATGGATTTCATGAGCAAGTTCTTCTGATCCAAAGACTTTTGCAGTGCCACAAAAGCCCCTCCCCCCTCGCGGGGGAGGGGTTGGGGAGAGGGGGAATAGCGCGCGGAAGCGCGAACATGAGTCTTCTTCCGCCTTTCCAGGCGTAACCACCCTCTCCCCAACCCCTCTCCCGTCAAGGGAGAGGGGCTTCAGGCCCAGCCCCGGAGCCTCCCATGCCCACGACCATCCAGATCCCGCGCGGCACGCCGCGCGTGCAGTACGTTGCCGACGGCGCGCTGGCGGCCTTCGCGTTTCCGTTCCCGATCTTCGCCGCGGAGGATCTTCAGGTGTTCCTCGGCGCCGCCGCGCAGTCCACCGGCTACACCGTCGCCGGGGCCGGCGCCACGGCGGGCGGCACCGTGACCTTCGCCACACCGCCGGCCGCCGGCACCGCGGTCACGCTCCGCCGCCGCGTGCCCGTCGAGCGCACCACCGATTTCCTGGAAAGCGGGCCGCTGCCCGCCGCCACGCTGAACAAGGAGTTCGACGTGCTCACCGCCGGCCTGCAACAGGTGGCCGGCGATCAGGAGCTGATGCTGCGCTACGCCGACACCGACCTGCCGGCCAGCCCCATGCTGCCCGACCGTGGCCTGCGATCCGGCAAGCTGCTGGCCTTCGACTCCCTGGGCAACCCCACCGTCCGCCTGCCGGTGGACGAGCAGGCGCTGTCCACCTACCTCCCCGGCGGCTCCGGCGCGGTGGCCCGGCCGATCCGCGAGAAGCTGGGTGACGCCGTGTCCGTCAAGGATTTCGGCGCGGTCGGCGACGGCACGGTGGACGACACCATCGCCATCCAGGCGGCGCTGACCGCGGCGCACGCGGTCTTCCTGCCGCCCGGCGCCTACCGCGTCACCAACACCATCACGGTCGGCACCGGCAAGACGCTGTTCGGCGCCGGCCAGTCCTCGATCCTGCGGGCGGCGGGCAACGGCTTCGACCTCGTGCACCTGCCGGACGGCTACGCCACGCTGCGCGATCTGCGGCTGGAGAACGGCTTGGCCGGCGTGCGCCTGTTCGGCCGCGACGGCCCTTGCGTGCAGAACGCGCTGACCGACCTCACGGTGTGGGAGGCCGTCTACGGCTTGGTGCTCGACGGTTACAATTCCGCCGACCGGCCGACCTATTGGAACAACGTGGCGCGCGTGCTGATCGCCCGCCCGGCGATCCACGGCGTCTGGCTGACCCGGAGCGGGGCGGGGGACACGCCGAACGCCAACCGCTTCCAGTGCGTGCGCGTCTATTCGCTCTCGGCGCCGATCTCCGGCAGCGGCTTCTTCGTCGAGCACGGCAAGTACAACAACGCTTTCACCGACTGCGAAGCCAACCTGTCGACCGACGCGCACTCCTGCTTCCGGGTGGGCGCCGACACCGACAAGACGCTGATCGTCAATTTGTACTGCGAATCGCTGGGCGGCGTGCCCAACGTGGTGCTGGACGCCGGATCGGTGGAGACCGGCATCATCAACCTGTTCTCGGCCAGTGCCGGGCCGGCGATCCAGGATTTCTCGGGTGGGCGCTACACCGCCCACAACGCCGGCTACCCGGAGAAGAACCGCCTGGGCACCACCCGCGTCAGCCAACTGGTGGTCGAGGCGCTGCGCTACGACACCGAATACGTCGAACCGGCGAGCGGCGGGCTGGTCGAGCTGGACCTGACCAGCTCGGTCTATCTGCTCAGCGCCTACGGCGGGGCGGTGGAGGCGCGATTGCCGGCGGCCGGTTCGGCCAACGGGCACGCGGTGACCATCAAGAAGACCGACGCCTCGGGCAACGTGATCACCATCACCGAGGCCGGCGGCGCCGGTCCGGACGGGCGCAGCGTGACGCTGGGCAGCCGCTACGACTTCGTAACCGTGGTATCGAACGGGGCGGGCTGGTGGATCGTCGCCGGCACCAGCCTGCCCGGCAACGCCGACTACCACGAGACGCCCGGCCTGTTCGAGCCGGACCTGACGCGGAACCTCTATCTGGTCAGCGGCTGGAGCGGGGCGGTCGAGGTGCGGCTGCCGGCGCCCAGCGCGCCGAACGCCGTGGGCCGCACGGTGACCATCAAGAAGGCCGACCAGTCCGGCAACGCCGTCACCGTCACCAAGCAGGGCGGCGGCGGCCCCGACAACGAGGCGATTGCGCTGTCCGCCTACGGCCACGCGGTGACCGTCATGTCGAACGGTGCGGGCTGGCACATCGTCGGGCGCAACCCGTGACCGGGCCGCCATCAACCGAGGCGCCGATCCCCTTCGAAGACTTCGTCGATGCCTGGAACCAGCGGCAGGACCTGGAAACGCCGGAGCACCATCGGCGCATCGCCGGCTGGCTGGCGTCGGCGCTGGAGTCCGGCCAGCGGCACCTGCTGCTGATGGCGTTCCGCGGGGCGGGCAAGTCGACGCTGGTCGGGCTGTTCGCGGCGTGGCTGCTGCTGACCGATCCCAACCGGCGCTTGCTGGTGCTGGCGGCCGACCTGCGGCTCGCCAAGAAGATGGTGCGCAACGTCAAGCGCATCATCGAGCGCCACCCGATGACCGCGGGCCTAAAGCCCAAGGAGCGCGACCAGTGGGCGTCCGACCAGTTCACCATCGTCCGCCCGCGCGAACTGCGCGACCCGTCCATGCTGGCCAGCGGCATGGAGGGCAACATCACCGGCAACCGCGCCGACGTGGTGATCTGCGACGACGTCGAGGTTCCCAAGACTTCCGACACCGCGCCCAAGCGCGACACGCTGCGCGAGGCGCTGCGGGAGATCGACTATCTGCTGGTGCCCGAGGGGGTGCAGCTCTACGTCGGGACGCCGCACAGCTACTACACCATCTACGCCACGGAGGCGCGCGAGGAGGCGGGCGAGACGCAGGCGTTCCTGGAGGGCTTCCACCGTTTTGAGCTGCCGATCCGCGACGAGGCCGGCGTCAGCGCGTGGCCGACGCGTTTCTCCGAAGCGCACATCGACACGCTGCGCCAGCGGGTCGGGCTCAACACCTTCGAGAGCCAGATGATGCTGAAGCCCACCCCGGCCAGCGCCACCCGGCTCAACCCCGACGATCTGCGCAAGTATGAATGCGAGATGGAGTACCGCACCGCGCAGGGCGATCCCGTGCTGACGCTGAACGGCGTCCGCATGGTCTCGGCCAGTGCGTGGTGGGACCCGGCGGTGTCGCGGCCGGACGGCGACGGGCGGACGACCGGGGACGACAGCGTCGTCGCCGCCGTCTTCTCCGACGCCAAGGGCAATCTGTACCTGCACCGCGTGCTCTACCTGAAGGTGGACCCCTCGGACCCGGAGAACGAAGCGCGCCAGCAGTGCCGTCTGGTCACCCGTTTCCTGCGCGAACTGCACCTGCCCGGCGTGTATGTGGAGACCAACGGGCTCGGCACCTTCCTGCCCAACTTTCTGCAGGACGAGGTGAAGCGGGCGCGGATCGGCGCCTCGGTGACCGGCAAGCACTCGACCAAGCCGAAGGCGCGCCGCATCGTCGAGGCGTTCGAGGCGCGGCTCGCCGCCGGCCGCATCCACGCCCACGCCAGCGTCTGGGAGACGCCCTTCGTGCGTGAGATGCGCGAGTGGCGCCCCACCGGCCGCCAGCGCGGCCACGACGACGCGCTGGACGCGGTGGCCGGCTGCATTCTGGCCGAGCCGATACGCTTCGACGGCGTCCCGGCGCCCACGCCTCGCCCCGACTGGCGCCCCGGCCCGGTCGTGGCGCCCAGCGAATGGCCGGTGTGAACGCTGAATTGTGAGCCACACCATCCCAGGCCGCCTCCCTTCGGAAGGCGGCCTTTTTCATGTCCCGACAGTGGAGAGCATCATGCGTGAAACCCTCGACGTAGTCTGGTGGATCACGGCCGTCGAGCTGCCCGTCATGGCCGGCCTGTTCTGGCTGATCGTGCGCCTGCGCAAGGAGTCGCAGGACGCCCTGGAAAGCCTGCGCCTGCGCGCCGAGGCCGCCAGCACCCAGGTGCGCGAAAGCCTCGCCGCCTACAAGCTGGAAGTCGCCAAGACCTACGTCTCGGTGGGCACGCTGAAGGACGTGGAAAAGCGCCTCACCGACCATCTGCTGCGCATCGAGCACAAGCTGGAATGCGGCTGCGGCACCTTCGTCGAGGGGGGCACACGATGAGCCGGCCCGCCCTCGTTCCCATCCACGACGCCGATCCGCACCCGCCGGCGCCGAGCCCCGGCGGCCCCGTCGAGACGGCGGTGGACACGCTGGCCCGCACCCTGTGGGGCGAGGCGCGCGGCGAGCCGGTGCGCGGCATCGAGGCGGTCGCCGCCGTCGTCGTCAACCGCGTGCGCGCCGCCGAGCGGCGCGGCGGCTTCTGGTGGGGCGACAGCGTGGTCGCCGTCTGCTGCAAGCCCTTCCAGTTCTCCTGCTGGAACGCGCAGGATCCGAGCCGGGCAAAGCTGCTGGCGGTCACCGCGGCCGACCCGGTGTTCGCCACCTGCCTGCGCGTGGCGCGCCGCGCGGTGGCCGGGCTGCTGGACGATCCGACCGGCGGCGCCACGCACTACCACGTGCTCGGCCAGCACCCGGACTGGGCGGCGGGGCGCTGCCCCAGCGCCGAGATCGGCCTGCACGTCTTCTACAACACCATGGAGTGAGAACGATGCTTCCCGCGCTGCTGGCCCGGATCGGGCTGCCCATGCTGATCCGCGCCGTGTCCGAAGGGCTTGGCCGCATCGAGAATCCCGCGGCGCAGACTGCGGTGTCGGCGCTGAAGGACGCCCACACCGCCATGCAGGCGGGGACCATCGCGCCCGAGGCGGTGGCCGAGGCGAACCGCCACATCGAGCGTTTGGCCGAGGCTGCGTCGGACGACCCGTACGTGCGGCGCATGCGCCCCACGTTCGGCTATGCCATGGCGCTGTCCTGGTGCGCCCAGATGGGGGCGCTGGCCTGGGTGATCGTCACCGAGCCGGAACGGGCCGACGCGGTGATCGAGGCCATGACCTCGCTGGGCACCATCTGGACCATGGGCCTCAGCGTGCTGGGGATCTATGTGTACAAGCGGTCGGAGGAGAAGAAGGGGGGCGGCTGAGCCGCCCTTTCTTCCGAAGCCTTCACTCGGGCGACTTGATCATCGCCTGATAGATCTTCCAGGCGGCTTCCACCGTCACGCCGCCGGCCCGCGCACCGGCGGCCAGCATCGCGGCGCTCGGCTTCAGGGGGACTGAGGTGTTGGTGGGGTCGCAGGTGTGGCTCAGCATGCCGCTCAGCGACTCGCCGGCCATCTGACGGTCCTTTACCACCATTCCAGAAATTGCGTTCATGTCCGGTCCTCCATCGGTTGCAGAACACACAGCAATCCGGGTGCCAAAGCGCCGCAAAACCGCAACATTCCCGGAAAGCCTTGGAAATTCTCGACTGAACGGGACGCAGGCGGTGATGCTTCGCGTCCGCAGGCGGGTTCTTTCTGCAAAATGCCGCGAGCGATTTGTTGCGCGCGTTGCAATTTGCAAAGCGCACACGGGCCCACTGGCCGCGGCCAAGCCTTTCGAGTAAGGTCCGCGCCGCCATGACCGAGCGGATCATCCATCACATGTGCCGGGCCGAGGAATGGGAGCAAGCCTCCTCCGCCGGCACTTATCCGGGCTCCTCGCAGGATGCCGAGGACGGCTTTATCCATTTCTCCACCGCCGCCCAGGTCGTCGAGAGCGCCGCCAAACACCGCGCCGGGCAGACCGGGCTGGTGCTGCTGACGGTGGACGCCGACGCGCTGGGCGAGGATCTGTGGTGGGAGCCGTCGCGCGGCGGCCAGCTCTTCCCGCACCTCTACGCGGCGCTGCCGGTGTCGGCGGTGCTGCGCGTCGACCCGCTGCCGCTCGGCCCCGACGGCCGGCACGTCTTCCCGCCCCACGTCCTGTCGCCGCCGGAAGCGGAGCCCGCCCCATGATCGACCTGTTCCCCATCGCCGGCCGCCTCCTGCGCGGCCTCGACCCGGAGACGGCGCACACGCTGACCGTCAAGTCGCTGGCCGCCGGCTTCGGCCCGACCGACCGCGAGCCGGACGACCCGGTGCTGAAGACGCGCGTCTGGGGCCTGGACTTCGCCAATCCCGTGGGCCTCGCCGCCGGCTTCGACAAGAACGCCGAGGTGGTGGACCCCATGCTGCGCATGGGCTTCGGCTTCGTCGAGGCGGGCAGCGTCACGCCGCGCCCGCAGCCCGGCAACCCCAAGCCGCGCCTGTTCCGCCTGACCGACCAGGGCGCCGTGCTGAACCGCATGGGCTTCAACAACGGCGGGCTGGAGCAGTTCGCCCGCCGCTTTGAGGACCGCCGAGGCAACGCCAACCGCGCCCCCGGCATCGCCGGCGCCAACCTCGGCAAGAACAAGGACACCGCGGAGGCGGCGGACGACTACGTGCTCGGTGTGCGCCGGCTGGCGCCGTTCTCCGACTATCTGGTGGTCAACGTCTCCTCGCCGAACACGCCGGGCCTGCGCGCGCTGCAAGGGCGCGAGCCGCTGCGCACGCTGCTGGGCCGCGTTCTGGACGCGCGTGCGGCGTGCGCGCTCGACCGCCCGCCGCCGGTGCTGCTGAAGATCGCCCCCGACCTCACCGACGAGGACAAGGCGGACATCGCCGCGGTGGCGCTGGAGTCGGGCATCGACGGGCTGGTGGTGTCCAACACCACCATCGCGCGGCCCGCCGGCATCCCGGAGCGTTTCAAGTCAGAGGCCGGCGGCCTGTCCGGCAAGCCGCTGTTCGGCCCGTCCACGCAGGTGCTGCGCGAGATCCACGCGCTGACCGGCGGCAAGCTGCCGATCGTCGGCGTGGGCGGCATCGCGTCCGGTGACGACGCCTACGCCAAGATCCGGGCCGGCGCCTCGCTGGTGCAGCTCTATTCGGCGCTGATCTACGGCGGCCCGGCGCTGGTGCGCAGCATCAAGCGCGACCTCGCGGCGCGCCTGAAGGCGGACGGCTTCACCTCGGTGGCGGCGGCGGTGGGAGCGGATGCGGAATTGACGAAGCGGTAACCCTGCTGGTCCACTCTGGCTCGGGTCCACCCTCAGAGCGACGGCGGCCATGACGCTTCTCATCCACATCGTCTACGCGCTCGCCTACACCGTCACCGGTGTGGCGGTCGGCGCGGCGTTGCCGTTCATCCGGCCGGAGATGGACCCGCTGGCCGGCTGGCTGGCCGGCGGGATGATCGTGCTGGCCGGCGGTCTGGTGCACGAGGTGGTGACCCGCTTCGACCGCGAACGCATCCTGGCCAAGCGCTTCAGCCGCCTGCTCGAAGCGGTTGGCACGCTGAACGAGGACCTCACCCACCAGCACGGCGAACTGGAGCATTTGCGCGCGGATTTCGAGCGGGCGCGCAGCATGGGCGGCGTGGCCGGCTACGACACGGTGATGCAGGAGGTGAAACTCCTCCAATCGCTGGTCGGCCGCTTGCAGGAGAAGCGCCCCGCAGCCCGTCCGCCGGCCGCCGCGGCGAGCCCGCACAAGGTCAGGCCGGTGGTGGAGAGCGGCGGCGCGGTGTTGCCGCAGGCGCCGCAGGTGGCCACGGTGCCGCCGCCCGGCGGCGAGCTGGACGATTCGCGCATGCTGGAGACGGTGCGCGACGCGTTGCGCGCCGACCGCATCGACATCTATCTCCAGCCCATCGTCAGCCTGCCGCAACGCCGGCACCGCTTCTACGAGGTGTTCTCGCGCGTGCGCGCCAACGACGGCGCCACCCTCAGGCCCGACCGCTACATCGCCATCGCCGAGCGCGAGGGGCTGATCGCCACCATCGACAATCTGCTGCTGGTGCGCTGCATCCAGCTGATCCGCGAGACCGAGCGCCGCCAGCACCAGATCGGCTTCTTCTCCAACATCTCGCCGGCCACCATCGGCGACGCCGAGTTCATGAAGCAGTTCCTGGAGTTCATGGCGCAGAACCAGACGCTGGTGCCGAAGCTGGTGTTCGAACTGGGCCAGGACGACATCAAGGCCGGGCAGGCGGTGACGCAGGCGATCCTGGCGCAGTTGGCGCGCCTGGGTTTCCGCTTTTCCATGGATCAGGTCGACGACCTTGCCGCGGTGGACGTCGAGGCGCTGGCGCGCAACGACTTCCGCTACCTCAAGCTGGATTGCGCCCGCCTGCTGAAATTCGAACCCCGGCCGCGGGCGGCCGAGTTGCTGAAGCGCTGTCGGGAACACGAGGTCGACGTCATCGTCGAGAAGATCGAGACCGAGAACCAGCTTATCGAACTGCTCGATCTCGGCGTGGATTTCGGCCAGGGCTACCTGTTCGGCGAACCCCGGCTCAGCCGCAAGCCGAACTGAACCGAGCAGCCCTCAATCGTCGAGCGGGACAGCGTCTTCCAAGGCGCGGCGCAGGCGGCTGCTGGGCTTGTTGTCGCTCTCCTCGCCGAAGCCGGCCGGGCGCTTGGGCACCGCCGAGCGGAAGTAGCTGACGATGAAGACCCGGATGGACGCGGTGAGGTTCGCTTCGCCGCGCCGCCGGTCGATCATGGTGCACATCTCGTTGAGCGTGCAGTTCTCGCGTTCGCAGATGTCCTTGAGCGAATCCCAGAGCAGCGGCTCCATGCGCAGGCTCGTCCGCCGGCCGCTGACCGTGACGTTGCGGCAGACTAAGGCCGGCTTTTCTTTCCAACCTCCCGGGACCGCCATCGCGCCTTGAGCCTCTCCATTGATCCGCACGCGGGCCGCGCCCGCAGCCCCTATACATCCATTTGTATGGCAAGAATGCAAGTGGGCGTGTGTGCTGCGAGCATATTTTCGACCGCCGGTCGCGTTTCAAACCGCCCGATCCTGGTCCTACCAGCCGCCCTGCGGCGCTCTCAACATATCCGGGTGTGTGATCGTGGCGCCGGCCGGATGGCGTTCGCCTTCACACGGGGGGCGCGGGCGGCGGCGGTCCAAAAGCCGCTTCCCTTCCGCTGCGCTTCGCTTTACCAGTTCCCCTATGGGATGCTGGCGAAAGCCTTGCGTTGCAACGGAACGAGGTGGGCGATGGGGCGACCGGCGGCGTGGCGGATGGTGGCGGCCCTGGGCGTCGGGCTGACGCTTGCCGGGCTGACGCCGGCCGGGCCGTCCCGGGCGGCCGACGCTCCGTCCGCTCCTCCCTCGCCGCCGGCCGCTCTGCTGGCCGATGCGGTGCGACACGAGGTCGCGCGTCGGGTTCCGCAATCCTGGCGTGTCGAAGGGGTGGCGCTGGAGCCGCCCGAATCGGCGGCCGGTCCGGTTCGCATCGCGGCGCGCCTGACGCTCGCCAGGACGACCTATGCGGTGGACAGCCGCGACGGCCCCTACGCCTTCATCCGTCCGGTGGCCGAGGCCGGGCTGGAGAAGGTGCTGACCGGCATCGCCACGCCGGCCAAGGCCAAGGCCAAGGACGGCAGCATCACCGTCAAGCTGGACTTGCAGAACGCCGAGGTGCTGGACAGCGTCGGCCGGCCGGCCGAGGAGTTGCCGGGCAAGGCGGTGGTGGTCGGCTCCGAGGAGGCCGGCAAGCTGCGCGCCCAACTCGACGCCGACGCCAAGCAGCGCATCGCCGACGAGCAGGCGCGCCGCCAGCGCGAAGAGGAACTGCTGGCCGAGCAGCAGGCGGCTTCCCAGGTCGAGGCCGAGCGCCTTGCCGGCGAGCGTCAGGCGGTCGAGGCCCGCACCACCATGATCGCCGAGGTTCGCAACCGTCTGGCTGCCGGCGAGCGGCCGGAGCGCATCGCGGTGTACGAGGCGGTGCTGGGCGGCAACGATCTGGCGCTGCGCCAGATCGCCGTCGAGGCGGCGTTGCAGAGCCGCGACCCGGTGCTGGCAAATCTGGCGATGAAGGACTGGATCGCCCGGCACAAGACGATCCCGGTGCTGCTCTACGCCACCAAGGAGGACTCCCACAGCGACGCGGTGCTGCGCAACCTCGGCCCGCTGACCATCGAGGTGGACAGCTTCACCGGCGTCAACGGCGCGCTGCAAGGCAAGATGGGCGCACCGGGCTACACCATCGCAGCACCCTCTGCCGCGGTCGGCACGCTGGCGCAGACCGAGTTGACGGTGAACACCTACGGCTGCACGCTGACGCTGCGCCTGACCGAACACCGCACGCTCGATGGACTTTACCGCTGCCAGACCTTGCCGACGCTGGTGGCGCGGATCACGGTGGACTGAGGCCGATGCGCCGGTCGGCCACCCTTCTTGGTCTGGTGCTGGCCGCGGCGCCGGTCGGCGCGCTGGCCCAGGCGCAAACCCAGCCGGACCGGTTGACCCCGCGCCCGCCGCCCACCGCCGTGCTGCCCAAGGCGACGCCGGTCCACACCGAGCCGAAGGGGAACGCGCCCGCCGGGCTGGCCGTGCTGCTGCCGCTGCCCGTGGCGCCGGTCCCGCTGTCGCCGGTGTCCGTCCCCGGCGAACCGCCGGCCGCGGCACCGCCGGCGGCCGTTGCGTCGCCGGCCGTTGCGTCGCCGGCTGTCCCGCCCGCCGCCGTTCCACCCATCGTCGTTCCGCCCCCCGCCAAGCCGAAGCCGGCCGTCGCCGAGGCCCCGAAACCGGTCCCGGCGCCCGAGAAAAAGGCTTCCGAGAAGAAGGCCGGGCCGCGCACGGTGTACGCCAAGGACGACGTCTACATCCGCGCCACGCCCGGCCTCGGCGGCAAGGTGCTGGACGCGCTGGAGCCGGGCGCCGCGGTGGAGCTGGTGCCCGGCGAGGCCGAGGACGGCTGGGTGCGCGTCGCCCGCAATGGCAAGGCGCTGGGCTGGGTGTCCTCCAAATTCCTGCTCGACCGCGCGCCGGGCGGGAGATCCGCCGACGGCTGCGCGCTGCCGCCGGATTTCCCGAGCAGGCGCGGCGCGCCCATCGCCGAGGGCTCGGCCGCCCGCGCGCTGGCCGACGCCAACATCCGCAAGTCGCCGGCCTGCAACGCCACGGTGCTCGACGTGCTGGAGGAAGGCGAGACGGTGACCGTCACCGCCGTCAGCGGCACGTGGTACCGCGTCGCCCGCAGGGGCCGCACGCTGGGCTACGTCAGCGCCACGCTGCTGGGCGAGGCCGCCAGAGGGCGTTGACGGGGGTGCTGACGCTCACCCCGCCTTGCGCAGCTTCGCCGCGTCCTGCATGAAGCCCCGCCATACCTCGGCGGGGACCGAGCCGCCGCTGACGCCCTTCATGGGGGTGTTGTCGTCGTTGCCGACCCACACGCCCACCGTCATGCCGTTGGCGAAGCCGACGAACCACGCGTCGCGGTAGTCGTTGGTGGTGCCGGTCTTGCCCGCCGCCCCTTTCACATAGGCGCCGCGTCCGGTGCCGGTGGCGACCGCCTCCGCCAGCATGCCCTTCATCGCCGCGGCGATGCGGGCGTCCAGCACGCGCTCGGCGGGCGGGCCGGCATGGGCGTAGACCTCGCGCCCACGCGGGTCGTTGATGCGCTGGAAGGCGTGCGCCTCGACCTTGCTGCCGCCGTTGCCGACCATGGCGTAGGCCTGGGTGAGTTGCAGCAGCGTCGTTTCCGCGTTGCCGAGCGCCAGGCCGAGGTTGGCGTCCAGCGGCGTCTCGACGCCCAGGCGCCGGGCCATCGCCACCACCTCGTCCACGTGCCCCTGGGTGAGCCGCGCCGACGCGGTGTTGACCGAGTGCGCCAGCGCCTGGCGCAGCGTCAGCCGCTCCGGGTATTCGTCGTCGAAATTGCGGATGCTGCGCCCATCCGAGAAGGCGAGGGGACCGCCGCCGATCAAACTGTCCGGCGTCAGGCCGCGCTCCAGAGCCGCCAGGAAGACGAACAGCTTGAACGCCGAACCCGGCTGCCGGCGCGCCTGGAGCGCCCGGTTGAAGTGGTCGCGCTGCGCCGCGGCATCGCGCCCGCCCACCATCGCCAGCACGTCGCCCTGGTCGTTCAGCGCCACCAGCGCGTATTCGGCGGCGCCCAGGCGCTTGGCGTTGCGTTCGGCGGCGCGCTCCAGGCTGCGCACGGCGGCGGCCTGGAGGTCGCGGTCCAGTGTGGTGCGCACGGTGAAGGTCGGTCCGGGATCCTCATCCCCGCTGAAGCGGGCGGCCTGGAAACGGCGGAAGCGCGCGTTGGCGGTCTCGCGGAAATGGCCGGCCGTCCGTGCGCCCAGCTTGTTGTTCTCGGCGAGATCCAGGGGCTGACGCTTTGCGGCGGTGGCCTGTTTGGCGGTGATGAAGCCGGCGTCGGCCATGGCGTCGAGGACGATGGCCGCCTTCTCCGCGTTGCGTTCGCGGTCGGCGAACGGGTTGAGCCGCGACGGCGCCGTCAACGAACCGATCAGCGACGCCGACTCCTTGAGCGTCAACTGCGTCGCCGGGTGACCGAAATAGAGCTTGGACGCCGCATCGACGCCGTAGGCGCCGAAGCCGAAATAGACGCGGTTCAGGTACAGGTAAAGCACGGTGCGCTTGCCGACCTTCTCCTCGAAGTCCTGGGCGCTGACGATCTCCTGCACCTTGCGCTGCCAGCGGCCGTAGTCCTTGAAGAAGATGTTCTTCATGGTCTGCTGGGTGAGCGTGCTGCCGCCCTGGCTGAAGCGGCCGGAGGTCACCGCCACCGACAGCGCGCGCGCCAGACCGAAATAATCCAGCCCGTCATGCTCGAAGAAGCGCCGGTCCTCCTTGGCGATCAGCGCCTGAAGCAGGTGCCGCGGCATCGCCTCCATGGGCACCAGTTCGCCGTAGTTCTCGCCGACCGAACCGAGAAAGCGGCCCTGCCGGTCGAGGAAGCGCACGCCGTCGCCGCGGTTGAAGCGGGCAATCTCGACCGGGGATTTGAAAGTCTCGCCGAACAGTTCCACCGCCGAGGCCGCGCTGGCGAAGAACAGCGGGGTGACGAGGGCGAGGAGTGCGGCCGTCTTGCGGAGAAAAGCTGGGCGGGGCATCGGCGTCGTCATGGCGAAAGACGCCGCTCACGTCGTGACGCTGGTGGGGGGCTACAATGCGATACCACCTAATTTCATAGGGTGGTGGGGCGGGGTGCTATGTCCCTCCCCCAGCCCCGCTGGGGGCGTGGAGCCGGTGCCGCAGGCAAAGAGCGCCGAAGGCGATCGTAGGCGGAGCGCGGTCGCCCGACTTGCGGGCTGCCGTGTTAGGAGGGGGCATTGGCTGCCCCGAGAAGCCGTAGCCCCCACCCTCCCACTTCGTGGGTCCCTCCCTCCCCCAGCGGGGCTGGGGGAGGGCATGGGTTAGAACGCGGAATCGAAGCCGCGTTCCCCGGCCGGAGACCGCGTCTCCTCCGCCAGCTTGGCCACCGCGTCATCGAGGGTAAGGACCTCCTGGTCCTTGCCGCCGAGGTAGCGCATCGCCACCTTGCGCTCTTCCGCCTCGCGGCGGCCGACGACGACCATGACCGGCACCTTCTGAAGGCTGTGCTCGCGGACCTTAAGGTTGATCTTCTCGTTGCGCACGTCCAGCTCGGCCCGGATGCCCCGTGCCTTGAGGATCTTGTGCACCTCGGTGGCGTACTCGTCGGCTTCGTTGGTGATGGTGGTCACCACCGCCTGCACCGGCGCCAGCCACAACGGGAACTTGCCGGCGTAATGCTCGATCAGCATGCCGATGAAGCGCTCCAGCGAGCCGAGGATCGCCCGGTGCAGCATGATCGGCCGGTGCTTCGCGCCATCCTCGCCGATGTAGTGGATGTCCAACCGCTCCGGCAGGTTCGGGTCGTACTGCAGCGTGCCGCACTGCCAGGTCCGGCCGATGGCGTCGGTCAGGTGGAACTCCACCTTCGGGCCATAGAACGCGCCCTCGCCCGGCAGTTCCTCGAACTCCAGCCCGGCCGAGCGCAGCGCCGTGCGCAGCCCCTCCTCGGCGCGGTCCCACAAATCGTCGGACCCCGTGCGGACATCAGGGCGCAGCGCCAGCTTCACGCTGATGTCGTCGAAGCCCAGGTCCTTGTAGACGCCGAGCTGGAGCTTGAAATACTCCGCCGCCTCGGTCGGCACCTGATCCTCGGTGCAGAAGATGTGCGCGTCGTCCTGGGTGAAGGCGCGCACGCGCATGATGCCGTGCAGCGCGCCCGACGGCTCGTTGCGGTGGCACGAGCCGAACTCGGCCATGCGGATCGGCAGGTCGCGGTAGGAGCGCAGCGCGTTCTTGAAGATCTGGGTGTGGCCGGGGCAGTTCATCGGCTTGACGCCGAGCTGCTTCTTGCCCTCGTCCGCCTCGACCTTGAACATGTTGTCGCCGTACATGTCCCAGTGGCCGGACGCCTTGAACAGCGAGCTGTCGATGAGCTGCGGCGTCTTCACCTCGACGTAGCCGGCCTGATCCAGCTTGGTGCGGATGTAGGTCTCGATCGTCCGGTACAGCGTCCAGCCCTTGGGGTGCCAGAACACCGAGCCGACCGCCTCCTCCTGCACGTGGAAGAGGTCCATCTCCTTGCCGAGGCGGCGGTGGTCGCGCTTTTCGGCCTCCTCGAGCTGGGTCAGGTAGGCCTTCAGCTCCTTCTCATCGCGCCACGCCGTGCCGTAGATGCGCTGGAGCATGGCGTTGCGGCTGTCGCCGCGCCAATAGGCGCCGGCCACCTTCATCAGCTTGAAGGCGGTGCCGACCTTGCCCGTCGACGGCGCGTGCGGCCCGCGGCAGAGGTCGAGCCAGTCGCCCTGGCGGTAGACGCTGATCGCCTGATCGGTGGGGATCGCCTCGATCAGCTCGGCCTTGTAGTTTTCGCCCAGTTTCTTGAAGTAGGCGACGGCGTCATCGCGCGTCCATTCCTCGCGCACCAGGGGCGCGTCGCGCTGGACGATCTCGCGCATCTTCGCCTCGATCTTCACCAGATCCTCGGGCGTGAACGGCTCGTCGCGGGCGAAGTCGTAGTAGAAGCCGTTGGCGATCGACGGGCCGATCGTCACCTGCGTGCCGGGGTACAGCTCCTGCACGGCCTCGGCCAGCACGTGGGCGGCGTCGTGGCGGATCACCTCCAGCGCATCCGGGTGGCTGCGCGTGACGATCTCGATCCGGACGTTCTTGGTGATGGTGGTGGTGAGGTCCGTCACTTGGCCGTCGATCTTGACGGCAAGGGCATCCTTGGCCAGACGCGCGCCGATGGAGGCGGCGATCTCCGCCCCCGTCACCGGCCGGTCGAACTCTCGCACACTGCCGTCGGGCAGCGTGATGGCAATGCTGGACGTCACCGGTATCACCGTTCGCTCAGTTGTTCGTGGCATTCCCGGCGGTTGCCGGGACGCGGAACTCTAAAGGGCTGACCGGTCAAGTCAAGGCGTACGGCGGCGAATCGCCGCCAGCACGTCACGCCACCTTCACACTCTCCAGGAAGCCGTGCACCAGCGTGCGCAGCGAATCGGCCTGGGTGGACAGGCCGGAGGCCGCGTCCAGCACGTCGCGCGCCGCGCTGTCGGTCTGGCGGGCGGCGGCGTTGACGCCGCCGATGGTGGTGGTCACCCGCTCGGTGCCCTGGGCGGCCTGCTGGATGTTGCGGGCGATCTCGCCGGTCGCCGCCCCCTGCTCCTCGATGGCCGAGGCGATGGTGGTGGCGATGCCGTCGATGCGGTTGATCACGCCGCTGATGGCGCGGATCGCCGTCGCCGTCTCGGTCGACACCCGCTGGATGCCGGCGATCTGATCGGCGATGTCCTCGGTGGCCTTGGCGGTCTGGGTGGCGAGGCCCTTCACCTCCGAGGCCACGACCGCGAAGCCCTTGCCGTGCTCGCCGGCCCGCGCCGCCTCGATGGTGGCGTTCAGGGCCAGCAGGTTGGTCTGCGAGGCGATGGAGTTGATCAGCTCGACCACCTCGCCGATCTTCTCGGCGGCGTCGGTCAGGCCGCGCACCTGCTGGTCGGCGCGTTCCGCCTCGCCGACCGCCTGCCGGGTGATCTCGGTCGAGGTGGCGACCTGCCGGCCGATCTCGGAGATGGAGCTGGTCAGCTCCTCGGTGGCGGTGGCGACCGCCTGGACGTTGGCCGATGCCTGTTCCGACGCGCTCGCCACGTCGCCGGCCTTGGCGCTGGCGTCCTGGGCGATGGTGGTCATGCCGTGCGCGGTGCGCGTCATCCGCTCGGCCGAGGCCGACACCGTCGCCAGCACGCCGCTGATCTCGCGGTCGAAGCGGCCGGCCAGATCCTCGATGGCGCGCGAGCGGGCCAGACGCTCCTCGGCGGCGCGCTGCTGGTCGCGGGCGAGGTCGCGGGCCTGGTCCATGCTGTCCTTGAAGACGTGCAGCGCGCGGGCCATCTCGCCGATCTCATCGGTGCCTTCGGCCGCGGGAATGGCGGCGCCCGGATTTCCCGCCGCGAGATCCTTCATGGCCTGCGTCATGCGCCGGATCGGGGTGACGATCAGGCTGATCGCCACGAAGCTCGACAGCAGCATGGCGAGCGGGATGCCGATGACCGGTGCGCCGATCATCAGCAGCTTCATGGTGTGCTGGAAGTCGGCGATCTCGCGGTTGAGGCGGGCGATCTCCGCGTTGTCGGCTTCCGCCTGCTGCTGGAGCAGCGTGTTGAGCGCCTGCCGGTTGGCGCGGTTGGCGTCGTTGTCGCCATAGGTGCGGGCGGCCGCGGTGGAAACCTCCCGTCCAAGGCGGACCAGCTCGGAGCGGAAGGTGACGAACTCGCGCACTTTGGCGGCGATGTCGGCGTTGCGCGCTCGCTCGGCGGGCGTGGCGGTGGCGGCGATGGCCGTCCACTCCTGCATCATGCGATCCATGACGGCGAGGTTCTTCAGCAGCGCCGGGGCGAACTTCTCGGCCTCCTTGGCGTCTTTCGACATGTAGATGCCGCGCGAGTCCATCACCACGGCCAGCGTCAGCCCGTTCATCCGCTCGCCCAGCATCGCGCGGGCCGACGCGCTGGTGATCGCCGCCACGTGGCCGTCGTAGGTGCGCATCGCCTGCACACCCAGCGTGGCGATGACCACGGAAACCAAGGCAAGGACGAGCACCACCATGCCGAACTTGCGCGAGATGGGAAAGTTCTTCAGCGCGCCCATCAGCCGTCTTCCCCCTATATATGAGTCCGCCATCCTGGCCGGCAGCGGTTTCGTGTCGCGCCGATCTTGGTGCGACTTTCCCATGGAGAGGCAAGCATGCGTGAGGGCAAGATAAGGGACAAGCAGACGCAGCAACGCCCCCCCTGTGACATCTTGACCGGGTTGTATAGGTCGGATGGATAGAGCCCGGCGGCGGTCCTACGCCTTCAGCAGCTCGGCATAGACCGCCAGCGTGTCGGCGCACATGCGCTGCTTGGTGTAGCGCTCGGCGACGAAGGCCTGGGCGTGGGCGCCGATGGCCTCGCGCTGCTCGGGCGTCATGGACAGCGCCTCGTCCAACGCCTTGGCCAGCGCGTCGGCGTCGTCCGGCGGCACGACCCAGGCCGTTTCGCCGGGGATCACCGTTTCCTGGTAGGCGCCGATGGCGGTGACGATCACCGGCTTGCCCATGGCCTGCGCCTCGACGATGACGCGGCCGAACGCCTCCGGCTCGCGCGACGCGGAGACCACGACGGTCGACAGCATGTAGGCGGCGGCCATGTCGCTGCAATGGTCGGTGATGTGCACCACGCCGGCCAGTCCGGCGCGGCGCGCGCGCTCCTCCAACTCCTGTCGATAGCCGGTGCGGCCCTGGTCGGACCCGACCAGCAGGCACACCACGTCCTTGCGGCCGAGCTTCGCCAGCGCGTCGATCATCACCGTCTGGCCCTTCCAGCGGGTCAGCCGCCCCGGCAGCAGGATCACCGGCCGGTCGTCGGGCAACCGCCACTGGGTGGCGAGCTGGATCATCCGCGCCGAGTTGACGCGCTCGGGCGTGAAGACCGTCGGGTCGATGCCGCGGTGGACGATGCGGATGACCGCCGGATCGACCGGATAGCTCGCCAGGATGTGGTCGCGGATAAAGCCGGAGATGGCGATGATCCGCTGGCCGCGCGCCATCACCGAATTGTACCAGCGCTTCAGCCCGTTGGAGAAATTGTAGGGGGCGTGGAAGGTGGTCATGTAGGGCACGCCGGTGCGCTTTGCCGCCATCCAGGCGCTCCAGGCCGGGGCGCGCGAGCGGGCGTGCACGATGTCGACGCCGTGCTCGCGGATGATCGCCTCCAGCCGCGCGGCGTTCTTGCGGATGACCAGCGGGTTCTTGCTCTTCAGCGGCAGGGTGATGTGGGTGACGCCGGCGCGGTCCAATTCGCGCACCATCGGCCCGCCCTCGGACGCCACCAGCGGCGTCGCCCCGGCCTCCGCCAGCGCCAGCGCCACGTCGATGCAGCCGCGCTCGGCGCCGCCGGTCACCAGATTGGGCAGCACCTGCAACACCACGGGCGGGCGCCGTCCAGTCGTGCGGAAGGTTGCTTTCGTATCCGCAGCCGGGTTGCCCGGCTGGCCGCCGGTGGTAAGGTGCTGATCCAGATCCATGCCGATGCCCAATAACGCAAGTCGAAGACGACGCGGGTGATGCGATGACCGGACACGCTGCCGCCCCGGCGGGCGGGCACCATAGCCTAGCCCGCGGGGACGCCACCATAGCCTATCGCTATACTCCCGCGCGGGACCCCGGCGGCGGGCCGGGAATCCTGTTCTGCGGCGGCTTCATGTCCGACATGACCGGAACCAAGGCGGTGGCGCTGGAGGCCTGGGCCACATCGCGGGGCTTGGCCTATACGCGCTTCGACTATCAGGGGCACGGCGCGTCGAGCGGCCGGTTCGAGGACGGCACCGTCGGCACCTGGGCCGAGGACGCCCTGGCGGTGCTGGACCATGTGACGCGGGGGCCGCAGATCGTCGTCGGCTCGTCCATGGGCGGGTGGATCGCGCTGCTGGCGGCGCTGAAGCGGCCGGAGCGGGTGACTGCCCTGGCCTGCGTGGCGGCGGCCCCCGATTTCACCGAGGACCTGATCTGGGACGCGCTGACCGCGGAGGCGCGCGCCACTCTGTTGGGCGACGGCGCGTGGTACCGTCCGTCGCAATACTTCGACGATCCCAAGCCGGTGACGCTGGCACTGATCGAGGAGGGGCGGCGGCACTTGCTGCTGCGCGAAGCGATCCGCTTTGCCGGCCCGGTGAGGTTGCTGCACGGCATGGCCGACGCCGACGTGCCCTGGCAGACCAGCCTGCGGCTGGCCGAGGCGCTGACCTCGGCGGATGTGCGGGTGACTTTGGTGAAGGACGGCGATCACCGCCTGTCGCGCGATGAGGACATCGCGCTGCTGTGCCGCACGGTTGGTGAACTGGTGGGAGAGGTTCCCGTCTAATCCGTTTTTCAGGGGCTTGCGAAGTGCCGTGGGGATGGTTATAACCCCGTCCTCTGCGGAGGGGTGGCCGAGTGGTCGAAGGCGCACGCCTGGAAAGTGTGTATACCTCAAAAGGGTATCGAGGGTTCGAATCCCTCTCCCTCCGCCATATATCTATCGGCCAGGATTTGGCCACTGTCAGCCGGCGTCGGGAACGGCGTCCAGAGCCAGTGTGTATCGGGTTTGTGTATCGGCGCAAGTCCGTTTACGGAGCGGCCCTTTTCGCCGCTTAGTTGCGGCGCGAATCGGTTCTGTGCCCAGGAACCCTCTGCCACTTTCGAGCTGATCGGCCCCGCGGGCGCGCTGCGACTCCGAAACTCGGGGCGTTGGTCTAGTGGGTCACTTGCCGCGGTAATGGCCATTCTGGTTGGCCGCGTCACATAGTGATCTGGGGGCTGTTGGAGATGACCAGATCCCGCCTGGGAGGGTCTCATGTCCCGTCGTCAGCTTGATCCACTGCGCCCGCTCGCGGCCGAAGAGCGCGGGTGGCTCACCCGTATCAGCCGCTCGCACTCCGAACCGGCCGCCCACGTTGCCCGCGCCAAGGCGTTGCTCGCCGTGGCCGCGGGGCAGTCTTATACTGCCGCCGCCCAGGCGGCGGGGCGCCGCTCGGGCGATGCCGTGGCTCACCTCGTCACGCGCTTCAATCATGACGGGCTAGCGGCCCTGGAGGCGCGGCATGGCGGTGGGCCGCCGGTTGTCTACGCCAGCGCGCAACGCGAGTTGATCCTGGTCGAAGCCAAGCGCCTCCCCGATCGCGTGGCGGATGGGACGGCGACTTGGTCGCTCACCACGCTGCAGCGCGCCCTGAGGCGGGCGCCGGATGGCCTGCTTTCACCATCTGGCGGGTCCTGCACGACGCTGGACTGACGTGGCGGCGCGACCGCAGTTGGTGCACCAGCGGCCGGGTGCTGCGCAAACGCAAGTCCGGCACCGTCGCGGTGAGCGATCCCGACGCCGAGCCGAAAAAAAGCTGATCGAGGCCGCCTACACCCAGGGCGAGCGGCTCGGGCTGACGGTGTGGGGCGCGGACGAAGCCGGTCCGTTCCAGACCATCCCCTACCCAGGCCAGCAGTGGTGCCCGGCCGGGCACCCGGCCCGCTACCCCCACGAGCACGTGCGCAACGGGACAGCCAAGCTGCTGACGCTGTTCCATCCGGCGAGCGGAACGGTGCGCGTCAAGGGCGTCACCTCATGCCGCAATGCGGTGCTTCATGGCTGGTTGCAGGCGGAATTGGCGGCGATCGTGGCGACGCGGCCCGCCGCCCCACCGGCACCGGCCGGTGCCCAGGAGACCCGCGCCAGCTGGGAGCGCTGGCAGGAGGGCTTGGCCGAGCGCATCACGCTGCGGGCCGCGTTGCCGCCGCGGCGCATGCTGCTGGTGCTCGACACTCTCGCCGGGCACAAGACGCCGAGCTTTGTGTGCTGGCTGTTCGACCACGGCATCATGCCGCTCTATACCCCGCTGGGCGGCTCCTGGCTGAACATGACCGAGTCCGTCCAGCGCATCCTCAAACACCGCGGCCTCGCCGGGCAGCATCCGACCACGGTCGGCGAGATCATCGCGGATTTGGAAGCCGCCGCGCAGGGATGGAATGCCGCGCCAACGCCCTTCGTCTGGGGCGGCCGATGGTGCCTCCGTCGCCAGCGCAGCCGTCAGCGTCAGCATGCTCTGGGCGGGTCGGGCGCCTGCACCCGACGCCCGCTTCCCAGGCCGCACCCAACCGTCATCCAGCAATGGCGATCAGCGTGCCAAATGACCCACTAGGCAGCGGACTCCACGCGACGGATCAGACGAACCAACTCGGTGTCACCGAGGCTGCGGCGACGTTATCGAGTTGCAGCAGATCGCCATTGACAACGATCACCGCCTCGCCCTGGACGGTGCTGAGGACGGCGTACGTGGCTCCTGGCGGTAGCGCGATGCGGTCTCCGTCCGTCGCGCAGAAGTCTATCACGCGGTTGAATCCGCTGCCGGGTGTCAAGGCGAAGCGGTCGGCCCCGGCGCCTCCGATGAGCGTGTCCGTGCCGGCGTCGCCGAACAGCCAGTCATCGCCCTCGCCGCCGTTGATCCAATCGTCGCCCCGGCCACCATGCAACGTGTCGTTGCCGGAATCGCCGAACAGAACGTCCCCGTCTTGATTTCCAAACAGGCGGTCATCGTCACGCCCGCCGTACAGCGTGTCGGCTCCCGCGCCACCGAACAAAACGTCGGCGCCCGGGCCGCCGACAACCGTGTCATCACCACCGTACCCGGACAGGGTGTCGGCGCTCGCGCTGCCGCGAATCAGATCGTACCCCGGTCCGCCCTCACCGAGACCTTCCGCCGACACGACCCGATCCGGTCCATAGAGCGTCTGCATGGCGGTCACGTCGAGCGGCGCCGGTCGGTCGGCGAGCGTTCCTGCCGGGTCCGGTGTGTAGCTCATCACGGTGAGCGACTGGTCGCCAGCCAGCCCGAGGGCCTCCTGATGGGGATGCGAAAGCCCCAGGACGTGCCCGATCTCGTGCAGCACCATCCAAGGGGCATCCGCCGGAGGCGCCGATGGCAGGCCGACGAATCCTTTCGTGATCACCGGGGCGTCGTCCTGACCCCAGAACAGCGACCATGCCCTGGCGTCCGGCGGTGCGTGCACGGCACTCAACGTGGAGAATTGGATATCGGCATCCTCGTATGATGCCGCCCTGACAAACTCGAGGCCGCAGACCAAGCCCCAGCGCTCCAGCGCTCCGTCGATAGACGGGGTCCACGATGAGAGGGCGGGGTCGATGCTATAGGTCAGCGTCGGCTTTGGCCAATGCCACCCTTCTGGATACACGATGTCTTGGTATTCCATCGGTGTCTCGTACGCGACGTTGGGGTGGGATGCTTCTCCATTCTTGCGGTCAAGTCGTGATGTTCTCTACGTTCATTAAGGCGTGATGGCTGGTTGTGTATGAGCACTCCGTTTTTGCTGGGTGTTGATGGTGTTGTAACTCCAGCGTCGTCCTGTTGCCCGTCGGTGATTGCCAAAGACGTCGAGCCAGCGACCCTATAGGCGGAAAGTCCGTTCCGTTCGGGGGATTCCGCGGTCGAAAAAGAGCCTCGACGATGTGCTGTGGCCACAGCGGAGTCCGCCTGATATCGGCAGTGACGGGCTTCAGGAGGCGTTTTGACAAGAAAACTACGAGGCGGCTCCCTTGTGCGCGCGTCCGCAGCGTTGCATCCCGCCCGCGTCATCTAACATTCGAAAGAGATCGCCTGCGGGTCTTGTCCGCCCCGCTGTTGGGTGAACACCGTGGCCGGACGAGAGGGTGTGTTTGGGTCCTTGATGGAGACTGTGGTCGACCGTGCTGGATAGGTCTTCTGGTCTTACCAGTTGACCCGCGACCCTGTGGCCGATTGTCGCACGCAAGCCTTCAATACGAAACAAACCAAGGACAGATAAAATTTTATTCAATCATCCGCCGCTTTATACGCTTGCTCGCTTATTCGCGCCTTAGGTATTAATCTTTTCAGAACTTTTGGCCGATTTCGGCGTCCATAGGTGGATCACATCCTGTCTCCCCTCGAGTCAGCGGTGGTGGATTCGGGTTAAGACATACAGGGAAAAGATCGATGGCAACGATTCCTGGCGGCTTATTCGACGCATCTGCACACACCAACATCAGCCAGCATGCTTCGGATATTATTTCCTCAACCCTTGATCGGCTTGGGTTGAGCGAAAGCAACGCGCGGGTCCTGTCGGGCACCAATGTTCAGCCGTCGTCCTCGGATCACGTCGTCAACGTGACCTCGAACAACGTCGTCGTTGATCTGTCCCACACCAACGCCGCATTGCTCGTCGTCACGGGTGAAAACAGCAACGTTCTGGGCGGCGCCGGCGCCGATACCATCGTGGGTGGCGCTGGCGGCGACAGCGTGCTGGGCGGGGCCGGCTCCGACTACCTCGACGGCGGCGCGGGCAACGACGTCCTCACGGGCGGTGAAGGCAACGACTACGTCGACGGCGGCACGGGGAACGATACGGTCGGCGGCGGCCTCGGCGACGACACCATCCAGGGCGGCGACGGCAACGACTCGATCTGGTCGACCGAAGGCGACGACGTCTTCTACGGCAACCGTGGCGACGACACGATTCACGGTGGCGACGGCAACGATCTTGCCCATGCCGGCCGGGACAACGACTGGGTTTATGGCGAAAACGGCAACGATTGGCTGGTCGGCGAAGACGGCAATGACGTCCTGCTCGGCAACATGGGCAACGACGTCCTGCTCGGCAACGTGGGCAACGACACGCTGTTCGGCGGCGTGGGCGACGACTCGCTGTTCGGTGGCCGCGGCGACGACAAGCTGTCTGGTGATCCCGGCAACGACACGCTGTCTGGAGACCAGGGCAACGACACGCTGACTGGCGGTTCGGGCAACGATGTTTTCGTCGTCAACAATGACGGCGGCGTCGACGTCATCACCGACTTCCAGTCGGGCGACGTCCTCCAGGTTGCGTCGAACATCAACAATCTAGCGATCACGCGTCCGTCCGATCTGCTGTCGCTGATCTCGCACGACGCGTCCGGCAACGCGGTGATCTCGCTGGGGCAGGGTGCGTCCGTGACCCTTCAGGGCGTCACCGAGGACGTGCTGCGCACCAACATCGACACGTACATCCGCATCGTTTGATAGCGCTCGGGCCGGCGGGGCTCCTCGCTCCGCCGACTCGCTTTTTAGGACCCTTTCATGCCTGACGACGCCGTTGCCACCGTCGCCGTCTCGGATACCACCCCGCTGGACCGCCGTCTTCAAGCGGCGTTTGAAGCGGCGGCACGCCCTGGAGGTTCTGCGGCCTCCTGTCTGGCCTTGGCGCGGCAGCTTCCTGCGGCGTGTCAGACGACCGCGCACGGCGTTGCGCTGGGAAACGACCTCAGCGTCTGGCACGCGCCCTGGACATCCCCGGGTGTGGCGCAAACGGCGTGGCTGCTTGGCCGCACGCGTGTGCGCCGCCTGACGTGGGCACCGCGTGTCCGGCAGCTCGGCGGCGCCACCATCGTGGAAGTTCTGCTCGACGGTCCGGTGACGGCCGATGCGCTGGCCGTCGCCGTTTTTGCGGCAAATCGGGAGGTGCGCTTGGTCCGCTTGACGGCGCCACGTCCCGCCGACCAGTTCGGCGCGTTCGTGCAGGCCACGGGTGCGGCCGGGCCGGCGCTGTTGAGTGACTGGCTGAACGCCTTCAAGCCCTTTCTGCCGCGGGCTCCGGATGCGGCGCGCGTGCTGCTCGCCGCCGAGCGCCTTCACCGCCGGCCGGTCGCGGCCGGCGCTGTGGATCCACGACAGCCGGCGGGTGACGGACCGTTCGGCTTCGGTGTCGATTTTGCGCTGCCGCTCCCCGATGGCAGCGTGTTCGCCAAAGGGTGGACGCGCGATCCGCTCGATATGCTCGCCGACCTGACGGTCTCCAGCGCGTTCGCCACGACCGTGCCGCTGCCGCCGCACGTGTGCGCCGACCCCACCCGTCCGGGATGGCGTGCCTTCCTCAGCCGTTCCGAACCGATGCGGGATCCAGGGACCGGCACCCAGATCGGGATCACCGCGCGGCTGCACGGCGGGCACGCGATCCGAGTCGTTCCGCCGCAACCATTTCTGTCCGCCACGGAAAGCCGCGACCTCATCCTGCGCACCGTCCCGATGGAGGCGCTGTCGGGTCCCGGCAAGGCCGGCCTGCTGGACGCCGTGCTGATGCCCGCCCTCGGCGCGCTGCAGGCCGCACATCTGCGCGGGGCGCGGGTGGACGCCACCCACAGCATCGGCCGGCCGTCAACCCGGCCGGCGTGGTCGGTTATCGTGCCGCTCTACCGCAATCTCCGCTTTCTCCGGCACCAGATGGCGGCCTTCGGCCTCAACCCGGCGCTGGCCGGCGTCGAGCTGGTCTGCGTTCTGGATTCGCCCGAGCAGGCCGAGGAGTTGGACCGGCTGCTGCGGGGCTTGCACATGGCTTTCGGCGTCAGCGTGCGCGTCGTGGTGCACAGCCGGAACATCGGGTTTGCCGGCGCCATCAACAGCGGCGTCGCGGCCTCGCGCGGTGAGCGTGTGCTGCTGCTCAACTCGGACGTCATCCCCCTGGCGTCGGCGGACCCCTGGCTGGCCCGCCTGCACCGCCACCTGGACCGTCCCGCGGTCGGCGCCGTCGGCCCCAAGCTGCTCTTCGACGACGACTCCCTCCAGCACGCGGGCCTGTATTGGGAGCGCGACGATCACGGGGAATGGTACAACCGGCACTATTACAAGGGCTATCCGCGCGATTATGCCCCCGCCGGCCGCAGCCGCGCCGTGCCGGCGGTCACCGGGGCCTGTCTGGCGGTCCGTCGCGCCACCTTCGAGCGGGTGGGCGGGCTGAGCGAGGACTATGTCATCGGCGACTACGAAGACAGCGACTTCTGCCTCAAGGTCCGCGCGGCCGGGCTGACGTGCCGCTACGCCGCGGACGTCGAACTGTACCATATGGAGCGTCAGTCCATCACACAGCACAATGGCTATGAGCGCACGCCCGCGTGCCTCTACAACCGTCGCCTGCATCACGCGCGCTGGGACGCGACGATCACCGCTATCACGGCGCGCCGCGCCGGTCGGGAAGCCGTGCGATGACGGCCAAGACCAGCGCACGCGCGTCCAATCCGCTCGACCAGGCGCTCCAGCGCTGCCTGCCGGGGCTTGGATTGGCCATCCTGATCAGCGTCTTCTCCAGCGTCGGCGTGCTGATCGTCCCGCTCTACATGATGCAGATCGGCAACCGGGTGCTGTCGAGTTACAGCATCAGCACCCTGGTGGCTCTGACCGTCGTCGCCTTGGGCGGGTTGGTGCTCTACGCCGTTCTGGACTACTGCCAGACGCGGCTGTCGCAGAAGCTGGCCATCTGGCTCGGCCAGCGCCTTGGCCTCGACGCCATCGAGTCGATCATCGCGCAGAGCCTGCGCGGTGATGGCGGCGTCCAGGGACTGCGCGACATCAACCACCTGAAACAGTTCGTCAGCGGCAACACGGTGGCATCGGTCTTCGAATTGCTGTGGTCGCCGCTGTTCTTCCTGGTTCTGTTCGCCATGCACCCGGTCTACGGCATCGCGGCGATCGCCTGCGCGGTGGTGATGACCGTCCTTGGTGTCATCACCGAGTTTGGGACGCGGCAGGCGATCACCGAGGCCGAGGCGGCGACGAACCGGGCGACCGAGCGGCTGGGCAACGCGCTGCGCTATGCCGAGGTTATCGACGCTATGGGCATGGCCGGGCCGATCAGCGCGCGCTGGCTTGGCGACATGGAGCACGCCAACGCGCTCACCGAATCCGGCCTGCGCCGTGCGACGGCCATCGGCGCCTTTACCCGCATGGTGCGGATGGCCATGCAGGTCGGCATCATGGCCATCGGCGTTGTGCTGATCATCGAGCAGATGGCCTCGGCCGGCAGCTTGTACGCCGCATCCATCCTCGTCGCCCGCGCGCTGGCGCCCTTCGATCATATAATCCGCGACTGGCAGCGCTGGGGCACCATGCAGGCGGCCTATCGCCGGCTGCGGGACCTGCTGGACGGGGCCGCCTCGGCGCGGTCCACCATGGTGTTGCCGCGCCCGACCGGCGCCATCGAGATCGATCGTCTGGTGTTCGTACCGCCCGGTCAAAACCGGGCCGTGCTCAAGGGCATCTCCTTGTTCATCGCCCCCGGCGAGGCCGTGGGGGTCATCGGCCCCTCGGCCGCCGGCAAATCGACTCTGGCGCGCCTTCTGGTCGGGGTGTGGAAGCCGTCGGGCGGCGCCATCCGGCTGGACGGGCAGGACGTCTACCACTGGAACCGCGCCAACTTCGGTCCGTATGTCGGGTATGTGCCCCAGACGGTCGGCCTGTTCGACGGCACCGTGCGCGAGAACATCGGCCGCCTGGGCGAGGCGGACCCCCTGGCGGTCGTCGCCGCGGCCAAGAAGGCGCGCGTCCACGAGATGATCGGGCGTCTTCCGCACGGCTACGATACCGAGATCGGCAGCGGTTATCTGCTCTCCGGCGGGCAGCGCCAACGGCTCGCCCTGGCCCGCGCGCTGTTCGGCAACCCAAGCCTTCTCGTTCTGGACGAGCCGGATTCGAACTTGGATGTCGCGGGCGAGGAGGCTCTCATCGCGGCGATCACCGACGCCAAGCGTGACGGCTGCACCGTCGTGGTGGTCACCCATCACCACGGCCTTCTGGCCGCGGTCGACAAGGTCGTCGTCATGCGGGAGGGACTCATCGAAGGGGTCGTGTCGCCGGTCGAAGCCAGCGCGATCCTCAGCGGCAAACCCATTGCGACGGTCAAGGCTCGGCCGGTCGCCGCCCATCCCGAGCCGGCGGGCGCGGCCAACATGGCGGCGGGGGGCAGCCGATGAACTCCGCTCCCCTGACGCTCGGGTCGACGCGCGAACAGCTCGCGGCGCCGTATTCGCCGCCATCCCGGCCGGACCCGGTCGGTTCGGCACCCGACGTGCGGCGCACGGTGCTGGTGGTGGTCGCCACGATCCTGTTCGGATTCGGCGGCTTCTTCGGCTGGGCTGCCCTGTTCCGTCTGGAGAGCGCGGCGATTGCTCCGGGGGTGGTGTCCGTGGAAAGCCACCGCAAGGTGGTCCAGCACCTGGAAGGCGGGATCGTCAAAGCCTTGCTCGCAGCCAACGGTGACCGGGTGCGGGCGGGCGATCTCCTGATCCAGTTGGACGACACCCAGGCCCGCGCGACTTATGGTCAGACGCTTGGCCAGCATCGGGCGGTGCTGGCCCGCCGGGCGCGCCTGTACGCCGAGGCGACCGGCCGTCCGGCCGTGGACTTTCCGCAGACGCTGCTCAAGGACCGGAACGACCCCGAGGTCCAGCGCGTCATCGACGCTCAGGTCTTGACCTTCGAGGCGCGCCGCACCGCGCACATCAGCGCCATCGCGGTCAAACGGCAGGCGCTCATGGACATCAAGGCCGACACCGCCGCGGCGACGGAGCAGATCGCCGCGACGACGAAGCAGATCGCCAAAACCGTCGAGGAGATCGCGGACCTCCAGAAGCTGTTCAAGAAGGATCTGGTGCCCAAGCCCAGGATTCTCGCCCTTGAGCGGAACGAAGCCGAGCTGCAGGGGCGCATGGCGGAACTGCGCGGGCGCGTCGCGCGCAACCGCGAGGGGCTGACGTCGATCAGCATGCAGATCACCGACCTCGAGGCCGTGCGGCAGAAGGACATCGCCGCCGAGCTGGAAGCCGTCGACAAGGAGGCGGCCGATCTCTCCCAGCGCCTCGGCGGCCAGCAAGACGTTCTCCGGCGGACCGCCATCACGGCGCCGCAGGATGGGGTCGTGGTCAACCTCCAGGTCTTCACCTCCGGCGGTGTGGTCCGTGGTGGCGAACCGCTGATGGAAATCGTTCCGGGCCTGGATGCGCTGGTCGTCGACACCAAGGTCAATCCCATGGACATCGACAGCGTGCACACCGGCCTGAAAGCCCGTGTGCGGCTGACCGCCTACCAGCAGCGGACGACCCCAACCGTGTTGGCGGAGGTCATCGACGTGTCTGCCGACCGGCTGACCGACCAAGCCGGCAACAGCCACTACACCGCGCGTCTGCGCTTGAACCAAGCCGAGCTGGACGCCCTGCCCTGGGTCCACCTGTCTCCCGGCATGCCCGTCGAGGCGATGATCATCACCGGCGAGCGCTCGGTCCTCGATTACCTGCTGACGCCAATCACCAACGGCTTCGCGCACGCTCTTCGGGAGCAATGACCATGTCCGAACCGCATCCGCCCGATACCGAGCCGGTGCGCCTCCAGTCCGGAGCCCCGGTGCCATGGGCCGGCGATCCCGCCTCTGGCCCAGCCCCCGACGCATCAATCTGGCGGGCCGCGACGATGGATGGCCTCATCGACGCCATCGAGTCCGGCCGCATCTACGGATGGGCGTGGGACCGCCGCGATCCGGACCATCGGGTCCAGATCGACGTCTACCACGCGGGGCAACTCCTCGAGACGATCGGCGCCGACCGGTTTCGCGCCGACCTCACGGGGTTGAACCAGCTGGCCGGGCTGTCCGAGGACGGCGACGGCAAGCACGCGTTCGCCTGGGACATCCCTGCCACTTTGCGGCACGCCCATCCGGCCGCGTTCCACCTCTGCTTCCATGGCACGAGCGTTCCCCTCGGACGCTCCGTGCGGGTGGCGCAGGCGGAGGCCGTCGCGTCGGACCCGGACCAGACGGTGAACAGCATCGTGCTGGCCCTGGCCCAGCGCATCACCGGCATCGAGCAGACGGTCACACAGGCCATGCAGCTGGGCCTTCTGCTGCAGCACGAGCTGCAGAAGGGAAACACCCCGGAGCGCCTGCTTCCCCATCTCGGCAAAGGCTTTCAGGTGTGGGCCGGCAAGATCGCCGGGCACATCGACAACCGGCTGGGTGAGAGGACGGCGTCGCTGCACGAAGGGCTGGGCGAAACGGCGCGCGCCACCGCCGCCGCCATCGCCCAGATGGAAGGCTTTCTGGTCCGCACGGACGAGGCGCTGAAGCGGATGGTCCGGCAGGACGACCTCGCCGGGTTGCACGCCAAGATGCAGAAGACCCTGTGGGTGGTGGTGGGCGCCGCGTTCGCCGCCGGGGTTCTGGGCGCCGGCGTTGCAGCGTGGCTGCTCGGCCGCGCGGCGTCTCTTTCGGGGGCATGATGCGCATTCTCTACCTGACCCACAACGATCCCCGCTTCCATCCCGGCGGCACGGAGATCTTTGCGCAGGAACTCTTTGAAGAGGTCGGCGCCCGGTCAGGCGTCCAGGCGCTCTTCGTCGCGGCCACCAGCGACCTGCAGCGTCCGCGCAGCCCGGGCACGCCGTTCCAAACCGTTGGCCGCAGCGCCAACGAGATGCTGCTGTGGACGGGCGCGTTCGACCGCTTCAACCTGTCCCAGGTCGACACCCACGGGGTGCTGCCGGAGCTGGAGCGCCTGATCCGGGAGTTCAAGCCGGACGTCGTGCACGCCCACCATGTGCTGCTCATCGGGCTGGAGGCGTTCGCCGTCGTGCGCCGTGCGGCGCCGAAGGCCCGCATCGTCCTGACGCTGCATGACTATTACCCGATCTGCCACCGTGATGGGGTCATGGTGCGGACGCTGGCTTCGGGCACGCCCTTTGCCCTGTGTGACGAGGCGACGCCCGACCGTTGCGCCCGCTGCTTTCCCGACGCGTCGCGTATGGATTTCAAGCTGCGTGAGCTGTACGTGCGGCGCCATCTCGATCTGGTCGACCGATTCGTGGCGCCAAGCCGTTTTCTGGCCGCCCGGTACGCGGACTGGGGGCTCGATGCGGCGCGGATCTCGGTCGTCCGCAACGGTCGCCGCCTCACGGCGCCCGCACCGCTCCGACCCGCCGGGGAGCGGACGGCGGAGCCGGCCTTTGCGGTGTTCGGCAACGTCAGCCCGCTGAAAGGCACGCTGCTGGCCGTTGGGGCGGCGCGGATCGCGGCCACCCGCACCAACCGGCGCTTCACGCTGACCGTTCACGGTGCGCCCCTGTTCCAGGAGGACGCGTTCGTTCAGCAGTTGAACGAGGCCGTCGATGCCGCCAACGCCGCCGGAGCCGCCAGGGTGCTCCTGGCTGGGTCCTACCGCCCGGGCGACGTGCCGGCGCGCATGGCGGCTGCGGACTGGGTCGTGGTGCCGTCCGTCTGGTGGGAGAACGCGCCGTTGGTGATCGACGAGGCGTTCCATCACGGACGGCCGGTCATTTGCAGCGACATCGGCGGCATGGCCGAAGCCGTCACCGATGGGGTGAACGGGGTCCACGTCCGTGCCGGCGATATCCTGGCGCTGGCGAACCGAATGGTCGCTGTCATCGAGTCCGACGGCGTTTGGGAGGAACTGCGGCAGGGCCTGCCGTCATCGCGGTCCATTCAGGAGTGCGCCGACGAGCACAAGGCGCTGTACCAGAAGTCCGGTTCCCGACGCCGCGCCGCCAACGCGGGCGTACAAGCCGTTTGCGAAGAGACCGCAGCATGAACGCGCTCATCCCTCCGCCCGTGGATGAGGTGAGCCTGCCGATCCCCCCGGAAGACCTTCACTGCGTCGGTGATGGCGACTTCCTGGCCATCGGGCGAGAGTTTCTCGGCCATCTGATCACGTTCGCCGGCTTGACTCCCACCGACACCGTGCTCGACGTCGGCTGCGGGGTTGGGCGCATCGCGGTGCCGCTGACGCAGTATCTGGCGCCGGAGGGCCAGTATGTCGGGTTCGACGTCGGCGCGGCTGGCGTCGCCTGGTGCCGGGAGCATGTAACCCCCCTGCATCCCCGGTTCACGTTCCTGCACCTCGACCTCTTCCACCCGCTTTACAACCCGAGCGGCACCCTCATCAGCACGCAGCTCCCCTGGCCGGTGCCGGACGGGTCCATCGACGTCGTGTTCCTCACGTCCGTGTTCACCCACCTCAGGGCGGATGAGACCCGGCATTACCTGCGCGAGATGACGCGCGTGCTAAAGCCTAGCGGTCGCTGTCTGGGCACGTGGTTCTTGCTCGATGAGCCGCGGATGCCAGAGGGCGCGGATTACCGGCTGTCCTTTGCCGAGGGCGCGGACGGCGCCTTCTACGACACACTGACCGGCGTTCCGACCGCCGCGGTCGCCTACCGGACCGACTGGCTGCTGACGGAACTCGAACACGCGGGACTCGAGGCCATGATCCTCCCTGGGCATTGGCGGACGGCCGAGAACGCGGTGAGTTACCAGGACATGACGATCCTGCGTCGACCGGGGCTGCCCTGATGAGTCGAGATAAAGGAACAATTGGGGAAATCACAGCCACCTTTAACAAATAAGTAATGTGATCTTGACTTCCTCTTAATCAGCAGAGCCAGGGATTTGGGAGTGTTGAGCGGATCATGGTTGCTAAAGGATTCGATGAGATGCAAACGCGCGGCCGGAAAGCCGTCCTATGGCCGTTCTCCGCGCGCGTGCGCGTGACCGCGTCGTAGACGGCCGCGACACTGGATACTGGCCTGATGGACGCCTCCGAGAACCTCACAAGCTCGACCAAGCTGCCGGCTTCTGCCGACGAGCGATTGAGTGTGGTGGCGTGCTCACGGCTGGACGCCGTCAAGAAGACCATCTGGCTGACCCGGCCCGACCTGCGGGAGTTGTGCGAAGGCGACCAGGCGCGTTTCGAGTGGTGGCTGCACCAGAACGGGGCGCGCGAGTACCGCGCGCTGGCGGAAACCGAGTTCACGTTCTCCCAGGACCTTCTGACCGAGCCGGCCGAGGGAGCCTTCCCCGATCTTCGCCCGACGCTCACGCGGCTCATGCGGGCCATCTGGGTTGCACGGCCCGACCTGCGGAGCGCCTTCGACCTTCGAACGCCCGAAGGGCAGCAGGGTCTCGCTTGGTGGTACTGCATCCAGGGCCCGGCCGAGTTCGGCCTCACCCGCGTCTTGACCGAGGAGCAGAGGCGCTTCCTGAACGAGGCGGACGAGCGCGTGCCCGCTGGTGCCGCCATCCCGATCACCCGCCTGATGAGGGAGGTGTGGAGCCGCCGGTCGGATCTCCAGGACGCCTTTCCCCTCGATACCCCGATGGGGCGTGGGGCCTACGTGGTGTGGTACTTCACGGACGGCCTCTCGGAAATGCCATTGGTAGACCTTGTGGACGATCAGCAGGCGCAGATCCTCCTGGTCCCGGCTCCGGGGGCTCCCGAGCTGCCGCCGATCCTGGCGATGATCTGGTCGACCGACGCCACCATCCAGGAGCGCTTCCCCAACCCCCTCGGCCCCGCGTTCGCCCGATGGGCGCGCGCCGAGGGCGCGGAGCGGTACCCGATCCTCAAGCGGCTGGCGGATGTGACCACTTTGGCGACCGTAAAGGCGCCCGTGGTCCGGAAGGGCCATGGCGACCGGCCGTTCGGCATCAACCTGATCGGCTACGCCCGCGGGCAGTTCGGCATCGGCGAGGACGTCCGTATGGCGGCGCTCGCCATGCAGGCGGCGGGCATCCCCTTCAGCCTCCACAACGTCGAGCCCGGGCGTGAGGTGTGCCAGGGAGACGACAGTGTTGATGCGCTGATAACGGACCAGCTCCCCTACGCGGTCAATCTGCTGTGCACGACCGGCATCGAGACGGCGCGCTTGGCCGCGGTGGAGGGATCGGCGCTGTTCGACGGGCGCCGCACCATCGGCTATTGGCCGTGGGAGCTGCCGGAGTGGCCCGCGGAGTGGCGCCACGCCTACGACCTCGTCGACGAGGTCTGGGCGTCGAGTCGCTACACCTACGAGGCCTACGCGAAGAGCAGCCCGAAGCCGGTGCGGCATATGCCCATGGCCGTCACGGTGGACGCGACGGCCGAGCTGGGGCGGCGCGACTTCGGCCTGCCCAACAGGCGCTTCCTCTTCGTGTTCTCCTTCGACGTCCTGTCCAGCCTGGCGCGGAAGAACCCGCAGGCGGGCGTGCGCGCCTTCAAGGAGGCCTTCCCACTCGGCGACGAGCCAGTCGGGCTCGTGGTCAAGGCGATGCGCGCGACAGCGGACAATCCCGTGTGGCAGGCGCTCCTGGAGGAGGCCCGGGCCGACCGCCGCATCAAGATCATCACCGAGACGCTGAGCCGGGGCGCGGTGCTCGACCTCTACCGGGCGTGCGATGCGTTCGTATCGCTGCACCGGGCCGAGGGGTTCGGGCGCGGGATCGCTGAGGCGATGCTGCTGGGTAAGCCGGTGGTCGTCACCGGCTTTTCAGGGAACATGGACTTCACAACGCCCGGCAGCGCGGCGTTGGTCGATCACCGGCTGCGTCCGGTGTCGCCGGAGGAATACCCGTTCGCCGGCGGGCAGCTGTGGGCCGAACCGGATGTGGCGCACGCCGCGTGGTGGATGCGGCGGCTGGTCGAGGATCGCTGGCTGCGCCAGCGACTGGCGAAGCAGGGGCAGAAGCTGGCGGCGGCCACCTACGCGCCGGCCGCGGTCGGCGCGGGATACGCTGCCCTGCTGGGCCAGTCGGGGCGTGAGGGCGCGATCTGATGATTCGGGGGACTAAGGGGACCGTCATGGGGATTGCCAAGTCGGCGGGCGTGATCACGCCCGTCATCCTGTCGGGGGGCTCGGGAAGCCGGCTGTGGCCACTGTCACGGGCGCTGTACCCGAAGCAGTTCCTGCCGTTGGCCAGCGAGCTGACGATGATCCAGGAGACCGCGCTGCGCGTGGCTGGGGGGCGGTTCGCGCCGCCTCTGGTGATCTGCAACGAGGAGCACTGCTTCATCGTGGCCGAGCAGCTGCGCGCCCAAGCGTGCCGGCCGTCCGAGATCATCCTCGAGCCGGTCGGGCGCAACACCGCGCCGGCGGTGTGCGTCGCCGCCCTCAAGCTGCTCACCGCCGGCGAGGACGCCCTCATGCTGGTGATGCCGTCCGACCATGTCATCGCCGCCACTGAGCGCTTCCTGGAGGCGGTCGCAAAGGCGGCGGGTGCTGCGGCGGCTGGCGCACTGGTGACCTTCGGGATCACGCCGGCGCGGGCCGAGACCGGCTACGGGTACATCAAGATGGGAGCGCGGCTCGACGCCCACGAGGGAGTCCACGGCGTCGAGCGCTTCGTGGAGAAGCCTGACCAGACGACGGCGGAGGCCTACCTGGCGGACGGCTCCTACCTGTGGAACAGCGGCATCTTCCTTTTCTCCGCCGCGGCGTATCTGGCCGAGCTGGAGCGCAGCAATCCGGCCATGGTGGAGGCCTGCCGCAAAGCGCTGTCGGGCGCCGAGCGGGACCTGACCTTCTGCCGGCTCGCTGCGGACGCATTCGCCGAATCGCCGTCCGACTCGATCGACTACGCGGTCATGGAGAAGACCGCCAGGGCGGCCGTGGTGCCGGTCGACATGGGGTGGAACGACGTGGGCGCCTGGTCTGCGCTGTGGGAGATCGGTGAGAAGGACGCGAACGGCAACGTCGTGCAAGGCGACGCCGTCCTGCACGACGCGCGCAACGTCTACGTCCGCTCCGACGAGCAACTGGTCGCGGTCGCGGGGGTGGAGAACGTGGTGGTGGTCGCCACCGAAGACGCCATTTTGGTCACCGACCACGCCCACGCCCAGGACGTGAAGCACATTGTGGACCGCCTCAAGGCCGAGCGGCGCGACGAGCACGCCCTGCACACGACCGCGCACCGCCCCTGGGGCTCGTACCGCGGCGTCGATCGCGGCAGCCGCTTCCAGGTCAAGCGGATCGTCGTCAAGCCGGGCGAGCGGCTGTCCTTGCAGATGCACCATCATCGGGCCGAGCACTGGATCGTGGTCGAGGGCACGGCGCTGGTGACGCGCGGCGAGGAGCAGGTCTTCGTCTACGAGAACCAGTCCGTCTACATCCCGATGGGCACGGTGCACCGGCTGGAGAACCCGGGGAAGGTGTCGCTGCACCTCATCGAGGTGCAGTCCGGTGGGTATTTGGGTGAGGACGACATCGTCCGGTTTGAGGACAGCTACGCGCGCACCTGAAGAGCTCGGCAGCATGCTGAAGCAAACAACTGGTCCGACAGGACTTTCTGAGGTGACAGGAGAACGAAGTGAGCAAGGTTGCCCTCATCACCGGAGTTACTGGCCAGGACGGGGCGTACTTGGCAGAGCTTCTCCTTGCCAAAGGCTACGAGGTTCACGGCACCAAACGCCGCTCCTCGTCCTTCAACACCGGTCGCGTCGATCACCTCTACAAGGACCTGCACGAGCCGGACATTCGCTTCAAACTGCATTATGGCGATCTAACGGATTCGACGAACCTCATCCGTCTGGTGCAGGAAGTCCAGCCGACCGAAATCTACAATCTGGCCGCCCAGAGCCATGTGCAGGTGAGCTTTGAGACGCCGGAATACACGGCCAACGCGGATGGTATCGGCACCCTGCGACTCCTCGAGGCGATCCGCATCCTTAAGATGGAGGACCTCGTGCGCTTCTATCAGGCCTCCACGTCCGAATTGTACGGCAAGGTTCAGGAAACGCCGCAGACCGAGAAGACGCCCTTCTACCCGCGTTCCCCGTACGCCGCGGCGAAGCTGTACGCCTACTGGATCACGGTGAACTACCGCGAGGCGTACGGGGTGCATGCCTCGAACGGAATCCTGTTCAACCACGAGAGCCCGATCCGCGGCGAGACCTTCGTCACCCGCAAGATCACCCGCGCGGTGGCGGCCATCCAGCTCGGCCGGCAGGAAAAGCTGTTCCTCGGCAACTTGGACGCCAAGCGCGACTGGGGCCACGCCCGCGACTACGTCGAGGGTATGTGGCGCATCCTACAGCAGGACGAGCCGGACGACTACGTGCTCGCCACCGGCGAGACGCACAGCGTCCGTGAGTTCGTCGGACTGGCCTTCGGCCATATCGGGCGCACCATCGAGTGGGTCGGCGAGGGCGTCGGGGAAAAGGGCGTTGACATGCGCACCGGCCAGACCCTGGTGGAGATCGACCCGCGCTACTTCCGCCCGACCGAGGTCGACCTGCTGTTGGGCGATCCGTCGAAGGCGCGTACGAAGCTCGGCTGGGAGCACCGGACCCCGTTCCCGGAACTCGTTCGGGAGATGATGGAATCGGATCTTCAGATCGTTGAAGGCGAGGCCTATCGCTATGGCAGCAAGCATGATTGACTCTGCTGTTACGAGCTTTCCCTTGAAGGGCCGGCCGATCTGGGTTGCCGGTCACCAGGGTATGGTTGGCTCGGCCGTCGTCCGCCGCCTCCAGGACGCCTGCGCCGAGGTTCTGACCACAGGCTGCAAGCTGCTCTACGTATCGCGTCTGGCGGACATAGGGTGGCGGGCGCGGACACCCCCGCGGCGAGGTAAGGGGCCAGGATGGCCAAAAATCTACCTGAGTCCTTGCTGGCAAAATTTGGGTGGCGCGGGATCTGATAAGGATAGCGTCATGAATTCAGTCGTATCACCCATCATATCGCACGCCGTGTAAACTTTTGGCGGCGTTACTTTTGAGGAAGTGAGGAATATGACCATGAAATCGCCTGTGCCCATCATGACGTCCATTCCGCCGAATTTGAATAGACAGGATCCGCAAGGCCAACAGGTTGGGCGTATCCTTCAGAGTCATTGCATTGCCAATTGGAAGTCGATCGGATTCGACGTTTATTCCTTGAACAGCGCTGAAGAGATACGTGCTCTCGAAGATGCCTATCCGGATGTGACGTTCATTGAGGCGAAGCGCGACGGGCGCACCATTACGGGACGGCCGCTGGTCTATGTCGAGGATGTTCTTCATGCACTCCGGGGGGTTGGGCAGCCCGTTGGTGGTATCGTCAACTCGGACATCTTCTTCCGGGTAGGGCCTCAATTCATGGAGTATGTGCGTGACGAGGCGATCGGATCCTGCGTCTTCGGTCGTCGTGTCGAGGTGTCGCAAATTTCTCAGAAGACCGGTCTGCTTTATCCTATGGGCCTTGACTACTTCTTTTTTGACATGGATATTTCGCAGAATCTTCCTATGCAACGCTATATGTTGGGTGTCCCCTGGTGGGATTACATTCTGCCGCTTCTGCTGTTTTTTCGAGGCGCCAAGATGAAAAGGCTAGATTCCCACGTGGCGTACCATTACACGCACCCAGAAAACTGGGAAAAAAAGCAATTAAGAGACTTTTATTGCTTGACGAAGTCTGTTTTCCAAAAAGAAGCTGATGAATTTTTGAGAAGTAATTCGGGATTGTCGGGGGCGATTGGCCCTTTGTTGTGGCACATCCTCGGCCAGGACGAGTTTCGGTCCCGCTTTTATGGGGTCAATAACGGTAGCATTCAGCTGACAGAAGACCATATCGATGTGAATATCCATGCCTATGCATCTTACTGCATAGAATACTTAGATCATGTATCTACTAGCAAAAAATTCCCGGTCTGATTGTCTCGTGTTCTGTCGTAAAAGTTGCTAATCACAGGGGTGGTCGCCGTGACTCACAGATGTATTCCAGCCATTTTGGAAATTCTCTCGCCGAATGGAGTGGGGAATTTCCAGAGCGTTCTTGAAGGAGCTCCTGGGCAAGCGCTCGGAAATGCCGGTAGCGAAATTTTGATAGCCAATTATGATGATGAAAATATTTTCATCCAAGCGGTCCGTGCTCCCGGCGTGGCGGATGGAGAGATCGAAAAGGTTGTTCTTGTTCTCTTCTCGCTAGGCATTGAACCGCAGTCTGCTAATAGGGCGATTGGCCGCCTTGGAGTTTTGGCCTGGATCCGGCCGCAGAAGGTTCTGATCCCTCTGGCGCAAGGGTTTCTCAATCTGATTCATGGCCAGTATGCTGCGGCACGGCGCAATTTTGCCTGCGCCGTCGAGCTGGATACTAACAATGCACTGGCCTTGCTCGGCGCAGGGCTGACGGCGCGGTATCAAGGGCGCTTGATCGCTGCCGCCCAGTACCTCTTGCGGATCCTTAAGCTGCCTGCCGGCAAGGGGCTTGCGGACGTTCAAAAATATGCCGCTGGTGTGCTGAACGAAGTCCTTCATGGCTGCCCGGTCGATGAGGCGACGCCGTCTGTCTGTGTTGTGAGCGAGAGTAATGCGCTCGGCTCCCAGCAGGTTCCTTACCTGCCCGGCCCGCCGGTCGGCGTGGTTCCGTTCTAAATTGAATAGCATTCCATAGTTATTAGGCGGTGTGGTATGAGAGAGCTTAACGTCAATACACTTGTTGATGCCCAATCAGAACTGTCGCAATCGCTATCGAGACTGAATAGTTATCCAACTGACGATAACCGATACTTTGCGCGGCTTGCCCGATACAGCTTTTCCCGAGCCCTTGCGGCTATGGATGATGCAGATTTCATGAGGAGCTACGGCAGGTCCTTATTCCAGTCGGCTCGTCAAATCATGGCTGGCTGGACCAATCTGCTGATGACCTTGCCTCCTTTAGAAGAGGAAGAGCGGCTTATTCGCGATATTGCCAAGGAAACCGCCGTCGGGCCATCCTCCTCGTCGTTTTACAAGTACCTCACGATTGGCCATTTTTACCACTATCCTCATCAGATAAGCCATGCGCTTGCGGCGCTCGAAGGCCCTGTTGAGTTTATGAATGATGTGATATATTGTAGCTATCGTCGCATTCAAACCTTGATGGAGTTGGGTGAAAGTCAGGTTTGTCTAGAGTATCTTGAACAATTTCTCGAGTTCTTGCTTAAGGTAAGTAAATCTCCAGACCTGAAGATTTTGGCGGGACAAGTTATTCCTGAGGTTCTTACTAACTTTACGATTGGTATAGCCTACCCGATCGATAGCAATCTGAAACGCCTGCAGTTGCTGAAGGCGCAGCTCATCGAGTATATGCTAAATCAGCAGGGGTACGGCATAGACCATGAATTCCCTCCGGTCGATGGCAGCCGACCGCGCATCAAGGTTGGCTTCCTGTGGAACGATTGCGATGCGCGCACCGAAACCTTTGTGGGGCTTGCGCACCTGCGCGGTCTTGATCCGGCGCTTTTTGACGTCTACAGCTACGTCTTCCACGATCCTAACGCGAACATTGTGATGCCGGACCAGCAGCGTTCGCTGGCCAGCGCAATCCGCGTCAATTCCAAGGATTTGGTAGATCTATCGGCATTGAACTTGCGTGGAAAGGTCGCGGCAATTCGGGAGGGCAACCTGGACCTGCTGTTCGTCGTCAATAACTTCACCTGGGGCTACTCCGAGTTCGTAGGGCTTGCGGCGCACCGTTTGGCGCGGACCCAAATCGTCAATTATTGCGCGGTTACTACGACGGGATTCCGTCACGTGGACGTCTGGCTCTCGGGTGAGACGTCCGAGGAGGGGGCCGGCGCGCAGGAACACTATACCGAAGCCTTGGTCAAGATGCCGGGTTCGGTTCTGTGCTTCGACGGTATCGATTGGCCGGTATCGATTCCGCACGCTGTCAAGCGTTCCGACTTCGGTATTCCCGAGGGCGCGACGATGTTCGTCTCCGGGGCGAACTTCTACAAGCTGATGCCGGAAGTGACGGTCACCTGGGTGGAAATCCTGAAGCGGGTGCCGAACAGCTATCTCGTCTTGTACCCAATGAACCCGAACTGGGGTGCTTCTTATCCGCTGTCACTGCTGCGCCGTCGACTATACCGGGAGTTGATGGTGGCCGGGCTAGGGCCGGACCGGATCCGCATCGTTGGCCCCTGGCCGAGCCGGGCGGATATTTTCAACGTCCTGAGCCTGGCCGATGTATATCTAGACAGCTTCCCGCACGCAGGCGGCATTTCGACCTCGGATGCTCTGCTGGTGGCTCTGCCGACGGTGACATTGCGGGGCCGCTACCAGCGCAGCATCCAGGGTGCAAACGCGTTGGAGGCGTTGGGCCTGACGGATTTCGTAGCTACTTCGGTGGAGGATTACATCGCCAAAGCCGTTGCCTTTGCTAACGACGACACCCTACAGGCAAAAATCCGCCTCGCAATCCTGTCGCGGTTGCCGACGTCATCACTGCTCAATGTCGAGGCTTTCGGACTCAAGCTAAGCGACGCATTTGCTGACATCTACCGGGATTTCGTCATGAAGCCCGGCGGCTGTAGTGTCGCGAACGTCTCGGTCCGTATCGAACAACCTTGCGCCTGATTTTGAAGGGAAGTGCCAGCCATGCACCGTCTTACTCTTGAAGATTTCCTCGCCTACACGAAGAAGCTGGGCTTTTCCCCCAAAACCTGCATCGACGTCGGCGCCGCCAACGGCACAACGTGCATTTACCGAACATACTCAAAATCTCGACACATTCTGTTCGAAGCGCTGCAAGAGTTTGAGCCGGACTTGAGGCGCATTTGCTCCCAGTATGATGCCGAATTCGTGCTGGGCGCAGCCGGCGCAAAGCCCGGCTCGGTAACCTTCAACGTCCACAAGGACCTGTTTGGCTCATCTCTGCTCAGTGAGGAGGAAGGCAAGCAAGTCGATGGCGAGGCTCGCAAGGTTCCGATGTTCACTGTGGACGGTGTTTGCGAAAAACTGCAGACTGAAGGGCCGTACCTTTTGAAAATCGATGTCCAGGGCGCCGAGTTGGAGGTGATTCGTGGGGCAAAGCGCGTTTTGGAGCAGACTGAAGTCGTCATCCTCGAGACTTCTCTATTTAACTTCTTCAAGAATGGCCCGCTGCTGTCCGATGTCATCTCTGCGATGGACAAGCTAGGGCTCGTTCCTTACGACATTTTTGGTCAACTTTACCGCTTGGTCGATGGGGCGCTGGCCCAGGTGGATGTGGCCTTTGTCAAGCGGGATGGGATTTTCCGGACCACGCATGTTTATGCCACGCCCGAGCAGCGGCGCGCTCAAGACGCGGCGATGGCAGGCGCGTTCACACTGTCCACGGCTAGGGCTACCACGTCTCTGCCGATCCGGCCAGTGCTGTCCGCCATCGGCACGGCTTTGCTAGCGCGCGGAGTTGCTGTCGAGATCCCCAGCGAAGCTCTGGTCGATCTCTCCACTCCCTTCGTCGGGACCAACTGGTACTCGCCCGAGGACTACGATGGCCGCCGCTTTCGCTGGTCCGGTCCGGGAACGGCATCGACGATCGATCTGGTGGTCCGGCGCGATCAAGATCTGGCGATTCGCGTCGACGTCTTCACTGCCGCGTCGCCCGACCTGCTTCGTGACCTGAAAGTCGAGGTGGACGGGCAGTCGATTGCCCTAATCGTGCAAAAGGTTGCAACCAGTTACGTGCTGAAGGGCGTTGTTCCTGCCATTGCTGCTGGAGAGGTGCGGTCGACGCGCGTGACCTTCATCGTCCCGTATGTCGTGACGCCGACCACCGGGGACGTCCGCCAATTGGGGCTCGCGGTTGAGCGGATCAGCCTGTCTTGTGTCAAGGGAGGCAACGACGATGGGGGCTGCGCGACAGCAGAAAAGTTGACGAGGCTCACACTACCTGCTGACTTGAAGCGAGATGTTCGCGGGGCGCTCGACCTCTTCCTGCGGGAGATGGCGACCGATTACCAGCCGCTCACCCCCGAGCTGTTCGATGAAGCCTATTATCTGGCAGAGAACCCCGACGTGTGCGAGGCGATAAGAGAGGGTGGCTTCGGGAGTGGCTACGAACACTACGAGATGCACGGGCAGTATGAGGCTCGACCGTTTCGATTAAAGGAAGACACTCGGGAGCAGACTCTCATTACGAGTTGATAATAAGGCAGATCGCAGTTGAGTGTGGGCTGTCGGGCGTTGCTGCAGGCAGCCCCCAACCTTTCTTTGCTCAATAGTGATTCCATACGTAAAGAGTCGCCGCGTAATTGGCAGTTCTCCGGGATAAAGAATCTGCTGTTGAACTGATCGATGTTAAAGGACGTTCGAATGTCAGATACGTTTTGCGCTCTACCGTGGAAGCATCTTGTCATAAATCCGGAAGGAACTGTCAAGGTCTGCTGCCGCGCGTATGAATCGATCAGCCGCGACGGGGTGGCTATGTCGGTCTACCATCATACGTTCGAAGAAATCTGGAACTCCGAATACATGATGAGCCTACGTAAGGGCATGTTAAGCGACGAGAAGGTTTCTGCGTGTGCGAGTTGCTACCAGGAGGAGAGTTATGCTGGTTACAGCTACCGTACACAGTCGAATGCCAAATGGCTTGACGCGGCGCAGATTGATCGTAATGAGTTCCGGCGGCAGGCGTCGACCAGCAGCGGCGTGGCGGCGGTGCGCCCGACCTATGTGCAGTTCAATCTCGGAAATTTATGCAATTTGAAGTGCCGGATGTGCACGGCCAGCTACAGCTCGCAGATTGAGCGCGATCCGGTTCACTCCCGCTGGGCACCACTGTCTACCATCAACAATGTAGGCCACATCTATTGGAGCAAGGAAAGTTTCCAGCTTTGGGAGCGGCAGGATGTTGTTATAGCGCCAGCCCCGGTCCCAGGTGTCAGGCAGAACGGCTTCCTGTCGCTTGAGACGCATCAGGGGCGCCTGTGCGGCTGGAGCAGCTGCCGAGCGGTAATCAGCCTTCCCATTTATCCCGGCGTTGTTCTCGATCGGATAACGATAAGGCTCTGGCCCTATCGGCCGGAGGGACACAAGGCGGTGATCCGGGTTAACGGTACGGTGCTTTTCGAGGGCATCATCCCTCCAGAACCTTGGCAAGCCAGCTTCGACCTAGCGCCATTCCAGGTGAGCAAGGGGTTGGACATAGAACTTGTCTCCGATACGTTTAGCACCGAGGGTGATTCGCGACCGCTTGGTCTACCGATCGAGGAGGTCGTGATTCACCAGCGTCCGCAACGCCGCAAGCCGGTGTTCGACCCGTTGCCGATGACAAGTCGGTTTGCAGACGGGCGCGCATGGTACGAGCAAGACGGGCTGCTATTTGACGAAATTCTGGGCGATTACGAGGCGATTGAGGAGCTGTACTTTACAGGTGGTGAGCCGTTGTTGCATCCTAGGTTCTACGAAATTCTCGACCGCCTTGTTGAGATGGGGGTCGCGCATCGGATCACGCTTCAGCTCAACTCAAATTGTACCAAGGTCACTAACCGGTTTATGGAAATTGCCCGAAGGTTTAAGAGGGTCAATTTTGCCATGAGCGTTGATGCGTCCGGAGACGTCTACGAATACATGCGCTTTCCCGCGCGCTGGGCGACGGTGGCGCAGAATGTTAAGACCTTAACCACCCTGTCGAATGCCCATTTCTGCGCAGTACCGGTCGTTCAATCACTAAACATGCTACACGTTGTTGATCTGTTGCGTTTCATGGATCAGTTGGGCATCGCCTTTTCGCTCATTCCGCTCACCGGCCCGCCATGCCTATCGGTCAGTGTTATGCCGGCAAACGTCCGCGCAGAGGCCGTGCGGCGCTTGCGCGAGTATCTCGACACGGACTGCCGGCCCGAGCTGCGCGTCCCCGTCGAGGCTGGTATCGCGTTCATCGAGCAGGAGGCGGACCGTTGTACTCCAGAAACGCTTCGGGAGTTCATGGCGTTTACTAACGATCTCGATCGTAGTCGAGGGCAGAACTTCCGCGCGACCCTGCCGGAGGTCGTCCGCATGATGAAAGAGGCCGGGATCTCCTGGTCGGAAGAAGGGCGATTCTCTGTCCTCGATGCCACCGCGGACAATGCGAATGTGACGCCGCTCGATACGCCGGAGACCAAGAAGCTGACCGTCAGCCCTGCCTTGCCAAAGATCCATGATGAAGCCGGGGGGCAGGTTCTCTTTAACCTTCCAGAACCTGGGACGAGCAACGGTCCGAGCTCTTTGCTCTTTGCGATGCCGAAGGCTGGAAGCGTCATGATCAATGACGCTATGGCTCTGCTCTGCGAGCATGTGGGTGTTCGATACGTCAGCTATCCGAACGCGCTCGTTAATCTTGGTATTGCCGAAAAACTCATTCCACCGACAGCATCGCAGCTTTTTGTGCCTACCGGATATTGCTATGGGGGCTTCCGCCTTTTCCCCGCCAACTATTCTATCCCAATCATAGGAAATGCGAAACGGGTTCTACTCATCCGCGATCCCAGAGACATGCTGGTATCCTCGTATTATTCGATGGCATACAGCCACCCCCTACCGACTCGCGATCAGAAGCAGGACCTGACCAGAAATATGCAGGAGTATAGGAAACGTGCGCTGAGCGTGTCAGTCGATACTTACGCCCTGAAAAATGCCATTTATTACCGAGATATATTTTCATCATACGAGCCTATCCTGGATAAGCCCTTGACCATCCTTCTCCGGTACGAGGATGTGATCTACGACAAACCGGGTATGTTGAGGCGCGTCGCCGAATTCTTAGGCTGGGAGGTAAGCTGGGAAGTGATTGCCGAGGTGGCATCGCAGGTCGATATTTTGCCCGAAGTGGAAGACGTGAAGAAGCACATTCGCCAAGTCCATCCGGGCAATCACAAGGTTAAGCTGACTGGAGAGACGATCGAGCGATTGAACGAGGTGTTTGAGCCTTACCTAGAGAGGTTCGGCTATGATCTGTAATGGTCAGTTGCGAGGGCGCTGTAGTTGCAAGCTGGGAGCCATGGGCCCGATCGAGGTGCACGCCGTGAAGTCGGACTGCACGGCGTCCTTGGCCCTGTTTGCGTATGCCGCGGGCAGTCGATCGACGCCGCCGCGCCCGTTCGGACGATGACCTCGGATGAGCCCACTGGTTGAGCGAGCGCTTTTGGTGGTGCATCAGCCGTGCTTGGCCGGGGGGGGGCTCTGGCGAGCTCGAGCTCGTCATTCAGTTGCCGCAATGATGGCCATGTGGCGGACACAGACTCCCAGAGACCGAGGATCTGTGGGTGGCCTGAACGGCGCGGCGACGATCTCGACTTCTAGTCTGCCCTGGAGGCGCGGCACGCCCGCCAGAGACACTTTCTTTAGCGCCATCAGCTCGGAATGGCATCCGTCGAAAATAACAGTATTGTTCGCGCGAATCGTTATAGTTTGGTCCGGTGGCCCGAACGCCCACAGTTCGAATTCGAGGATGGACGGCAACCGGTCCGGTGGAACCGGCGCTGCTAGAAAAAGCCGCGCGCCGGCCCAACGACACGGCTGGCCGCGGTACAGCTCAAAGGAGAAGAAGCCGTCCGTGACGATTCCGGGCAGCGACTCGGGACCGAGTTTGAGGGTGTTTCCTTGCCACTGATCAACGAACACGATTTGGGAGCGGGGCCGCCAGAGAGGCCGCCTTTCCTCGGCGGAGGTGAAGCGAGTCCCATACCCGAGCGTGCGCATCCAGCGTTCGTGCCGGCTCCAGACGTAGTGCAGATCCTGGGGTTTCCATTCTGCAAGGTTGGCGGCATCCGAGGCGCCACGGAAGAAACTCGGTAGGAGTGCCCGCTGGCTTTCGAAAGGATTTCGCCAGGGGGTGCGTGGTGGCTTTCCTAGAAACGCTGCTAACAGGGCTGTGATGCGGCCCGGTTGTTCCACGATCTCTTCATAACGAAGGAAGAGGGTCCGAGGGCGATGGAGCGGGCGCCAGGCGTCCAGATGACGGCTCCAGTCTCCACCGAACGATGCCCCTTCGCTCAGTTGGCGCAGGCTGTATCTGGCAGGGTTTAGATGCCGACGCTCAAAATAGTGGAATTGCGACACGATAGCGGAGCGTGCGTCCCGAACGACGTAAATGGCTGGGTGTGTATCCCTGGGCGGCCCATGGGTCTTGACCACGTGCATAGTCTCATCCGCCGCTATGCGCTGGTAGAAGTCATCCCATGATCCGGCAAAGCTCTTGTGCCCGACGCTGGCGCTCACGTCATTCCGAGAGCCCAGATCGTAGCGGTCATTGTACTCGGAATAGGTTTCCATCCCGAACGTACGGTTTAGCATGGTGCGTGTCAGGGTGTTGCCCGACCGAGGATAGGAGGCCAGCCAGACTATCATCGACTGTATCCTGCAAAACATTGACTTTCCTCTATCAATGCCGGGGTGTCATCTGAATGTCCAGACTGGCGCAAGGATCGCGCCCACGCCCAAGGGGAACCCCAGGCGTCCTCGGTCGTGTGCCTCCTTGTTGACACTGAGTTGACGGTTGGATAACCTTTAAAAAAAGACAAGGTTCAATGCTGACCAGCACACTTCGTTATGAAATCATGCTCGGTGCTGCCGCTGAACGAAGACCGAGGCGGCCGCTCATCATCGTCTTTGCCAACTATTCCTACCGCGATGTGCTGAGGAATTGGATCTATCACGCCAGAGCCGTGGGGGTGGCAAATTTCCTGATAGTGGCGATGGACGAAGCCCTGATGCACGACCTGCGTGGCGCGGGCGTCCAAGTGGCCCATTGCTCCTATGACGGCACATACGGCAGCCTGATCGTCCAGCGCGTGCGCGTCCTACAGTTCCTCGCGGAAAGTGGCATCGATTTCATCCACTCCGATGTGGATGCGGTCTGGCTGGAATACGGGATCGACGAGTATTTCACCTTCGACGATTTTGACTTAGTGTTCTCCCAGGGCACTATCTGGCCACCGGACGTGCAGGCGGATTGGGGCTTTGTCCTGTGCTGCGGGCTGTTTGGAGCGCGGGCGGGGGTGGCGACGGCCGACTTCTTCGCCCGAGTCGGCGTCGGCGCGGCGCGGGAGAACAGCGACCAAGCGGTCGTCAACCGCATACTCCGGGAAGCCGGCGTGCGGTGGGACAAGGACTATGCATCCAGCTACACACTGAACTATGGCGGCCGGGAGTTCACCGGTTACCGCAACACCATTCAGGGGCACTGCGCCGGGTTGAATCTGCGCCTTGCGCTCCTGCCGCATCACGCATTCCAACGCCTGCCCATGGCCGGGGAAAAGGCCCTGGTCTCGCACCCCCTCTCCCCCAAGGACGCGGAGGGAAAGAGGACGACCATGCGTCAGCATGGGATGTGGGCGCTGGACCCGTGAGAAGGGCGAAGGGTTCCTCCGTGCACCGTGGAACCGCCGACCCTATTCGAGACGCGCCGTGTCGATGAGCACGGACAACTCCCGGCAATCCGACGACCCCGCCTCGATCGCGGCTGGAACGAACGTGTTCTGCGCCACCAGATCGAAGCATTCCAGGGTTCCGCCCGCCACGCCGGAAGGCAACGGAATGCGCCAGGCGAACGGCCCGTTACCGGTCAGATCGAGGTGGTCGAGCACCTGCATGCCGCTGCGCAGCGTTAGCGTCTCAGGGGCCGCGCGCGGATGTGCGTGCTGGCCGTGCAGGATGAGAGAGTGATGCCCGTTCCGGCGGACCCGGATGGCTGTCCCGCGTCCGGCCCAACCGTCGGGACCGATCTCGACGGCTACACCCGGTCCGGACGCCCGGAGGCGCCGGTCGTGGCGGAGGTGGCGCATCGCCACAGCGGCCTCTTCCCGGTCGAGCAGGGGCAACGCCCGACGAAGAAAGCTGAGGGCATGGGGGCGGCTTTCGCCATCGGCGCCTCCGGGATGCCGGTTGAAGCACTCCGTCGCCGCACTGAGGAGCCAATGGGCGGGTGCGCCGCCGAAATGCCGGTGCACTACGGCCATGGACTCGATTGCCGCCCTGTCCCACCCAGACAGCGTTTTGGTGGCCGCGTGCAGGCGGGATTGCGCCTGCTCTGCATTGATGAAACCGATACGGGTCCGCGCCGCCTTAAACAGCCGGATCCAAAACTCGAAGTCGTGCGATGCGAACAGCGACGCGTCGAGCAGGCCAACCTCCGCAAAGGCCTCGCGGCGCAGGAACACCGTGGGCTGACAGATGAAGCAACCGTCGCGGAAATGCTCCGCCGGTCCCGGAGGCAGGGTGGGGTACCAGTCGATGGGGGCGCCTGTCTCGTCAATCCAGCGGGCGCGCCCGTACACCATCAGGTGATTGGGGTGGGCCTTGAAATGTGCCACCGCGCGTTCGACGGCCCCTGGTGTCAGCAGGTCGTCGGAGTTCACCCAGGCGATGACCTGTCCGGCCGATTCCTGAATGGCCTGATTGATTGCCGCGGCTTGCCCCCCATCCCTTTCGGAGCGCCAGTCGAACCGGCGGGGCGGCGGCGGCACCATTGCCGCTAGGATCGCCTGGCTGCCGTCCGTCGAGCCGCCGTCGCGGACGAGATGTTCGATGAAAGGATAGGACTGCGCGGAAACAGAGGCCAACGTCGCCGGCAGAAAGGCCGCCTGGTTGTACGACGGGGTGATGATCGTAACGGTCGGCATAGAGATCATGAAAATCGGCCTGTTCTAGCCATCGGTGTCCGGTGTTCCCAAATTCCAGGTGGGTGCACGTGTGCGAAGCAAAGGTCGGACATTATCCCAACTCGCCACGTAGCCTGAGTTCCTCGAAGTCGCTGTTACCAGGGCCATCTCTGGATTGCGCCATTGCCAACCTGATTGATGTTGCTCCGAATAGCCATGCAGAATTTTCTCCAGGATGGCGGCTCGGATCAGTGAGGTGTTGCGGCTCTCCAGCGCGACCGCCCGACTGCGCGCCTTTGCGAAGCCACATACCACGGCACCTGGGCTGCACCCAGCAGATCCCGCTTGAGTTCTGCGGCTGTGGTCCTGACAAATAGTGAGCGGAATGTGCTTGGCAGCTAAGGCTGCTGGGCGCTCATGGCTCCCCATCCGGCACATCCGTTTCACGACGATCGCTGTCTTGCCGCCTTGGCTATGAACCTATGGCGCGACAATCAGGATGGAGAGCGCGACAATCAGGGGTTCTTCCGCACTTCTGGTGCAAACGGGGGTGCCGGCGCGTAGCGGCATCCACACATAGAAGGAAGTCGCACTCTCCAGCCGCCATGTAGCCATTGCCCTTCGATCTTCACGCCGTTGTTCCGGCGGGTCTTTCCATCATTCAGTTC